>CAYWGQ010000077.1:0-17055 GCA_964457725.1 uncultured Gammaproteobacteria bacterium
GCGCGCGCATCCCTGCGCGCGACACTCCTCGGAGGGGCGATGCACATCAGGGCCTGCAGCGTTAGCGCACGTTCTGCGGCGCGGAGGCCGACCAGTCGCGGCGCGGAGGGGTTGGGAGGGGAAGGCGGGGGGCGTCAATCCTCGCGCCAGGAGGCCGGCTGTCCGGCCGGCTCGCAGAGCGCCGCGAGCCGCTCGAGGAACACCCGCCGCGGTAGCTCGACCGCGCCCAAGCTCGCGAGGTGCTCGGAGGCGACCTGGCAGTCGATCAGCTCGAAGCCGCGAGCCTCGAGCCTGCGGACGAGGCCGACCAGCGCGACCTTCGACGCGTCCGTGACCCGCGAGAACATCGACTCGCCGAAGAAGACACGGCCGATCGCTACCCCGTAGAGCCCGCCGACGAGCACGCCGTCGCGCCACGTCTCGATCGAGTGCGCCCAGCCGAGCCGGTGGAGCGTGCCGTACGCTGCCGCCATCTCGGGCGTGATCCACGTGCCGACCGCGCCCGGACGAGGCGACGCGCAGCCCGCGACGACCGCCGCGAATGCCCGGTCGACCGTGACCTCGAACCCGCCGCGCTTGAGCGTCCGGCGCAGGCTCCGCGACACGCGCAGCGCGTGCGGGTAGAGCACCGCACGAGGGTCGGGGCTCCACCAGAGGATCGGTTGGCCTTCCTCGTACCACGGAAAGATGCCGCGGCGGTACGCGGCGAGCAACCGCTCGGGACGCAGGTCGCCGCCGGCCGCGAGCAGCCCGTTCGGTTCCCGGAGCGCGAGGCCGACCGGCGGGAACGCGTCGGCCGCGCCGCCGCGCTCGAGCCAGTGGATGCCGCTCATCGCGGCGCGGCCTGCGGCGCCCGGCGATACGGCACGTGGTCGTCGAGGTCTTCCATGTACGCGTCGACGTGCCGGGTCTCCCGTTTCAGGAACGTCTCGACTGCGCGGCGCAGCGCCCGATCCCGCAGCCAATGGCACGACCACGTGGCGGTCGGCGAAAAACCCCTCGCGATCTTGTGCTCACCCTGCGTGCCGGGCTCGAAGAGCTCGAGCCCGCGCTCGATGCAATGCTCGATGCCTTGGTAGTAGCACGTCTCGAAATGCAGGCTGTGGAAGTCGGCCGCGCTGCCCCAGTAGCGCCCGTACAGCGCCGTCGGGCTCTGGAAGCAGATCGCTGCCGCGATCGGTTGCCGGCCGTGCCGGGCGAGGACGATCAGAAGGCTCTCGGGCATCGAGGCTGCGACCAGGTCGAAGAACTGGCGGTTCAGGTACGGCATCCGGCCGCGGCGGAGGAACGTGCGCGCGTAGAACGCGAAGATCGCGTCCCACTCGGCGGCGCTCGGCGCGTCGCCGGGCAGCCGCTCGAAGCGGATGCCGGCCTCGGCGATCCGCCGCCGCTCGCGTCGGGCCTTCTTGCGCTTCTCGGAGCTGAAGCGGCCGAGAAAGTCGTCGAAGTCCCGATAGCCGTCGTTTCGCCAGTGGAACTGGCAGCTCTTGCGGAGCAGCAAGCCGGCGAACAGCGGCAGCTCGTGCTCCGCCGGAAACAGCACGTGCCAGGAGGAGACGTCGAGCTCCTCTGCGAACGCGCGGGCGCCGTCGATCAGCAGGGCGGCGACGGTCGCGCGCTCGGCATCGGGCGCGACGAGCACGCGCTCGCCGGTCGCGGGCGTAAACGGAATCGCGGTTACGAGCTTCGGGTAGTAGGCGCGGCCGGTCCGCTCGTAAGCGTCGGCCCAGCCCCAATCGAAGACGAACTCGCCGAACGAATCGTGCTTTATATAAAGAGGAAGAAGGCCGACGAGCGTGCCGCGCGCGTCGCGCGCGGCGAGATGCGCGGGCTCCCAGCCGGTGCCGGGGCCGATCGAGCCGCTTTCCTCGAGCGCGAGCAGGAACGCGTGGCGCGCGAACGGGCTCGGTCCGGCGACGCGATCCCATTCGGCGGGCGGGATAGCCCGCACGCTCGAAAGCCTTTGCAAAGCGAGTGTCATGACGCGCGTTGCGCGATCCGTCGTATCGATCGGTTCTCGGTTCCGTGCGCTCATGGTACCCCACGCTTTGCTCGTCAGGCTCGACGCGTATAATCAGCCGATTAAGCGAATTTGCTGCGACAGAACTTGAGCAGAACCAGAGACAACGCGGTGTTCGAGGGGTTCTTCGTGCCGCGCATCCGCGGACTGCGCGAGTCGGCGTTCTGGATACTGACCGGCGTCGCGTTGATCCTGCTGCTCGCGCTGCTCTCCTACAGCCCCGAGGATCCGGCGTTCAGCGTCGTCGGCGGCGACCGCGCCGTGACGAATCGGATGGGGCCCGCCGGCGCGTGGTTCGCCGACGTCGCGTTCCTGCTGTTCGGCCAGCCCGCGTTCCTGTTCCCGGTGCTCGTGCTGCTCGGCGGCGTGTTGCTCTTTCGCAGCCGGACGGCGCCGGCCGGCCGTGCGACGCTGCTGTTCCGCTCGGCCGGGTTCCTGCTGACGATCGCGACGAGCTGCGGCCTCGCGACGCTGCACTTCGATGCGCCGGCGATGCGCGAGACCGCGGGCGGCATACTCGGCCAGCTCGTCGGTCTCGGGCTCGCACAGGTGCTCGGGCTGCTCGGAGCGACGCTGCTGCTCCTCGTGCTGTGGCTCGCGGCGGTATCGCTCGCGACGGGGGTCTCGTGGCTCGCGGTGATGGATCACACCGGCCGGCTCGTGTTCCGCGTGCTGACCGAGATCAACATCCTCGCGAATCGGGTCCAGATCTGGCTGCAGGGCCGTCGCGCCCGCGCCGAGCGCCACGAGGTCGTCACGAAGACGCGGGCGAAGGCGAAGCCCGCTGCACCGCGGATCGAGCCGACGATCGAGAAGCTCGAGGTCAGCGAGCGCTTCGAGCGCGAGCGGCAGGTGCCGCTGTTCGAGCCGCCCGCCTCGAGCGAGCTGCCGTCGCTCGCGCTGCTCGACGATCCGCCGCCGCGCGAGGGCGGCTACTCGGCCGAGTCGCTCGAGGCGATGTCGCGGCTCGTCGAGATCAAGCTACGCGACTTCGGCGTCGAGGCCGAGGTCGTCGCGGTGCATCCGGGACCGGTCGTCACGCGGTTCGAGCTGAAGCCGGCGCCCGGCGTGAAGAGCAGCCAGATCAGCAATCTCGCGAAGGACCTCGCTCGCTCGCTCGCGACGGTCAGCGTGCGGGTCGTCGAGATCATCCCGGGAAAGCCGTACGTCGGCCTCGAGATTCCGAACGAGGTTCGCGAGGTCGTCGCGCTCGGCGAGATCATCAAGTCGCAGGTCTACGACGAGCTGAAGTCGCCGCTGACGCTTGCGCTGGGCAAGGACATCGCCGGCCATCCGATGGTCGCGGACCTCGCGCGGATGCCGCACCTCTTGATCGCCGGCACGACCGGCTCGGGTAAGTCCGTCGCGTTGAACGCGATGGTGCTGTCCCTCCTCTACAAGTCGACGCCCGAGCACGTGCGGCTGATCATGATCGATCCGAAGATGCTCGAGCTCTCCGTCTACGAGGGCATCCCGCATCTGCTCGCGCCGGTCGTCACGGACATGAAGCAGGCCGCGAACGCGCTCCGCTGGTGCGTCGCCGAGATGGAGCGCCGCTACGCGCTGATGGCCGGGTTGGGCGTCCGCCATCTCTCGAGCTACAACAAAAAGATCGCGGAGGCGAAGGAGCGCGGCGAGGTGCTGCGCGACCCGACGTTCACGCCGACCTCGGAGGGCGAGGAGGCGCCGGCGCTCGAGCCGCTGCCGTACATCGTCGTGATCATCGACGAGCTCGCCGACATGATGATGATGGTCGGCAAGAAGGTCGAGGAGCTGATCGCCCGGCTCGCACAGAAGGCCCGCGCCTCGGGCATTCACATGATCATTGCGACCCAGCGGCCGTCCGTCGACGTGATCACCGGCCTGATCAAGGCGAACATCCCGTCGCGAATCGCGTTCCAGGTCTCGGCGAAGGTCGATTCGCGGACGATCCTGGATCAGATCGGCGCCGAGCATCTGCTCGGTCACGGCGACATGCTGTACCTGCCGCCCGGCACGTCGATGCCGGTGCGGATCCACGGTGCGTTCGTCTCGGACAACGAGGTGCACGCGGTCGTGAAGGCGTTGCGTGCGATGGGTCCGCCGTCGTTCATCGACAACATCCTCGACCAGAACGAAGGCGAGAGCTTGCCCGGCGAAGCCGCGCCGCTCGGCGAGTTGGACGGGGAGCAGGATCCGCTTTACGATCAGGCCGTCCGAATCGTGACCGAGACGCGCAAGGCATCGATCTCGGGCATCCAGCGGCGGCTGAAGATCGGCTACAACCGCGCGGCACGGATGGTGGAGACCATGGAGGAGGCGGGCATCGTTGGCAGTCTGCAGTCGAACGGCTTCAGGGAAGTGCTTGCGCCGCCGCCGCCGGAGGATTGATCGCGCCGGCCTCGGGGCGTGCGCTGCCGCCCTCGTGCTCGTTCACGCTTCCGCCGCCCAAACGGCCGACGGCGACGGCCGCGCCGCGTACGAGGCGTTCATCGCGTCGGTACGATCGCTGCGCGCGGATTTCGAGCAGGAGCTCTGGTCCGCGGACAACGAGCTGATCGAGGCGTCCCGCGGCTCGATGGCGCTCGAGCGCCCGAACCGCTTCCGTTGGCGCTACGATGCGCCGTTCGAGCAGCTGATCGTCGCGGACGGCGACCGAGTCTGGATTCACGACGTCGAGCTCGAGCAGGTCACCGTCGCGCCGCTCGACGAGTCGCAAGGCGCGAGCCCTGCTTTGCTGCTCTCGGGTGACGAGGCGGTGCGCGAGAGCTTCGAGATCGTCGGCAGCTTCACGTTCGACGGGCTCGACTGGGTGGAGCTCGAGCCCGCGCTCGACGGCGCCGACTTCAGCGCCGTGCGGATCGGCTTCTCGGGCCGGGTGCCCCGCCGGATCGAGCTGACCGACGGGCTCGGCCAGGTCACACGCGTCGAGCTCCTCGAGCCGGTGCTCGATCCGGCGCTGCCGCCGGAGCTCTTCGAGTTCCGGCCGCCTCCCGGCGTCGACGTGATCGGCGCGGACGGATAACGGCTCCGTGCTCGCCTTTCGCTACCCGTGGCTGTGGGTCGGGCTCGGCTGGCTGCTCGTCGCGGCGGTTTGCGCCGGCAGCCTGATTCCCGGGACGACGCTGCGCAGCGTGGCCGTCAGCGATAAGCTGTTGCACGCTGGCTCCTATTTCGTGCTGATGGTGTGGTTCGCAGGACTCTATCGCCGGTCGTTCCACGGCCTGATCGCGCTCGTGCTGTTCGCGCTCGGCGCGACGCTCGATCTGCTGCAGGGCATGACCGCGACGCGGTCGTTCGATCCTCGCGACATCGCCGCGAATGCGAGCGGCGTGCTGACGGGGCTCGTGCTGTCCGCGTGGCTCCTCGAAGGCTGGGTGCAGCGGCTCGAGCGGCGGCTGCTCGCCTGACGACTTTCGTATTGCAGGACTAGACGGAAATGCTCGATCCGAGAGCGTTACGGCAGGATCTCGACGCGGTCGCGCGCAATCTCGCGCGGCGCGGTTTCGTGCTCGATCGCGAGCGCTATCGTGCGCTCGAGGAGGAAAGGAAGCGCGTCCAGGTCGAAGTGGAGGGGCTCCGCCGCGAGCGCAACGAGCGCTCGAAGGCGATCGGCCGCGCGGTGGCCGCCGGAGGCGATGCCGAGCAGCTGAAGCGCGAGGTCGCGGACCTCGGCGGCCGGCTCGCGGCCGCGGAGGAGCGTCTCGGTAAGGTCACGGCCGAGCTCGACGACTTCCTCGCCGGTCTGCCGAATCTGCTGCACGACTCCGTCCCCGACGGCGCGGACGAGACGTCCAACGTCGAGGTCCGCCGTGTCGGCGAGCCGCCGAAGCTCGACTTCGAGCCGCTCGACCACATCGAGCTCGGCCGCCGGCTCGGCATGATCGACTTCGAGACCGCCGCGAAGATCTCCGGCAGCCGATTCGTGCTGCTGCGAGGCGCGGTCGCGCGGCTGCATCGCGCGCTGATCCAGCTGATGCTCGACGTGCACACCCGCGAGCACGGCTACGTCGAGACGTACGTGCCGTATCTCGTGCTGCCGGACGCGCTCTACGGGACCGGTCAGCTGCCGAAGTTCGCCGCGGATCTATTTGCCGTCGCCGGCGACTCGAAGCTGATGCTGATACCGACGGCGGAAGTGCCGCTGACGAACACCGTCCGCGACAGCATCCTCGACGCGGAGGCGCTGCCGCTTAAGCTGACTGCGCACACGCCGTGCTTCCGCTCGGAGGCGGGCGCGCACGGCCAGGATACGCGCGGCATGATCCGGCAGCATCAGTTCGAGAAAGTCGAGCTCGTGCACATCGTGCGGCCGGCCGACTCCTACGATGCGCTCGAGCAGCTCGTCCGCCATGCCGAAGCGATTCTCCAGCGGCTCGGGCTCGCGTACCGCGTCGTGACGCTGTGCGCAGGCGACACCGGCTTCGGCTCGGCGAAGACGTACGACATCGAGGTCTGGCTGCCGGGTCAGCAGCGCTACCGCGAGATCTCCTCGTGCAGCAACTGCGAAGCGTTTCAGGCGCGGCGGATGCAGGCGAGGTGGCGCAATCCCGAGACCGGCAAGCCCGAGCCCGTGCATACGCTGAACGGTTCCGGCGTAGCGGTCGGGCGCGCGCTGATCGCGGTGCTCGAGAACTATCAGCAGGCGGACGGATCGATCGCGATCCCGGAGGCGCTCCGGCCGTACATGGGCGGCGAGACCGTCATCGCCGCCGGCTGAGCTCGCCCCGCCGAGCGCTCAGCGCGCGATCGCGTCGAGCGAGCAGGAGAACGTCACGACCGCGCCGCCTTCGGCGCGATTCGTGACGGAGAGCTCGCCGCCGACGCTGCGTGCTCGGTACTGCATGATCCGCAGGCCCATTCCCTCCGGCCTGTCCGGCGCAAGCCCGATGCCGTTGTCGGCTACGGTGAGCACGAGCCGCTCGTCGCGCACCGAGCAGTCGATTCGGATCTCCGTCGCCCGGCCGTGGCGGGCCGCATTCGTGATCGCTTCTTGCGTGATCCGGTACAGGTGCATCGCGACCGTCCCGTTCAGCTGAGCGGGCAACGAGTCTTCCGAGAGCAGGCAGCGCACGCCGAGGAGCCGCGCGCTCTGCTCGGCGAGCTCGCGCAGCGCATCCGTGAACGCCGCGCTCGGCGGCATCGGGCTCAAGCCCCGGGCGAGCTCCCGAGTGTCCGCGATCGCTTGCCCGACGAGCTCGACCGCGCGCTCCACCGTGTCGACGTGCCGCGAGTTTTCACCTGCGAGCCGATCCCTCAGCGGCTCGAGCAGCAGCTTGATGCCGGTCAGCAGCTGTGCGAGACCGTCGTGCAGGTCATGGCCCACGCGCGCGCGCTCCCGCTCGACGCTGCCGATCACCTCCTGCTCGAGCTCGACGCGCTCGGTGATGTCGCGCAGCGTGACGACGACCTCGTCCTCGCCGCTCTTCACGAAGCGCGCCTCGAGGTGGCGGACGTGGCCGTTGAACGAGCGGACGTACTCCCAGAGCTGCACGCGTCCCGTCTCGAGGGCGGCGTGCCGGTGCTTCTCGTGCTGGCGAGCGAACTCCGCGTCGAAGAGATCGCGCACGTTCCGGCCGATGAACTCGCGCTGCGGGACGGGCAGGAACGGCTCCGCGCCGGGCCGCGCGCGTATGTCGAGATACTCGCCGTCACGCGAGACGCGCACGATCGTGTCCGGGTTCGCGTCGAGCAGCGCGCGCACGCGCGTCTCCGATTCGCGCAACGCCTGCTCCGTCCGGCGACGTGCGCTGACGTCGGACAGCATCGCGATCGCGCCGGCGTAACGGCCGTGCTCGTCGTGCACGGGCGCCGCCGAGACGGCGACCCAGAGCGGCGAGCCGTCGCGCCGCCGCAGCTCGAAGTCGAACTGCTCCTTCGTTCCGGAACGGCGGCGCTCCTGCGCGGCGCGGGCCGCCTCGTGCTGGCGCTCGTCGATGAAATCGAGGGACGGGCGGCCGATCATCTCGTCGACGCGGTAGCCGAGCAGCTCCGCCATGCGCTCGTTCACGTACGTCGTTCGGTCCTCGGCGTCTACCGCCCAGACGCCGTCGTTCGCGGTGTCGATGATCGTCCGGTACTTCCGCTCGCTCTCGCGCAACGCGTGCTCCGCCGCGCGCTGGTCGGTCACGTCCTCGGTATGGAGCACCGCGACGTCGTCCCGGAGCGGCACGATCGTCAGCACGAGCCGCCGGACGGCGCCGCTCGCGATGTACCGGTGGTCGACCTCGCGGCGAATCACGGTTCTCGTCCGCAGGCATTCGCGCAGGTCCGAACGCAGGTCGTGCAGGTTGCCGGCCTGCAGCTCCACGACGCCTCGGCCGATCAGCGGGCGGACCTCGCTGAACGACAGCGTCTGCGCGGCGCGATTGCTGTCGACCAGCACGAAATCGTCGCCGCTCCGCTGCCAGATGTAGCTCGGATTCGGGAGATTCTCGAAGAGCGTGCGGAAGAGCCCGTCCGCCGGCGCCGCGAGCTCGGCCGCGATCGCCTGCTGGTGGCGCACCGTCCCGATTCGCTCCGGCTTCGGCATCGCGCGCGTGTGGCTCTCCGGCCGTCCCTGGATGGTCTCAATATACGACGTTTCCAGCGAATCGGAGAGGGCGGACGTCAAACGGCCGTCTCGATGTAACGGGTGATGCCCGACAAGAGCATCTCGACCGCGATCGCGACCAGAAACATGCCCATTAGTCGCTCGATTGCGACAAGGCCGCGCGGACCGAGCAGCGACGTGAGCGCGTTGCCGAGCAGCAGCACGGCCGAGGCCGCTGCCCACGCGATCAGCACCGTGCCGAGCCATTCGAGCCACGCGGTCGCCTCGCCGCTGCTGCCCATCAGCATCACGAACGCGAGCGCGGACGGACCCGCGAAGAGCGGCGTCGCAAGCGGCACGATGAACGGATCCGGGGAGACCTCGCTCTCGAGGCTGAGCTTGATCGACGGGAAGATCATCGGTAACGCGATCAGGAACAAAATCAAGGCGCCGGCGATGGCGAGCGCCGGTGCCGAGATGTGCAGCGCCGCGAGCACGTGCTTGCCTGCGAACAGGAATACGATCAGCGCGACGAGCGCGATCAGGAGCTCGCGGACGAGGACCCGTGTCCGCCGCTCGGGCGGCACCTTCCGCAGGATCGACGCGTAGAGCGGGATGAGCCCGAACGGATCGATCACGAAGAACAGCAGGACGGCGTTGGAGATCACGGGCGGCGGGACGTGCTGATGACAAGCTCTAATCGACACGCGGCGGCGTCCGATGTCAATATCGGCCCTGCATCCATGCTCGAAGAGCCGAGGCGACGTCGATGGACGGAGCATTAGCACTGGCCGCGCAGCACGATGCGGCGGGGGATCACGACGCGGCGATAGACGCGCTCGCGCGCGCGGCGAATGCCGGGGACGTCGAGGCGATGACGGAGCTCGCGAAGCGTCTCGTCATCGGCGACCGAGCGCCGTTGCTGCCCGAGGACGGCGTGCGCTTGTTGGGCGATGCGATGCGCGCCGGCAGCCCGGAGGCGGCGGAACGGCTCGCGACACTCGCTGCGCTCGGTGCGTACACGGAGCAGAACTGGGGTCTTGCGCTTCGCCTGCTCGTCCGAGCTGCGGAGCAGGGCTCGGAGTCGGCGGGCAGTCAGCTCGCGGTTCTTGCGGGATCGGCGCCGTTCGCGAACCGCCCGAGCGACGGCTGGCACTCCATCGCCGAGCGGATCGATCTCAGGTCCTGGCTCGAGCCGCCGCGCGGCGTCACGCTGTGCGAGCGCCCGGCCGTCAGGTGTTTCGCCGATTTCGTGACCGACGAGGCCTGCGACTGGCTGATCGCTCGGGCGAAAGGCCGCCTGAAGCGCGCGTTGGTCTACGATCCTGCACGCGGCGGCGACGTCGAGCACCAGATGCGCACGAACAGCGCCGCCGGGTTCGACCTGATGGATGCGGACGTCGTGCAGATCGCGATCCAGCATCGAATGGCGCTTGCGGTGGGCCTGCCGGTCCGGAACATGGAAGGCCCGACCGTCCTGCATTACGAAGTCGGGCAGCAGATCACCGATCACTTCGATTTCCTGAACCCGAAGATCCCGAGCTACGAGGAGGAGGTCAGGCGCCGAGGCGAGCGGATCATCACCTTCCTCGTCTATCTGAACGACGACTACGTCGGCGGCGAGACCGAGTTCCCAGTGCTCGGCCTGCGTCACAAAGGCCGGCGGCGCGAAGGGCTCTTCTTCGTGAACGCGCTTCCCGACGGCAAGCCCGACACGCGGATGGTTCACGGCGGTCGGCCGCCGGCCAACGGCGAGAAGTGGATCATGTCGCAGTTCGTCCGCAATCGTCCGGCGCTGAACGCGCGGGCGGAGCGAGTCGGCTGATGGAGCTCGGTGCGGGTCGGATCTCGTCGACCGCGCCGGCCCTGCGGCTTCGGATGCACGCGGACGCCGCGGCGTTCCTCGCGCGGGCCGAAGCGTGGTTGCTGCGTGCCGAGATCAGGCATGCGATGGCGTTGCAAAGCGCGCGCTTCACGGTGCGCGACGATTCCTCCTTCCAACGGCCGCTGTACTGGGCCACCGTGGAGCAGGGGGACGCGATCGTCGGCTGCGCATTCCGTACGCCGCCTTATCGTCTGGGGATCACGGCGATGCCGCTCGCGGCGGTCCCATTGGTCGTCGACAGCGTCTCCGAGGTCTATGCCGCGTTGACCGGCGTCGCGGGGCCGGAGCCCGCTGCGAGCGCGATCGCGTCCGCATGGGCCGAGCGCCGAGGAGTGCGTTGGACGGTGCAATCGCGTCAGCACCTGCTGATGCACAAGGCGATCGTGCCGTCCGGCAACCCGCCGCGGGGAGCGCTGCGGCTCGTCACTGCCGACGAGCGGGATCTGGCCTGGCAGTGGGGCGCGGCGTTCGCGGCGGAGAGCGGTCTCGGCGCGCTCGACGGGAGACTCTGCGTCGAGCTCGTCGCAAGGAAGCAGTTGTACGTCTGGGAGGACGGCGGTCCGCGGTGCATGCTCGGCGTGCTTCGCGAGACGCGCGATGCTGCCGCAATCGGCGTGCTCTATACGCCGCCCGCACATCGCGAGCGCGGTTACGCCGCTGCGATCGTCGACGCGTTCAGCCGGCGCCTGCTCGAGCGCGGCATGAGCCGTTCGTACTTCTGCCTCGAGCCGTCGAATTCCGCAGCCTATGCGATATGTCAGCGGCTAGGCTACGGCGTCGTTCAGGAGACCGTGGACATCGATTTCGTCTGAATCGACAGCCGGGTGCCCGGAGGCGTCACGCCCCATGGCGTCACTCTAACGTGCGGCTCGTCATTCCCCGCGGAGGGAGCATGAGCAATCCAGCCGTTTATCCGTTGTTCTCGACGCCGGTGTACGTCAACAACGTCGGCGACTTCGCGAAGCCGGACGTGACCTCGCTCGAGTACTCGTCGAGCCTGCCGACCGGCGCTTACAACTTCCTGAGCTCCACCGACAAGCGCGTTCTCGATCGCCCCGAGTTCGATGCCGTGCGCGCGATCGTGACCCGCGAGCTCGAGCTCTACACGCGGCAAGTGCTCGCGGTCAGCAGGAGCATCGAGTTCTACATCACCGACTCGTGGGTCAACATTTATCGCCGCGGACAAGCGGCGGGCCCGCACGTGCACAACAATTCGCTGATCTCCGGCGTGCTCTACCTGAAGGTGCCCGAGAACGGGGGAGACATCGTTTTCCACCGGCCGGTGCTTAGCCTCGTTCCTTTCCCCCCGGCGCTCGATCTCGATATGGATGCCTTCAACATCTACAACTGCAAGAGCTGGGGGTACACGCCGAAGACGAACGACGTCTGCCTGTTTCCGTCGGTCGTTACGCATTCGGTCGATCCGAACGAGTCGTCGGAGGACCGTTGGTGCCTCGCCTTCAATGTTTTCGTCCGGGGCGACATCGGCGTGCTCCACAAGATCTCGATCAGGTAATCCCCTGCGCCGCGGCGCCCCGGTCGCGGCTCGCGCGCCAGCGCGTCCTGCGTCCCGGCCCGCCGTTTCGGGGTTCCCCTCCGGCTCGAATAGACGCGTCCAATGGACTGGTGTTGCTAGTGGGGTAGCCCGCGCTACCAGAATCTGACATAAATACGATAGTTCCAAATCGGCAACAGGCGCGGGGGAGCGATAGTTAGTCGATACGGCCTTGCGGCCGGCCTGTGCCGTTTGGGCAACGCGGGGTTTCCGCAACACGAGAGGGGAGGTCAACCATGTCCTTGGAAGCGCATTCCATTCCGCGCCTGAGCGCGCTCGCGACGACGATCTCGAGCGTTCTCGGCACGAGCCTGTTATCGGAGTCTGCCGACGCGCAGCAAGAAGTCCTGGAGGAGGTTCTCGTCACCGGCTCGCGCATCGTCCGGCGCGACTTCTCGGCCCCGAGCCCGATCGTCACGGTCGACGCCGCGCGGCTCGAGCAGTCGAGCACGCTCAGCATCGAGTCGGTGCTCAACCAGATGCCGCAGTTCATGCCCGCCGGCACGCAGTTCGTCTCCGGCGGCCAGGCGAGCTCGACCACTTCGCTCGGCATCGCGAGCGTGAACCTGCGCGGTATCGGTCAGAACCGCACGCTGGTCCTGGTCGACGGGCGCCGGCCGCAGCCGGCCAACGCGGCGCTGATCGTCGACGTGAACACGATACCGGCGGCCGCGATCGAGCGCGTCGAGACGATCACGGGCGGCGCCTCGGCCGTGTACGGACCGGACGCGCTCGCGGGCGTCGTGAACTTCGTGCTCCGCAGCGATTTCGAGGGCGTCGACTTCGACTACCAGACGTCGATCACCGCGGAAGGCGACGGGCAGGAGCGCCGGTTCACGTCGCTGTTCGGCATGAACTCGGCCGACGGCCGCGGCAACGTGATGGTCGGCCTGGAGTACTACGATCGCGACACCGTATGGCAGCGCGACCGCGAGTTCTTCCGCGAGGGCTGGTACGAGCCTGGCACCGTCGCGGGCGGATTTCTGTTCGCTCCGGGCTTCTCGTTCGGCGGCGGGCAACCGCGGCCGACTCAGGCCGCGGTCGACCAGGTGTTCGCGGTTCACGGCTTCGCCCCCGGGACGATCAACGTCAACTCGATCAACGAGATCTACTTCAACCCGGACGGCACGCCGTTCGTCCTGCAGGGGGCGCGCGGCTACAACGGGCCGTTCCGCAGCACGGACCTCGGCGACGGCTATGCCGGCATGCGGATCAATCCGAACGGCAACCTCGGGCAAGTGTTCGAGGGGTTGATGGCGTCGACGCCGCAGGAGCGGCGCTCGATGTTCGGCCGAGCGCGGTACGACCTGACCGACAACATTACTGCGTTCGCGCAGCTGACCTACAGCAGCAACACGGTCACGACGACCGGCGGTATCCCGCCGGCGATCACCGTCTGGCAGGCGCTCGTGCCGAACGACGGCAATCGCACGATCCCCGATGCGCTGCAGATCCTGCTCGACTCGCGCCAGCGAGAGATCCGGGACGACGAAGGCAACGTGATCGGGGTCGAGGACCTCTCCGACAGCGACTGGGCGCTGTTCCGCGGCATCGACTTCTGGGGCGAGCCGTTCACGGTGGACAACTCGAACAACGTCTACCAGCTGATGGCGGGCCTCCAGGGGACTTTCGCGAACAGCGACTGGACCTGGGAGGCGTACGCCTCGACGGGCGAGACGGATACGCGCAACGACTACCGCTACCTGCCTTCCTTGCAGCGCTACCAGATGCTCGCCCGGACGCCGAACTTCGGGCAGGGCACCCAAATCATCGGGCGCAACTACGTGCTCGAGTGCGCGACCGGCCTGCCGATCTTCGGCGGCAGCGAGAGCACCGATCCGCGCTGCCTCGAGTCGATGGACATGCGGGGGCGGAGCTCGGCGAAGCTGACTCAGGACATCGTCGAGTTCAATCTGCAGGGCAAGATCGCGGACATGCGCGCCGGCGAGCTCCGCTTCGCGGCGGGCGCGGCGTACCGCGACAACACCTTCCGCTTCGAGCCGCTGAACGACGACGTGAACGTGAACGATCACCCGATCGGGCTGTTCGTGTCGAACAACACGTACGGCGAGATGAGCGTTCGCGAGGCGTACGGCGAGCTGCTCGTGCCGGTCACGCAGCGCTTCAACCTCGAGTTCGGCTATCGCTACTCGGAGTTCAGCACCGAGGCCGGCAACGTCGACACCTGGAAAGCGCTGTTCGACTACGCGCCGGCGGACGGGATCCGCTTGCGCGGCGGCTTGCAGTCCGCGACCCGAGCCCCGAACACCGCGGAGCTCTTCCAGGGGCCGACGATGCTGACGGTCGGCTTCGCGCCGAGCGATCCTTGCTCGTATACGACATCGGCACCGTGGGGCAACGGCGATGGGGTGTTTCCCGGCACGACGTTGAATCCGCGGCGGCTCGAGATCCAGCAGCTCTGCTTCGAGCTGATCGGGCATCCGAACACGCCGTTCGGCACGCCCGGCAGCGAGCAGGCGAATACCTTTGCCCGGCCCGGCGCGCCGTTCTTCCCGCTCGAGAACGTGATCGAGCGGGGTAACCCTTCCGTTCAGGCGGAGACGGCCGACACGTGGACGTTCGGCATCGTGCTCGGCGGCGTCGGCGGCATCGAGAACCTGACCGCTTCGATCGATCTGTACAACATTGAGATCACGGACGCGATCTCGACGATCAGCCCGGTGTTCGTCTACGCGCAGTGCTTCAACGCGGACGGCGTGAGCAACCCGACGCTGTCGATCGACGATCCGGGCGGGTACTGCCGCATGATCGGCCGGAACTTCTTCACCGGCGAGCGCGATACGGTTCAGGCGCCGTTCGTCAACCAGGGCACGCTGAAGACGTCGGGCGTGGACATCGCCGTCAACTGGGCGAAGGATTTGCAGAGCGGCGGCTCCTTTTTCGTCAACTCCCTGGTCAGCGTGCTGAACAAGTTCGAGATGCAGGACTCGCCGACGGAGCCGTCTCTCGACTACAAGGGAACGGTGCCGACCATACCGACGAGCATCGCTCTACCGGGCGGCCAGTACGACTACCGGTTGAACACGACCTTCGGCTACAACTTCGACGGCGGCAGGGCGAACGTCGGGCTCGTGTGGTACCACCTGCCGGACGTCGAGAATCAGGACAAGGTGCGCCAGCCGACCTCGACGATTCTCGGCGTGGACTCGTACAACCGCTTCGATCTGTTCGCCGGGTATCAGGTCAACGACCGGGTCTCGCTCCGCGGCGGCATCGACAATCTGTTCGACGAGGACCCGCCGATCGTCGGCAGCAATCCCGGGGCGAATGACGTGAACGCGGACAACACGAACGCGCAGTACTACGACATCCTCGGCAGGCGCGCTTACGTCGGCGTGAAGGTCGCTTTCTAGCGGCGCGAAGAGGCTGGACCGGACGGCGGGCTTCGGCCCGCCGTCTATTTCTTCGAGACCGGGGCGAGCGGCGCTCGGTCGCGGGCCCGTCCGCCGCCGCCGTCGCGCTTCACGCCCCCGGGAAGGCACCCGGCGCTTCCGTTGCTAGAATCGGTGCTGAGCGAGTTCCTCGAGAGAAATCCCAATGACCGATTACATCGCCGCCGGCAACCTCAGAGTCTCCCGGCTGCTGCACGACCTGGTCCGCGACGAGATCGCCCCGGGCACCGGCATCGCGCCCGAGCGTGTCTGGAGCGCGCTCGGGTCGATCGTCGCCGAGCTCGGCCCGCGCAATCGCGAGCTGCTCGAGGAGCGCGACCGCCTGCAAGCGAAGATCGACGCCTATCTCGCGGAGCGGCGGGGTAAGGCGCTCGACGGCGAGCACTACCAGGCGTTCCAGCGCGAGATCGGCTACCTCGTGCCCGAGGGCGGGCCGTTCACCGTCACGACCGAGCACGTGGATCGCGAGATCGCGTCGCTCGCGGGGCCGCAGCTCGTCGTGCCGGTCGACAATGCGCGCTATGCGCTGAACGCGGCGAACGCCCGATGGGGCAGCCTCTACGACGCCTTGTACGGCACGAACGCCGTGCCGGAGACCGGCGGCGCGGCGCGCAACGGCGGCGGCTACAACCCCGTGCGCGGAGAGCGCGTGATCGCCCGTGCCAACGAGTTCCTGGACGGCGCCGTGCCGCTCGCGCAGGGGCGCTGGGCGGACGTGCGCGACATCGCCGTCCGGGAAGGGCGGCTCGAGCTCGGGCTCTCCGGCGGCGGGCGCACGACGCTCGCGGAGCCGGCCCGCTTCGCCGGCTATGTCGAGCAGGGGCGGCTCGCCGCGGTGCTCCTCGAGCATCACGGGCTGCACATCGAGCTCGCGATCGATCCGGAGCATCCGATCGGCCGCTCGCATCCGGCCGGCATCAAGGACGTCGTCCTCGAGAGCGCGATCACGACGATCATGGACCTCGAGGACTCGGTTGCGGCGGTCGACGCGGCCGACAAGACGCTCGTCTACCGGAACTGGTGCGGCATCATGAAGGGCGAGCTCACGGCGTCGTTCGAGAAGGGCGGGAAGCGTGTCGATCGGCGCCTGAACCAGGACCGCGTCTACACGGGACCGGATGGTGGCTCGCTGACGCTCCCCGGGCGCAGCCTGCTCTTGGTCCGTCACGTCGGCGCGCATCTCTCGACCGACGCGGTCACGACCGCGGACGGCGCACCGATTCCGGAGACCTTCCTCGACTGCGTGCTGACGACGCTCGCAGCGTTGCACGACCTCGACGGCGGGGGCGCGGTGCGGAACAGCCGCACCGGCAGCCTGTACGTCGTCAAGCCGAAGCAGCACGGTCCGGCCGAGGTCGCGCTGTCCTGCGAGCTGTTCGCGCGCGTCGAGCAGGCGTTCGGGCTCGACCGCAACACGCTCAAGATCGGCATCATGGACGAGGAGCGCCGTACGACGGTGAATCTGAAGGAGTGCATCCGCGCCGCGAGCGAGCGCGTCATCTTCATCAACACGGGCTTCCTCGACCGGACCGGCGACGAGATCCACACGCACATGCTGGCGGGGCCGATGATTCCGAAGCCCGAGATCAAGAACGCGCCGTGGATGCTCGCGTACGAGGATTGGAACGTCGATATCGGGCTCGAGACCGGCCTTCCGGGGCACGGCCAGAT
>CAYWGQ010000078.1:0-17037 GCA_964457725.1 uncultured Gammaproteobacteria bacterium
CAGCCGCTCCTACCTTTGGAAAGAGGAGGGTCGCGGCTGGACAGCCGCTCCTACCTTTGGGAAGAGGAGGGTCGCGGCTGGACAGCCGCTCCTACCGAAGGAACGAGAGAATCGCGGCGCGTCGCTCCTTCGGGGTTAGTGGGAGAGGGCGTAGACGGCGAAGTTCACGCCGAGGCGCAGCGCGAGGTTTGCGGCCTCCGACGGGTAGCGGTACTCGTCCGCGCGCTGCCAGCCGTCCGCGATGTCGTTGTTGAACGCGATCATGACCATCACGCGATCGTCGTCGTCGAGGATCGCGCGCCAGTGCGGCGTCTTGCCGTCGTTGCGATACCCGTGCGGCAGGTGCTGCCAGGTCGGCACCTGCGGCCGGTCGGTCAGGTCGTAGACCGCGTGGAAGATCGGGTGATCGTCGGGCAGCTCGACGATCGGCCGGTCCGGGAACACGCGCCGGATCCCCTGCACGAACCCTTCCCACTCGTACGTGCCGTAGAAGCTGTCGCAAAGCAGAAATCCGCCGCGGAGCAGATATTCGCGGAGCTTCGACGCTTGCGAGTCCGTCAAATCCCACGCGCCGACGAGCCCCGAGATCAGGAACGGCCAGTAGAACGCGTCGATGTCGTCGTCGAGGTTCACCGGCTGCTCGACCGCGCGGACGTGGATCGTCGTCAGCCGCTCGAGCACGCGGGCGAACGTGCGGTCGCCCTCCGGGTAGTCGACGGTCCACGCCGTGCCGCCCCGGCGCCAGTCCCCGCCGCCGACACCGAGCGCGTAGCCGCGGCGCGCCTGCGGGAACATCAACCGGCCGACGGTGAACTCCGCCGGAGGCCCCGGCTCCATCGGCAGGTCCGAGCGGCGCGACCAGCCCCGTTCGAGACTCGGGTACTCGCGCCATTCGGCCTGGCCCCACGCGGCGAGGGCGGCGAGCAGCAGGACGGCGGCGGTCGACGATCGCAAGGCAAGCATTCGATCGCTACTGTAGCAGCGCCGCGCATTCGCGGCGCGTGCGCTAGGCTTCGCCGGCGGCGGCGAGCAGCGCGCGGATCGCTTCCTGCGGCAGCGTGAAGCCGCGGCGCGCGAGCCGGTCGACGTGCGGCCGCACCTGCGCGATCGCGCCCGCAGCCTTTGCCGCGAGCAGCACGGCCGGCACGTCGGCGACCGGCAGCCCGAGCGACTCCGCGACCGCGCGCCCGCGCAGGTCGTCCATCAGCACGAGCGGCTCGCCGCGGCTCTCGAGCGCGAGCGCGATCGTGCTCGCCTCGCCCGCGTCGAGCTCCGCGTAGCGCCACGTCTCCGGCGGCGCCGGGGCGACGCGGAGCCAGCCGTCCGCGAGCGCGGCCTCGAGCTCCTCGACGCCGGGCAGCCTGCCGCCGGCCCGCACCTCCTCGAGCACGATCCGGGTGATCGTGACGGTGCCGTAGAGCTCGCGAAGCAGCGCGAACGCGCCGGCCGCGGCGAGGCCGATCAGCGGGCTCGCGTCGGCGACGACGAAGCGCCGCTCGTCACCGGTCGCAGTCAACTCGCTTCGTCTCGCGGAGCCGAGAGCTTCGCAAGGTTCGCGATCGTCGCGACGAGCTCGGTCGGATCGACGGGCTTCGTCAGGTGGGCCTGGTAGCCGGCTCGAAACGAGCGCAGCCGGTCTTCCGGGCGGGCGTAAGCGGTCAGTGCGATCGCGGGTGCGCTCGAGGCCGCGCCGAAGTCGCCGGCGCGAATGCGGCGCAGGAGCTCGTAGCCGTCCGTCTCCGGCAGGCCGATGTCGCTCACGAGGAAGTCGACCGCCGCGGCCGGCAACATCGCGAGCGCCTCTGCCGCGCCGCGCGCGGCGATGACCGTCGCGCCGTGCGACTCGAGGAAGCGCTCGAGAAAGTCGAGCGTGTCCTGCTCGTCCTCGACGAGGAGGATCCTGAGCCGATCGAGCAGGTCCGGCGCCTGCAGCGCGGGATCGATCGGCGCGTCGCCGACGGCGAACGGGGTCGCGGCCTGCGCGGTGCCGCACGGTAGCACGACGGTGAACCTCGCACCCTTGCCCTCGCCCTCGCTCTCCGCGGTGATCCGGCCGCCGTGCAGGTCCACGAGATGCTTCACGATCGACAGCCCGAGCCCGAGCCCGCCGAATCGTCGAGTGATCGCGGCGTTGCCTTGCTGGAACCGATCGAAGATGTGCGGCAGCAGCTCCGGCCGGATGCCGACGCCCGTGTCCTCGACCGTGATCTCGGCTTCGGCGCCGAGGTCCCGCATGCGGACGCGGACCGTGCCGCCCTCCGGGGTGAACTTGATCGCGTTCCAGAGCAGATTCCAGAAGATCTGCTGGAGGCGAGCCGGGTCGCCCGCGACCGCCCGCGCCGGCTCGAGCTCGGCGACGAGCTCGAGGCGTTTGTTCGCGGCGGCGTGCTGCACGGCGTCGATCGCGTTGCGGATCAGCGGCGCGAGCTCCGCCTCCTGGATCTCGAGCCTAAGCTTGCCGGATACGATGCGGCTCATGTCGAGGAGATCGGCGATCAGCTGCGCCTGCAAGCGCGTGTTACGCGATATCACGTCGAGCCCGCGGCGCATGACCTCCGCGTCCGCACCCTTTTGCATCATCAGCTGCGTCCAGCCGAGGATCGCGTTCAGCGGCGTGCGCAGCTCGTGCGACACCATCGCGACGAACTCGTCCTTCACGCGGCTTGCCCGCTCGGCCTCCGCGCGTGCCGCGCGCTCGGCCTCGAGCAGCCGCTCGCGCTCGGCGTTCGCGAACCGCCGCTCCTCCTCCGCGCGCCGCCGATCGGTGATGTCGCGGAACACGAGCACCGCGCCGACGATCCGGCCGCAGCGGTGGCGGATCGGTGCGCCGCTGGCGTCGATCGGCCGCTCGGTGCCGTCGGCGGCGATCAGAATCGTGTGATTCGCGAGACCGACGATGACGCCCTCGTCGAGCACGCGCTTCACCGGGTTCTCGACCGTGCGGCGCGTGTCCTCGTTGACGATGTCGAAGACCTCGGTGCACGGCCGGCCGAGCGCATCGTCGAGCTTCCAGCCGGTCAAGTGCTCCGCGACCGGATTCATGAACACGACGAGGCCGCGGACGTCGGTCGCAATCACGCCGTCGCCGATGCTCTCGAGCGTCCGTTCGAACCACTCGCGCTGCTCGGCGATCGCCTCCTCCGCACGGCGCTCTTCCGTCACGTCGCGGAACACGAGCACGACGCCGATGACGTTGCCGGCGGCGTCGCGGATCGGCGCCGCGCTGTCCGCGATCGGCCGCTCGGTGCCGTGGCGATCGATCAGCACCGTGTGGTTCGCGAGCGCGACGACGTGCCCCGAGCTCATCACGCGCTCCGCCGGGTTGCGGACCGGCTCGCGCGTCTCCTCGTTGATGATGTCGAAGACCTCGGTCAGCGGCCGGCCTTCGGCCTCCTCGATGCGCCACCCGGTCAGCGCTTCGGCCGGGCGGTTCATATACGTGACCCGGCCGTCCGGTCCGGAGGCGATGACCGCATCGCCGATGCTCGCGAGCGTCACCCGGAACCACTCCTGCTGCTCCGCGAGCTCGCGGGCCGCGCGCTTCTGCGCGGTGATGTCGCGAGCGACCTTCGCTATCCCGACGATGCGGCCGGCCTGGTCGCGGATCGGCGAGACGGACAGCGAGACGTCGAGCCGCCTGCCGTCTTTCGCGAGCCGTACGGTCTCGAAGTGCTCGACGCGTCCCCCGGCCCGGATTCTCGCGAGGATCTCGTCCTCCTCGGTGTGCCGCTCCGGCGGAATCAGCACGTAGATCGGCCGCCCTACGAGCTCCTTCGCGGCGTAGCCGAAGATCCGCTCGCAGCTCTTGTTGCACGAGCGGATCATTCCGTCCAGGTCCTTCGCGATGATCGCGTCGGTCGACGACTCGATGATCGCTGCGAGATACGCCTCGGCTTCGTGGGCGCGCTTCTGCTCGGTGACGTCGCGTGCGATCTTCGATGCGCCGATTACCTCGCCGGTGGCCGTATCGAGAATCGGCGAGATCGTCAGCGAGACGTCGATCAGGCGGCCGTCCTTGCGAACGCGCACCGTCTCGAAGTGCTGGACCCGCTCGCCGCGCGCGATGCGCTCGAGGATGTCGTCCTCCTCGGCTTGCCGGTCCGGAGGAATCAGGACGCGAACCGGGCGCCCGATCAGCTCGTCCGCGGCGTAGCCGAAGATCCGCTCGCCGGCGGCGTTGCAGGAGCGGATGACGCCGTCGGTCGACTTCGACAGGATTGCATCCTCGGAGGATTCGACGATCGCCGCGAGATAGGCCTCGGCGCCGAGCGGCTTGCTGGTATCGTTCACGCGAGGCAAGTTAGCACATCGACGGATCGCTCGTCGGAGCGGCTCCGGCGGCGAGTGACGGCATCGCTGCGCGATGTCGGTGCAAGCGCGCCGCTCGACCGATGGCGGGCACGGCCGAACCGTCGGCCGGACCGACCGGTCCGGCGCCCGCAGCGTTGCAGGACGGCGCTTCCGGTCAGTATCCTCGGACGGCTGGCGAAGAATCACGACGTGCGCTCGGCGCCGCGGAAGGGGGGTACATGAAGATTTCCAGCATTGCGCTTCTCGGCGGCAGCCTGCTCGCGGTCTGCACGGCCGCGGCGCATCACGGCTTCGGCACGTTCGCGATGAACGAAGACATCGAGCTGTCCGGCACGATCACGAAGCTCGATTTCGTCAATCCGCATTCCTGGGTGCATTTCGAGGTCATCGGCGAGAGCGGCGAGATCGAGTCGTGGCGCTGCGAGCTGCGCTCGGCGACGACGCTGCGCCGTTCCGGCTGGACGCCGGAGATGTTCGCCGCGGGCACGCGAGTTCGGATCGAGGGTTCGCCGGATCGCATCGATCCCCGCGCGTGCTACGTCAGCACGCTCTACTTCGACGACGGTACGAGCCTCGACCGCTACGGCCAACGCATTCCGGCGCGCGTCACCGACGAGCGCCCGGCGCGGCTGCCGAGCGGCGAGCCGAACTTCGCCGGCGACTGGGCGCAGGAGCAGCTCGTGATGACCGATCCGCGCGGCCGCGACGGCACGCTCGTGCCGCTGTCCGTCGCGCCGGAGTTCGAGCCCGGCGCGGTGCCCGAGGGCCAGCGCGAGATTCCGGGCGCGCGCGGCACGCCGGAGGCCGAGGTCGTCCGCGATCCGCTCGCGCGTCCGCCGGCCCGCTCGGTCGTCGACCTGACGGCCGCGGGCAGCGCCGAGATGGAGCGGCTCGCGGCGATTCCGCGGATCGAGCGGTCGTGCGAGCCGGGCAGCATCGTCTCCGACTGGGGCGGCGAGCCGGTGAACCGGATCGAGCAGAGCGCGGACACGATCACGCTCGCGTACGGCCGCCACGGCCGCGTGCGCACGATCCATCTCGGCGTCCGGCAACATCCGGCCGACATCGAGCCGAGCTGGTCGGGGCACTCGATCGGCTGGTGGGAAGGCGACGTCCTCGTCGTCGACACGATCGGCTTCGAGCCCGGCACGCTCGCCGGCACGACGCCGCACAGCGAACGGTTGCACGTGATCGAGCGCTTCATGCTCGACCCGAGCATGATGGCGCTGAAGCGCGAGTTCTCGGCCGACGACCCGCTCTACTTCAAGGAGCCGCACCGCGGCTCGGTGACGATGTACCTCTCGCCGGTGCCGTACGACCCCGAGCCCTGCGAAGACCTGACCCCGATCGCCCCGCCGCAGTAGGAGCGGCTGTCCAGCCGCGACTGCCGCGTCGCCAGAGGTCGGCACGCCGCAGCGCGGCGTCGGCGTACATAGCCCCTTCCAGGGCGCTCGCGCGCACGGATGCGCGCGCGCGAGCGTACAGGGAAGTATTCACAGCGTCCCTGGAAGGGGCTATGTACGACGGCGTCGCGCGGTCTACCGGCACGCCGAAGATCGGGGTTAGAGCGCCGCGGTCGGGTCGCCGTAGTGCTGGTACGCCGCCCAGAGCGCGTCGTAGCGGCGCCGCTCCTCCTCCCCCGCGAGGGCGAGCCGCGCCGCGAGCAGCGCCTCGCCGAGCCGCGCGCGCCCGGCGAGCAGCGCCGTGTAGAGCTCCTTCGCGAACAGCACCGCGCCCTCGTCGTGCACCTCCCACGCGGTGCCGATGTAATCGCGCACACCGCGCTTGAAGAACTCGTCCGCGAGCGTCGGTAGTAGCGCCGTCTCGTCCGCTGCGCGATGCACGAGCGCGCGCCCGCCGGCGCGCCGCTCGGATACCCGCCCGGACAGGCACGCGTTCGCTACGATCAGCCGCGGCGCGCGCTGCAAGCCTTCGATCTCGCGTGCGGTCAGCAGGCCGTCCTCGAACAGCCACCCCGTGCTGTCGGGCCGCTCCGCCGAGAAGTCGCC
Organism: uncultured Gammaproteobacteria bacterium; assembly: GCA_964457725.1. Taxonomy (GTDB): domain Bacteria; phylum Pseudomonadota; class Gammaproteobacteria; order Steroidobacterales; family Rariloculaceae; genus FEN-1219. The sequence goes on from CAYWGQ010000078.1 coordinate 6,321, forward strand.
GTGGCCGCAGTAGTGCACGAGGTCGAACTCGCCGCACAGCAGGAGCTTCAGCACCTCGAGCCGGCCGGCGGGCTCGATCTCGCGCAGCCGCCCGCGCCGCGGCGCGGACGGCGCGCCGATGCGCGCCTCCGTCGCGACGCCGAGATCGGTGAGGATGTCGAGCACCGCGAGCGCCTCGGCGCGCGCGCCCGGCAGGTCGTCGCCGGTCCGCGGATCGCCGGGGTCGCCGATCACGAGCGCGCGGAGCCGGCGGCCGCCGGCCGCGTCCGTCGGGATCGCGAAGCCCGCGGGCGGCGGCGCCGCGTAGCTCGTCCGCAGCTGCCGCGCGAACGGCACCGCGAGCGCGAGATGCGAGCGGTGGCCGTCGAGCGCCTCGTCGACCGCCATCAGCTCCCACGGCAGCCGCGCGGTGTAGCGATCGAGCTCGGCGACGACGGCCGGCGCCCGGCCGAGGAGCGGCAGGAAGTCGGCCGGAATCAGCAGTCGCGTCGTCAGGTCGCCGAGCGCTTCCGCGTCCTCGTCGAGCGGGTCCGTCGCCTTGATCGCGAGCTCCTCGAAGAGCCGCAAGTCGAACCGCAGCGCGCGTTGCGGCACGACCGCAGTCGATGCGAGCGCTGCGACGACGAGGCCGTCGGCGTCGCGCACGCACGAGAAGCGTGCAGGTGCTTCGGGATCGCGCGTCTCGGCGTTCGTGCCGCGCACGCCGACCGCGAGCCGGCCCGCGAGCTCGAGAACGCCGTGCGCGTCGCCGAGCTCGGCGACGAGCGCCTCGAGCGCGGCGCGGTTCCGCGCGCGCCGGCCGGGCAGGCGCGCGAGCACTGCGTCGACCGCGCGGCGCTTCGCGCTCTGCGGCTCGGCCCCCGCCGCCTCGATCAGCGTCGCGAGCGTCATCGGCACGACGAACGGCGGCGTCTCGTGCGCGCTCTCGTCGATCCGCACCTCGCCCGCGACGTCGAGGCGGAGCGTGCCGCTCTCGGCTGCCTCCGCGGCGAAGCGCTCGATGGCCTCGTGGATCTCCGCGGCTTTCGGCAGGCTGCGCTCGACGATCCTGATGCGCTCGATACCGCCGCGTGCGCCTTCCTGTCGCAGCGCGTCGACGACGCCTGCGAGCAACCGGCGCACGCACGTCGCGACGCCGAGGTTGCCGGCGCCCGAGCCGATCAGCACGGTGCACACCGTGCGGACGTTCGGCAGCCCCGACACCGCGAGCGCGAGGCGGCTCGCGAGCTTGCGGAGCTCTGCCGCGCCGAACGTGCCGGGATAGCCCATGCCCGCGATCGCGACGAGGCGGCCGGAGCCATCCGCCCACGGATACAGATCGACGTCGCCGAGCTCGCCGCGAAGCACGCCGCGGCGCGTGTGCATGCGCAGCACCTGCGCGTCGGGCGGCGCACCCGCGGGCGAGATCACGCGATCGAGCGCGAGCTCCGCCGCTTGCGGCAGCACGCCGACGTAGTGTCCGACCGCGTAGAGATCGCCCTCGACGCGCGTGATGTCGCCGCAGACGACCTCGACCGCGAGCTTGGCCGCCGCGGGCGCCGCGCGCCGACTGCGTGCGCGGCCCGCCGGAGTCTGCTCGCGCGCCGCTCGCGGCCGCTCGCCGCCGACGAAGCCCGCGACCAGCAACGCCTCCGCGCGCTCCGTGTCCTCGTTCGGCGCAACCGTCTTTCGGCCGCGCGTCGGCACGAGCCCAGCGGTCAGCGCCGCGAGCTCGGTCTCGGACGGCTCGGTCGGCATCGCCTTCACCCAGCCTTCCGGTGCGGCGCCGCGCGTGACCGGCCGCGTCTGCTCGAGCTCGAGCGTGTTGCCGGTCTCGAGCAGCCGGTGGATGCCGGTCAGCACAGCGTCGTTCGCCGGCAGGTCGCCGTGCACCTCGTCGACCCAGAGCGTGTGCACGCCGTCGAGCAGCCCGAGCTCGTGCGGCACGCGGCCGTCGCCGTTGCGCGTGAGCCGATACTCGAACTTGCCCGCGGCGGTCACGCGAATACGGTACGGCGTGTCGCGGTCGTAGCCCGCGACGTAGACGATCGCTTCCGGGGCTTGCACGGCCGCAAGCGATTCGTGGAGCTCGCGGCCGAGCGCGAGGAACGGCTCGCGTGCGGGCAGCGAGCCCCATGTCGCGTGCCGGTAGAGCCGGTCGCGATCGTCGCTCGCGCTGCCCGGCGCCGGCAGCATCTGGTACGGCCCCGGGAACGTGCCGAGGATCGGCAAGAGCTTCCGCACGTCGTGCTTGCGATCGAGCAGCGCGAGCTTGCGGACGAGCGGCTCGTCGCCGGCGAGCATCATCGGGATCGCGAGCGAGCCTTTGTTCGGCGTGCCGAGCTGGATCAGCCGCCCGCCGCGCTTGCGGCCGTCCGGGTCCGCCATCGACGCCCAGACCGCGGGGAAGCGCTGCATGAACCGCCGCGCGACGAGCCCACCCATCGAGTGCGCGACGATGTGGCACGGCTCGCCCGCGGCCCACGTCGTCACGAGCTCCGCGAGCTCGGCGGCGGCCGTGTCGATGTCGAGGCGCCAGTCGTAGGCGAACGGCGTCACGCGCCAGAACTGATCGAGCTCGAGCAGGAGCGGGAGATACTCCGGGAAGATGCCGGCGACGCGCACGATGCGCGACGGATCCTTCGGATGCTTGCCGTCGCGAAGCTCGAGATCGGCGATGCGGCCGTTCAAGAGCCGCCAGTAGTTCACCCAGACGCGGTCGACGTCGCCGTCGGCGGCGACGACGTCGAGCTGCGCGCCCATGATGCCGTGGATCACGATCACGCGGCCGCCGGCCCGGCGCAGCGTCTCGCGGGCACGGCGCGCGGTGCGCCGCACGCGCTCGACGCGCCGCGCGCCGATGTGCTCCGCGAGCAGCGTCTCGCCTTGCTCGTCGAGCAGCGCCACGGCGCTCCTGATCGCCGCCATGTCGCCGCTCGCGAGCGCGGCGGTCAGGTTCTGCCAGGAAGGATTCGCGGGTTCGGCCATCGTCGCGCCGGTGTATCACACCGCGCGGCCGAAGTCTGTCGCGGAGGTGACATGTCGACGGGAAGATCGCGGCTAGACAGCCGCTCCTACGTCTCCAGTAGAGGTAGGAGCGGCTGTCCAGCCGCGATCTTCCATGTGCACTTCGCCGAATCAGGCGCTCAAGGCCGCGCCTCGTAGATCAGGTTGAACGGCGTCGCCGTCGCGCGCCGGAAGCGCTTGAAGCCCGCGCCGGTCACGACCGCGCGCATCCGCGCTTCGCCCGCCTGCGCGCCGAGCGCGAGGCCGACTTCCTGCGCGAGCGAGCACGGCGTGCAGATCAGCGTCGACGCCGCGTAGAACGCGCGGCCGAGCGGGTTCAGGTTCTCCTCGACCCGATCGCCCGCGAACGGCTCGACGATCATCCAGCTGCCGTCCCGCTTCAGGGTCCGAAGCACGTGCGCCGCGGCGCCGGCCGGATCGCCCATGTCGTGCAGCGCGTCGAACGTCGTCACGAGGTCGTAGTCGGTGCCCGGGAAGCCCTTCGCCGGCGCGACCTCGAACTTGCAGCGCTCGCCGACGCCGGCCTTGCGCGCGCGCTCGCGCGCTTCCGCGATCGACTCCGGATGGTAGTCGAAGCCTATGAACTCGGAGCTCGGGAACGCGTGCGCCATCAGGATCGTCGATGCGCCGTGGCCGCAGCCGATGTCCGCGACGCGCGCGCCGGCCTCGAGCTTCGCCTGCACGCCGTCGAGCGCCGGGATCCAGCTCTGCACGAGATTGCCGAGATAGCCGGAGCGGTAGAAGCGCTCGACGCCGTGGAACACGCCGTGGTCGTGCTCGTGCCAGCCGACGCCTTCGCCGGTGCGAAACGCCTGCGTCATGCGGTCGACGATCTTGCCGGCCGCGAGCGCCGCCTGAAATCCGCCGACGATGAACGCGGGACCGTCCTCGTGCGCGAACACGAGCGCCTGCTCGGGCGTCATCGAGTAGCGGCCGCTCTTCGCGTCGTAGAGCACGTATTGCGATGCGGCATGCGCGTTCAGCCACTCGCGCACGTAGCGCTCGGCCGTGCCGGTGCGCGACGCGAGCTCCGCGGAGGTCAGCGGTCCGTGCTCGACGAGCGCGTGATACAGGCCGAGGCGATCGCCGATCACGATCAGCGGGGCGATGTAGGCGGCGCCGAAGTCCGTCAGCGCGCGGCCGAGCAGCTCGTTCAAGGCCTGCTCGTCGATCGCGGCCGCGGGCGCCGCGGCGGGCGCTTGCTTTGCTGTCGCTTGCATGGTGGTTCTCCTTCGTCGGGGTGCGTTTGCAACGGCGGCATTCTCGGCGCCCGGCCGAGCGGCGCGTTTTGCCGTCCGGCGGGACTCCTTGACCGATCGGCCGTGCCGCGCAGGACGGTTGATCGGTCGGCCGCTAGAATTGACTCATCGACCGGAAGAGAAGCCGCAGGCGAGACGCGCGATGGATGCCCTGTCCGAGCTCCTCCGCACCGTGAAGCTCTCGGGTGCGATGTTCTACGTCGCAGAGCTGTCGAAGCCGTGGCGCGTCCTCGCGCCGTCGGCCAAGACGCTCGGCCGCTACGTCGCTCCGGATGCGAGCTACGTGATCGAGTTTCACCTGGCGGTGCAAGGCTCGGGCTACGTGCGGGTCGGCGAGGAGACGACGCCGTTCTCGGCCGGCGACCTCTTCATGATTCCGCACGGCGACGAGCACGAGATGGGCAACGGCACCGGCGCGGAGCTCGTCCAGGCCGATCTGCCGGCGCTCTTGACCGGCGGGCTGAAGTGCTCGCGCCTCGGCGGCGGCGGCGGGATGACCCGCCTGATCTGCGGCTATCTCGCGTGCGACGAGCGGCTCATTCGTCCGGTGCTCGCCGCGCTGCCGCACGTGGTCCGCGTCCACATCAGGAACGACCGCGCGGGTGAATGGCTCGAGAACTCGATCGTCCACGCTGTGGAACGGGCGGCGGCGGCCGCGCCGGGCAGCGATGCGATCCTCGGGCGGCTCGCGGAGGTGCTGTTCGCCGAGGCGCTCCAGCGCTACGTCTCGCAGCTGTCCGCGGGGCGCACCGGCTGGCTCGCGGGCGCCGGCGATGCGACCGTCGGCCGCGCGCTCGCGGCGATGCATCGGCGGCCGGCCCATCCGTGGACGCTCGACGAGCTCGGTCAAGAGGTGGGCGTGTCGCGATCCGCGCTGACCGAGCGGTTCGCGCGCTACCTCGGGCAGTCGCCGATGGCCTATCTGACGGACTGGCGCCTCGAGCTCGGGGCCGAAGCGCTGCGGACGACGAGCCGCAGCGTGCTCCAGATCGCGACCGAGGTCGGCTACGAGTCGGAAGCGGCCTTCAACCGCGCGTTCAAGCGCCGCTTCGAGAAGCCGCCGGCGCAATACCGCCGCGCGTACCGCGAGCTGCGCCGCGCCGGCCTCCCGCGCTCCGCATGACGTCGCCACGGTTGGAGCGGCTGTCCAGCCGCTATCTTCTCGTTCTCCAAAAATCGCGGCTGGACAGCCGCTCCTACCCAAGAGAAGTCTGTGCTCAGGCTTCCGCGCGGCGCGCGAGCTTCTCGCAGCGCTCGATCAGCCGCTCCGCGCCGAGTCGCGTCGCGTAGGCCGGAAACGCCGCCGTCGGTCCCCGCCAGCGGATCTCGTCGACGTTCGCGAAGAGCTCCGCGTCCGTCCGCAGCGTCGCGAGCGTCTTGAACAGAAGCGCCGCTTCGCGCCGCGCGCCGAGCACGGACTCGGGGAAGTCCTCGATCCGACCGTAGCGGTTCAGCAGCCGCGCCGCGGTGACGCGGCCGATGCCGGGCACGCCCGGATAGCCGTCGGCCGAATCGCCGACGAGCGCGAGGAAATCCGGAATCAACGCCGGCGGCACACCGAACTTCTCGCGGACGGCCGCCTCGCCGCGGATCTCGCGCGTCCGGCGGTCGATCTGCACGACGCGCTCGCCTTCGACGCATTGCGCGAGATCCTTGTCCGGCGTCCAGATGCAGACCTTGTCGACGCGCGCGTCGGCCGCTGCGATCCGCGCGGCGCTCGCGAGCGCGTCGTCCGCCTCGAGCTCGACCATCGCCCACACGGCGACGACCAGCGCCGCGAGCGCCTCCTCGAGCGGCTCGAACTGCGCGCGGAGCGCGGGCTCGATGCCTTCGCCGGTTTTGTAGCCCGGCCAGAGCTCGTTGCGGAACGACTCGATCACGTGATCGGTCGCGACGCCGAGATGCGTCGCGCCTTCCTCGATCATCTTCAGCACGGTGCCGAGCACGCCGACGACGGCGCCGTACCGCCGCTCGTCGCGCTTCGCGAAGCGGCGCTGGGCGTAGAAATGACGGAAGAGCTCGTAGGTACCGTCGATCAGGTGAACGATCATCGCGGGCGGGCAGTCCGTCGTCCGGGGAGAAGGGAATCGGGATCGGCGCCCGATGCTATAGTCCGAGCGTCCTCGCGTCTCGGGAGCCTAGCATGGACGGGAAAATCACCGGCGGCTGCCTGTGCGGCGCCGTCCGCTTCGAATGCAGCGCCGACCGGCCCGTGATGGCGGGCAACTGCCACTGCCGCGACTGCCAGCGCGCGAGCGGCTCGGCGTTCATCACCGCGCTGTTCTTCCCGAAGGAGCAGGTGCAGATCACCGGCGACGTCCGCTATTACGACGTGCAAGCGGAGAGCGGCAACACGTTCTCGCGCGGATTCTGCTCGACGTGCGGCTCGAACCTGTTCGGGCGCTCGACGGGCTTTCCGCATCTGATCGGGCTGCGGGCCGGTACGCTCGACGATCCGAATCGCTTCGCGCCGAGCGTCAACATCTACATCGAGAGCGCGCCGTCCTGGCACGTGTTGAGCCAGGATCTGCCGCGCTTCGCGCGCGCGCCGGTGCGCTGAGAGGGCGCGACGGCCGCCGCCACGAGATGGACCGCACGGAGGAGATCCTCGCGTTCTGGTTCGGCTCCCTGCCGACGACCGCAGCGGAGCTCGAGCGGCGCATGATCGTTTGGTTCGGCGGAGCGGAGCCCGAGAGGCAGGCCGAGCGCGACCGAGAGATACGCGAGCGCTTCGGCGAGCTGATCGAACGGGCAGCGGCGGGCGAGCTCGCTGGGTGGGCCGGCACGCCGCGCGGGCGGCTCGCGCTGATCCTGCTGCTCGATCAATTTCCGCGGAACGTGTATCGCGGCACGGCGCGGGCGTTCGCGTACGACGATGCGGCGCTCGGGCTCGCGCTCGCGGGCATCGAGGCGGGCGACGACCGCGCGCTCGATCCGGTCGAACGGATCTTCTTCTACTTGCCGCTTCAGCACGCCGAGTCCCGCGAGATGCAACGGCGATCGGTGACGGCGTATCGCCGTTTGCTGCTCGAGGCGCCGCTCGAGCTGCAAGCGCAGTTCGCGGAGACGCTCGGATTCGCGGAGGAGCACCGCGCGGTCGTCGAGCGGTTCGGGCGCTTCCCGCACAGGAACCGCGCGCTCGGTCGAGAGTCGACGGCCGAGGAGCGGGACTACCTGCAAAGCGCCGATTCGTACGGGCAGTGACGCTCGCGCGCTCGCCTGCGCGCGGGCCCGCCGCCGCGCCGCTCAGTTGGCCGCGGCGAGCTCGGCGTTCGCGTGATCCCAGTTGAGCAGGTGCTCGATGACCGCGCCGACGTACGCCGCGCGCTGATGCTGATAGTCGAGGTAGTACGCGTGCTCCCAGACGTCGATCGTCAGGAGCGGCCGCACGCCGTCGACGAGCGGCACGTCGGCGTTCGGCGTCGTCGTGATCTTGAGCCGCGAGCCGTCGACGACGACCCACGCCCAGCCGCTGCCGAAGCGGCCGAGCGCCGCGTCGCGAAGCTCCCCGGCGAACGCTGCATAGCCGTCGAAGTCCCGCGCGATCAGCTCCGCGATCGCGCCGTGCGGCTCGCCGCCGCCACCCGGACGCAAGCTCTTCCAGTAAAACGCATGGTTCCACGCTTGCGCAGCGTTCTCGAAGAGCTTCTGGTTGCGCAGCGTGCGCGCCCGAACCACCGCCTCCTCGAGCGTGAGCGCACCGAGCCCGGCCTCCTCGAGCATCTTGTTGGCGCGCTCGACATAACCCGCCTGGTGCTTGCCGTGGTGCAGCTCCACGGTCCTCGCGGAGATGTACGGCTCGAGGGCGTCGCGGGCGTACGGCAGGGGCTCGAGGGTGATCGGCATGGCAAATTCTCGCGGGGGGAAGCTCGCGGGCAAGGCTAGGCGTTTCGCGCGAGAGCGGGCAAGCGAAAAAATCCGGCCCGCGTCATCGGCGGCGCCGATTCCGCGCTCGGGGCGGCACATCGGCGATACGCGCGCAACGAGATCGACACGACGAGCCTCTCCGCGACGCACGTGCTGCGCGGGCGCGTGCTGACGTACGCGCTTTCCGGCGCCGTCGTGACGACGAGCGGGGAAGTTACGCTGCGGCTCCCGGCGATCACCGTGCCGTCTTTCCCGCTCGGTCCGTTCGGGCCGGCTGCTTCGCAAAGCACGGAAGCACGAACGATCGAGACCGACCTCGGCGCGTTCGACGTGTGCTCGGTCGGCGCCGAGCTCTTTCCGACCGCGAAGCTCGGCGTGCGGATCGGCTACTCGCGCTGGGACGGCGACTCGACCGCGGACGATGCGTACGACGTCGAGGTTGGGCAGCCTCCGCGCCGCCTTCGCCGGTCTCTCTCTGTCCGATCGTCCGCGACCGGGAAACGCTCGCCTCGAGCACGACCGCCGGACCGCTCGGTTCGGCGTAGGGTGAACCATGAATATTGTATTCACGGTACCGCACACCGTGTTATGTTGTAGCCAGCACCTGTAGCAGCGTTAGCTGCACTAACGGTTTCGCGGTTCGGCCTTGCTCGTGCAACAGGGGTGCCCTGGCCGGCCGCGAACGGGGAAACCAACGAATAAGAGGTGCTTTGCGCTCCCTTGTCGGCGGCCTTCGCGTGCTGCCTCCCCACCTCTGTGCGCATCACCTCGCGTTCCTCGACCAACCGCGGCTCGCCGGCCGCACCGAATTCGCCTTTCCGTGGACGGCTGGAACACCAGGGGGGCTGGTCATGTTGAGACTCGAACGTTCTCGGTTGTCGGGTGCCATCGCCGCGTCGTGTAGGGGCGGTCGGCAGTGGATGGCGCGCTTGGCGCTCGGCGGCGCGTGCACGGCGGCGTTGTCCGCAATCCTCGTCGAGGGTGTGCACGCGCAGGATGCGGCGCTCGAGGAGGTCATGGTCACAGGATCCCGGTTGCGGCGCGACGGCATGTCGACGCCCACGCCCGTGACGATGGTGAGCTATGACGAGATGCGGACGATGGCGCCGACGCTCCTGATGGATGCGCTCGACCAGATGCCGCAGTTCAGGCAGAACGACGTCTCTCACATCGGCGGGCCGTTCTCGCTGTCGGGCGGCGCGAACTCCGTGAACCTGCGCGGCATCGGCTCGCAGCGCACGCTCGTCCTGCTGAACGGCCGCCGAATGGTGCCGGGGCAGCAAGCGGGCACGATCGACATCTCGATCTTCCCGACGGCGCTGATCGACAGGGTGGAGGTCGTCACCGGCGGCGCCTCGGCCGCCTACGGCTCCGACGCGGTCAGCGGCGTGACGAACTTCATCCTCGACACGGACTTCGAGGGCGTGAAGGGCAGCCTGTCGACGGGCGCGACGGACCGCCGCGATCACGACAACTATCAAGTGGAGTTCGCCGCCGGGACGCGCATCGGGCAGCGAGGCCACCTGATCGCGTCCGTCGATTACTACCAGGCGGATCTGGTGCAGGGCCTGCACAGCCGCGATTGGGCGAAGCGCGGCTGGGGAATGTTGACCGACACGACAGGTGCCGTGACCGGCGTGCCCGGAATGCGGTTCTACGCGCCCGACGCCCACATTCGCACGATCACCGCGGGCGGCGTCATCCCGTCCGGCCCGCTCGGCGGGACGCAGTTCATCGACGGCGTGCCGGTGCCGATAGGGACGGGCGATCTCCTCGTCGGCAATACGCAGAGCGGCGGCGGCGCGCGCGATCTCTCGCTCGACTGGAACGTGCTGATGCCGGAGGACACCCGCCGGAGCGCGTTTGCGCACTACAAGCATCAGTTCGGCGACAACAAGACGGCCTACGTGCAGTTCTTGAAGGGCGTTCACACGAACAACTTCGGACCAGGCCTCACGGGCATGGCGCCGGGCTGGTCGATGACCATCTTCGCGGACAACCCGTTCATCCCGCCCGAGATCCGTCAGCGCATGCAGGATCTCGGATTGCAGAGCTTCCCGTACAACCGCGTCTGGGAGCAGCTCGCGCCCGACCGGGAGATCGAGGACACGACGACGGCGATCACGATCGGGTTCGACGGCAACATCGGCGAGAACTGGTTCCTGAGCGCCTACTATCAGCACGGCAAGAACAACGAGGTGCTCGACTACGCGCCGAACGGCCGCCTGATCCGCACCGATCGCATCTATCGGGCGCTCGACTCCGCCGTGAATCCGGACACCGGCAGGATCGAGTGCCGCGCAAACATCCCGGCGTTCGGTGCGCTCACCGAGGAAGAGGAGTTCGCGCTGCGCCGGCTGAACTCGTTCGGGCGAGAAGTGATGCCGGACCCGCAGAGCCGGCTGAAGTGCATCCCGCTCGATCCGTTCGCGGCCGAGCTGCCCCCGGAGGTCGTCGAGTACGTGACCGGGCAGAACCTGCACCATCAGGACTACCGGCAAGACATCATCGACATCTCGCTGCAGAGGGACATCGGCCAGCGGAGGGCGGCCGGCCCCGTGTCGCTCGGGTTCGGCGCGGCCTAT
>CAYWGQ010000079.1:0-16905 GCA_964457725.1 uncultured Gammaproteobacteria bacterium
CGACTCGACGGCCGCGCTCGCGGAGGTGACCGCGCGCCTGCAGCAGGTGCGCTCGGAGCTGCCGGCGGACGCGGAGCCGCCGATCGTCGACGTCCAGCGGGCCGATCGCCCGTATGCCGCGTTCTATCTGAGCTTCAACTCGGATCGACGCACCGTGCCCGAGCTGACCGACTGGCTGTCGCGGACGCTCCAACCGCAGCTCGCGACCCTCGAGGGAGTGCTCCGCGTGACGTTCGAAGGCGCGCGGCCGCTCGCGATGCGCGTCTGGATCGATCCGGATCGCCTCGCGGCGCACAACCTTTCGCCGGGCGACGTCCACGCCGCGCTGCAGCGGAACAACTACCTCGCCGCGGTCGGGCGGACGAAGGGCAACCTCGTGCAGATCGGTCTGCTGACGAATACCGATCTGCGCGCGGCCGACGAGTTCCGCGATCTGATCGTCGCGGATCGCGACGGCGCGATCGTCCGACTGCGCGATGTCGCGGAGGTCGAGCTCGGCGCCGAGGAAGCCGAGATGGTCGCGAAGTACTCCGAGCGCCACGGCGTCTACCTCGGCGTTTGGCCGCTCCCCGGCTCGAACGAGCTCGAGGTCGCGGCGCGGCTGAAGGAGGAAATGGCGCGGATCGAGCCGACGCTGCCCGACGACGTCGACATGACGCTCGTTTGGGACGGCACGGTGTTCATGCGCGACGCGCTGACCGAGATCACGAAGACGCTCGCGGAGACGATCGCGATCGTCGGCGTCGTCGTGTTCCTGTTCATGGGCTCGGTGCGCACGGCGATCGTCCCGCTCGTCGCGATGCCCGTGTCGCTGATCGGCGCGGCGATCGTGATGCTCGCGCTCGGGTTCAGCCTCAATCTGCTGACGATCCTCGCGATCGTGCTCGCGGTCGGCCTCGTCGTCGACGACGCGATCGTCGTCGTCGAGAACGTCGAGCGGCACGTCCGGCTCGGCAAGTCGCGGCGGGAGGCGGCGCTCGCGGCTGCGCGCGAGCTGCTCGGCCCGATCGTCGCGATGACGATCACGCTCGCGACCGTCTATACGCCGATCGGCTTCCAGGGCGGCCTGACCGGCACGCTGTTCCTCGAGTTCGCGATCACGCTCGCGGCTGCCGTCGTCGTTTCCGGCATCGTCGCGCTGACGCTGTCGCCCGCGATGAGCGGCCGGCTCGTCCACGCCCGCGGCCAGGAAGGGCGGCTGACCGCGCTCGTGAACCGCGGCTTCGACCGGCTGCGCGGCGCGTACGCGCGTGTCCTCGACGGCGCGCTCGCGATCCGTTGGACGATCGTCGCCGCGGCGCTTCTCGTGATGGTTGCGGCATGGCCGCTGTACCAGTTCTCGCGTCAGGAGCTCGCGCCCGTCGAGGACCAGAGCCACGTGAGCCTGTTCTTCGAGGCGGCGCCGGATGCCTCGCTCGAGGCGGTCGATCGCGACACGCTCGAGCTCGTCGATGCGCTGACGAAGTTTCCGGAGACGGAGTTCGTCTGGACGCTCGCGGCGGCATGGGGCGGCTTCGGCGGCGTCGTCACGAAGGAGTGGACGGCGCGCGAGCGATCGACGGAGGAGCTGTTCGGCGACGTCTATCAAGCCGTCTCGCAGATCCCGGGCCTACGGGTGTTCCCGCGGCTCGACCCGCCGTTGCCGACGCCCGGCCAGTACGACGTCGAGCTCGTGCTCCAGAGCAACGCGCCGCTCGAGCAGCTGCTCGAGACCGCCTCGCAGGTGGTCGCGGCGGGTTGGCAGAGCGGCAAGTTCCTGTTCGTCGACACGGATCTGAAGCTCGATCAGCCGCAAGCGCGCGTCGTGCTCGACCGCGAGCGCGTCGCGGACTTGGGGCTAGATCTCGCGTCGGTAGGACAGGAGCTCGGCACGCTGCTCGGCGGCGCTTACGTCAACCGCTTCAACTACTTCGACAGGAGCTACAAGGTCATCCCTCAGATCGGCGACGAGGACCGCGCGACGCTCGCGCCGCTGCTCGATCTGAAGATCCGCACGCCGAGCGGCGAGCTCGTGCCCGTCTCGACGTTCACGCGAATCGAGACGGATGCCGCGCCGCGCGCATTGAACCGCTTTCAGCAGCGCAACGCCGTGCGGGTCTTCGGCGGGGTCAAGCCCGGCGTCACGAAGGAGGAGGGCCTGCGGTTCCTCGAGGAGGCGGCGCGAGCCGTGAGCGGTCCCGGCGTGATCCTCGACCATGCCGGCGAATCGCGGCAGATCCGCCGCGAGGGCGAGGCGCTGACGGTCACGCTGGCATTCGCGGTCGTGTTGATCTACCTCGTGCTCGCGGCACAGTTCCAGAGCTTCCGCGACCCGCTGATCGTGCTGCTCGGCTCGGTGCCGCTCGCGATCTCCGGCGCGCTCGTGTTCACGTATCTCGACCTGACGACGATCAACATCTACTCGCAGGTCGGGCTGATCACGCTCGTCGGGCTGATCGCGAAGAACGGCATCCTGATCGTCGAGTTCGCGAACAAGCTCCAGGAGCGCGGGCTCGCAAAGGCCGCGGCGCTCCGCGAGGCGTCGCTGACGCGGCTCCGGCCCGTGCTGATGACCTCGGCCGCGACCGTGTTCGGCCACTTCCCGCTGCTGCTCGTGACCGGGCCCGGCGCGGAGGCGCGGAACAGCATCGGCACGGTGCTCGTCGCCGGCATGACGATCGGCACGGTCTTCACGCTGTTCGTTGTGCCGGTGTTCTATTCGTTGATCGCGGCGGATCGACAAGCGGCCGCCGCACGCGAGCTCGACCAGGCGCAGGCCATCGCGCTCGCGGGTTGACTCGAGATGGACCGCCATGGAGAGAGGCAGTCGACACACTTCGGCAGGGAAGGCGTTCCGGAACGCGGTCGCGGCGATTCTCGTCGCGGCCGCGTTCGCCGGAACCGCTGACGCCGCACGCCGCGACCGGTCGTCCGCGCCGCGCGCGGCGAGCGAGAACGACCGTGCGTGGACCGTCCACGTCGACAACGATCTCTTTGCGTTCGCCGAGGAAGACCGCGACTACACGGCGGGCCTCTCGGTCGCGTTCGCCGGTAGGGCGAAGGGCCTCGCGCGTGCGCTCGATTGGATCGACGCGCGCACGCGCTTCGGTGTCGACCATCCGGCGGAGCGCGCGGAGTCGTTCGAGGTCGGTCTGCTGCTCTTCACGCCGAACGATCTCGCGGAGCGCGAGCCGATCCTCGACGATCGTCCGTACGCGAACCTCGCGTACGTCGCGAGCTCGAAGCTCGCGCTCGATCCGACGCGGCCGGTTGCCTATCAGTCGTCGCTGACGGTCGGCATGCTCGGCCTGCCGTTCATCGGCGAGCTCCACCGCGAGACGCACGAGGCGCTGAACATCGACGCCCCGATGGGCTACGAGCACCAGATCTCGGCCGGCGGCGAGCCGACCTTCCGCTACTCGGTTACACGCCACCGGCTGTTGCGTCAGGGCGCATACCGCGGACGGCCGCACAGTCTGCGCTTGGGTCTGACGGGCAGCGTCGGGTATCTCACCGAAGCGAACGCAGAGCTCGAGTTCCGCTGGGGTAACCTGGGCGCGCCGTGGTGGAGCTCCGTGCCCGCGGGCTCTGAGTATGCGGGCCATCCGCCGCTCGGCGGCGCTCGCGAAGACGGAGCGGTGCGCAAGCGGCGCTTCGAGCTCTCCGCCGGCGTGACGCTGCGCGCACGGCTCTACAACAGCTTCCTGCAGGGTCAGGCGCGAACGAGCGCGGTCGAGCACGACGCATCCGATCTCGAGCACTTTCTGATTGAGGCGTGGCTAGGCTTCACGGCGGCGTTCAAGAACGACCTGAGGGTGAGCTACACCGTGCGCCACCAGACCGAGGAGCTCGCGTTCGGGCGCGGCGCGCGTGGCTTCACGTGGGCGAGCTTCGGCGTCGCGCAGCAGTTCTAGACGAGCGCCGCCCGCGCGGCATCCCGCCGCGATCGATCACCGCCGCCGCGGCCGGTGGCCCGGATCGAAGAGCCGTGCGCCCGGGCCGAGCGTCGCGGCCTCGTCGTCGGGGTTCCTGAGCGGACAGATCTCGAGCGACAGGCAGCCGCAGCCGATGCAGCCGTCGAGCTGATCGCGCAGCTTCGTGAGCTGCTCGATACGGTGGTCGAGATTCGCTCGCCAGCGGTCCGACAGCTTGTGCCAGTCCGCGGCCGTCGGCGTCCGCCCGTTTGGCAGCGCCTCGAACGCGTCGCCGATCTCGGCGAGCGAGATGCCGATGCGCTGCGCCGCTCGGATGATCGAGACGCGCCGCAGCACGTCGCGCGCGTAACGGCGCTGATTGCCTTCGCTGCGGCGACTCTTGATCAGCCCTTTCGCTTCGTAGAAGTGCAGCGCCGACGCGGCGACTCCCGTGCGTGCGGCCACCTCGCCGATGCTGAGCTCGCGATCGCGGCTCACCCGTCTCACCGTGCCGGCGCGCTTCACCGCTTGACCTCAAGTTAACTTGAGGTCCTAGACTACCAAGCCTTCGCGTTCGTCACTAGGGAGGGAACGGTGATGCAATCGACGATCGGCGTCGGCGTCGTGTATGGGAGTGCGCGGCCGGGGCGTTTCTGCGACACCGTCGCGACGTGGGCGGCCGAGCACGTCTGGGCAACGCCCGGCTTCGCGCTCGACCTGATCGATCCGGCGTGCTCGCTCGATCCCGCGAATGCGAACGGCCTCGAGCCGCTGCGCCGGCAGGTCGAACGCGCCGACGCGTTCGTCATCGTCGTGCCCGAGCACGACGGACGTTACCCGCCGGTGCTGAAGACGGTCATCGACGCTGCGGATCCGGGCTGGGCCGCGAAGCCGGTCGCGTTCGTGTCCTACGGCGGCGAGTCGGGCGGCCGTCGCGCCGTCGCGCAGTTGCGCCTCGAGCTCGCCGAGCGGCACGCGGTCACGGTGCGGCAAACAGTCGGCTTTCCGCATCCGCGCCGGCAGTTCGACGCGGACGGCAGGCTGATCGAAACGGAGCCTTTCCGCGGTGCGATGGTGACGATGCTCGCGCAGCTGAAGTGGTGGGCGGCCGCGTTGCGCGAGGCGCGCAGAGCCGTGCCGTACGCGAGACGCGCCGCGTAGCGGCGCGCTCGCGTGTAGGCCGCGCGGCGGGTTACAGCGCCGTAGCCGCCGCTTCCCAGCCGCCGCCGAGCGCGCGGTAGATCTGCACGACGGCGGTGTTCAGCTCCGTCTCCGCGCTCGCGACTTGGTCTTCCGCTTCGAGCACCGTGCGCTCCGCGTCGAGAAGCCGCAGGAAGTCGAGCGCGCCTTCACGGTACTGGATCCGCGCGAGCTCGGCCGCGCGCCGGGACGCGGCCGCCTGCTCGATCGCCGCCTCGAGCCGGCGCCGGCTCTGCGCGTAGGCGACGAGCGCGTTGTCGGTCTCCTCGAGCGCGCGCAGCACGGTCCGCTCGTACGCGGCCAGCGCACCGTCGGCCCGCGCTTCCGCGGCCAGGAGCCGCGCGCGCACGCCGCTGTCGAAGCCCGCCCACGACAAGACCGGCGTGATGCTCCACGCGCGGCTCGTCGACTCACCGAGCTCGTCGGCGTCGCCGGCGATGAAGCCGATGAAGCCGCTCAACGTGAGGCGAGGAAACAGGTCCGCCTTCGCGACGCCGATCCGGGCGGTCGCCGCCGCGAGCGCCCGCTCCGCCGCACGGATGTCGGGGCGGCGGCGGAGCAGCGATTCCGGAGAGTCGATCGATAGCGTCGTCAGATGCGGCTCGATCTCGCGCGGCTCGAGCTCGTGATCGAGCGCGCCGGGCGGCAGCCCGAGCAGCACGGCCAGGCGATGGGCCGCGACGTTCTCGGCGACGACGAGCGGCGGGATGCCCGCTTCCGTCTGGGCGAGGCGTGCCTCCGCGCTCGCGACGTCGAGCTCCGACCCGCGGCCGAGCTCGAGCCGCACGCGCGTGAGCTCGAGCGTCTGCGCTTGCGCGTCGCGGTTCGCGATCGCGACGCTCAACCGCTTCTGCGCGCCGCGCAGCTCGAGGTAATTGCGCGCGACCTCGGCGGCGACGAGCACCTGCGCGTCGCGCAGCTCCGCCTCGGCCGCTTCCGCGTCGGCGACGGCGGCCTCGGCGCCGCGGCGCACGCGGCCGAAGAGGTCGAGCTCCCAGAACGGGGCGACGCCGGCTTGGACGCTGTCCGCGTCGATGCGCTCGGTCGTGAAGCCCGGCTGCTGCATCCGGCGCCGATCGTCGGCCACCTCGAGCCCGACAGCCGGCCACCGCTCCCGCCGCGCCCCGGCCGCGATCGCCCGTGCCTCCGCGACGCGCGCCGCCGCGATCTGCAGATCGAGGTCGCTGCCGAGCGCGCGCTCGATCAGCGAGTCGAGCGTCGGATCGCGGAACTGCTCCCACCACGCGGCCTCGAACGCTTCGGGCTCGACCTCCGCGGCCGAGGCTTCGCTGAACTCGAGCGGCGGCGGCGCGGGCGGCCGGTAGTCCGGGCCCGCGGCGCAGGCCGCTACGAGGAGCGTCAAAGCGAGGGCGGGAAGGGGTACTATCCCGTGCGGCACGCCGGCGTCCGACGGGACGCGGTGTGGCGCCGAGGCGGTTGATTCGGATTCACTCATCGGCGTCCCGGTGTGTTACGATACCGTTCAGTAACGTGGGATCGATGGTAATTACCGGTTAGTAACATGTCAACGCCCGACCCCCGTCCGCAGATTGCGCCGTACACCCACTCGGAGAAGTGCGAGAGCGCGCCGAGCTGCGCGCGCGATCGGATCTTCCAGGCGGCGAAGAAGCTGTTCTATCGCTACGGCATCCGCGGCGTCAGCGTCGAGACGATCGCTGCCGAGGCAGAGACGACCAAGGTCACGCTGTATCGCGTGTTTTCGTCGAAGGACGACCTGATCATGCAGGTGCTGGAGGACCACATCCAGCGCTTCTGGCAGTGGTGGGACGCCGTGATCGCCCCGCACGCCGGCAACCCGCGCAAGCAGATCGAGGCGCTGTTCGAGCAGCTCCAGCACGGCATCTGTACCGAGGAAGCCGAGCGCGGCTGCCCGGTGGCGAACACCGCGGTCGAGCTCGTCGAGGACGACCACCCCGCGAAGAAGCTGATCCACGAGCACGAGACCGAGATCGCGCACCGCCTCCGCGAGCTCTGCCGCCAGATGGGCGCGCGCCGCCCCGACCAGCTCGGCGACGCGCTGATGCTGCTCGTCAGCGGCGTGTTCGCGTCGCGTCTGCTGCTCGACGGCACCGAGCAGGCCGCGACGGCCGTCGACGCCGCGAGAGCGCTGCTCGATTCGTCGCTCGGCGTCGGCCCGGCCTAGACGCCGAGACGGCTAGACCGCGCCAGGCCACTCGCTCATTGGTTCGGCGGCACCGCCGCCGGATCCATCCAGAACGCTTCCCATACGTGCCCGTCCGGGTCGGCGAAGGCGCGCGAGTACATGAAGCCCAGGTCTTGTACCGGGTTGATGTCCGCGGTGCCGCCGTTCGCGGCCGCCGCCGCGTTGATCGCGTCCACCGCGTCGCGGTCGTCGAAGGTCACCGCGAGCAGCACCTCGCTCGACGTCGGGGGCGGGATCGGCCGGCTCGTGAAGGTGCGCCACTTCTCGTGCGTCAGCAGCATCACGGCGATCGTGTCGCTCCAGACCATGCAAGCGGCCGTCTCGTCCGTGAAGTGCGGGTTGTTCTCGAAGCCGAGCGCCGCGTAGAACGCCATCGATCGGGCGAGATCCTCGACGGGCAGGTTCACGAAAATCATCCGGGCCATTCGCAGTCTCCTCGAAATACGGTGAATCGGCGACGGCGGGAGGCGCCGTCTTCCGACAGTCGAACGGCGAACGGGTGATTCGACAGCGACGCCGAACGGCGGGATCGGCGCGTCAATAGATCAGGAACGCCGCCCGCTCCGCGACCCAGGCCTTCTCGTCCGGCGCCGCGAGCGCCTCGAGATCGCGCGGCCCCGCGCCGGCATCGTCCACCCACTCTCGCAGCATCTCCCCGCCGTTGATCACGTCGATTGCGAGCTTGCCGTGCTCGTACTCGTAAGCGAAGTCGCGCCAGAGCGGGTAGTCCGGGTAGAGGCGTCGGATCGCCTTGAACGCGAGGGCCTGCAATCGCCACGGCTTGAATGCGGCGTGGTCGTATGCGCCGTCCTCGACGTGGATCTGGAGGCCGTTGCAGAGCTTACCGACGTGCTTGTGGAACGTCGGCTCGAACCAGCACTCGCGCAGGCGACAGCCGCCGAGCCAGCCCGGCGCGAGCGACCGCATCTCGCGGAGCACCGCGCGCGCGTCGATGTCCGGCGCGCCGAAGAGCTCGAGCGGCCGCGTCGTGCCGCGGCCCTCCGACAGCGTCGTGCCCTCGACCATCACGGTGCCCGCGTAGCTCCGCGCCATCCACAGGTTCGGCGCGTTCGGGCTCGGGTTGACCCACGTGCGCTCGCCGAGCGGCCAGCCGTAGCCCGGCGCGCGGTCGGGCTGCCAACCCTGCATCTCGATCACGCGATAGTCGACGTCGAGCCCGAGCCGCGCGATGAACCAGAGGCCGAGCTCGCCGAGCGTCAGGCCGTGGCGCATCGGCAGCGGTCCGGCGCCGACGAAGCTCTCCCAGCCTGCGCGGAGCAGCAGGCCTTCGACCGGCCGGCCGACCGGATTCGGGCGGTCGAGCACCCAGACGGTCTTGCCCGTCTCGGCCGCGGCCTCGAGCACGTAGCGCAGCGTCGTAATAAAGGTGTAGACCCGGCAGCCGACGTCCTGCAGGTCGACGAGCAGCGCGTCGAAGGTGTCGAGCATCGCGGGCGTCGGCCGGCGGACGGTGCCGTACAGGCTGAACACGGGAATTCCGTGCACCGGATCCACGAAGTCCGGCGACTCGATCATGTTGTCCTGCTTGTCGCCGCGGAGCCCGTGCTGCGGACCGAGCGCGGCCGTGAGCCGAACGTCGCCGCACGCGGCGAGCGCATCGAGCGAGTGCTCGAGCGCGTGCGTGACGGACGCGGGGTGCGCGAGCAGCGCGACGCGCCGGCCGCGGAGCGGCGCGCGAAGCTCGGGCTCGGCGAGCAGCCGATCGATGCCGAAGCGCACGTTCGACGTCATCCTGCTCGCCGCGCAGCGTTCGCGACCGCCGGCGCGACGGCGAACGTGACCGCGTGGTGGAAATCCGGCCGGCCGGGCGGATGGGCGAGGGCCCAGTAAGACAGCTCCGTCGCCGTCTCGACGACGCACGCGAAGCCGAGCCGCTCGGCGGGAGAGAGCGCCGGGAGCGGGAGATCGGTCAGCGTCGCGGTCAACGTCAGCGCGTCGGCGGCGCGCGCGAGCTCGATGCGCGGCGGCGCCGCGTCGAGCGGCGTGCGATTCGAGCGATAGCCGTCGAAGCGGTACGCGGCCCAGTCGCCGGACGGCGCGAAGTTGTACTCGCGATAGCCTTCGCCGTCCGGCTCGCGGACGAAGAGCTCGCAGCACGTGTGCCGCCAGAGCTGGTCGCGCCGCGCCGGGCGTTCGGCGGGCGCGGCGGCGACGATGCGCTGCGCGTCGCCGATCAACCGGAATACGAGCCGCATCGCGCCGCGCGCGTCGTCGTCGAGCTCGACCTCGATCCGCTCGATCGCCGCGCACGGCGTGTCGGGGTGACGGACGAGCAGGTGCCGCGACATGCGC
Source organism: uncultured Gammaproteobacteria bacterium (assembly GCA_964457725.1). Classification (GTDB taxonomy): domain Bacteria; phylum Pseudomonadota; class Gammaproteobacteria; order Steroidobacterales; family Rariloculaceae; genus FEN-1219. Next base: position 9,592 of record CAYWGQ010000079.1, read on the forward strand.
GCGATTGTACCCGGCGGCGCGGGATCGCAGTGTGACGCTACGCGCTCTCGGCTGCGGAATCGTCGCCTTCCGCGGCGATCTGCCGGAGCGCTTGCTCGAACACCGCGTTCGGCTGGCCGCCCGAGATCAGGTGCTTGCGGTTGACGATGACGGCCGGGACCGAGTGGATGCCGAGCCCGTGCCAGAACTGCTCGGCCTGCCGCACTTCCTCGGCGTACTCGTTCCCCTCGAGCACCGCGCGCGCCCGCTCGACCGGCAGGCCGACTCGCTCCGCGAGCTCGAGCAGCACGTCGTACGCGCCCGGGTTGCGCCCTTCCCCGTGATAGGCCTCGAACAGCGCGTGCTTCAACGCGCGCTGCGCGCCGGGAGGCCCTTCGGCGCCCGCCCAGAACAAGAGCCGATGCGCGTCGAACGTGTTCCAGATGTGCTCGCGGTCGCCGAACGTGAAGCCTTCCGCCGCGCCGCGCTCCGCGATGCGTGCCTGGTTGAACGAGACCTGGTCCGGGCTCAGGCCGTACTTGGTCGTCAGATACTCGATCAGGCCGATGCCTTCCGGCGGCAGCGTCGGGTTCAGCTCGAACGGCTGCATGTGCAGCTCGACCTCGCCGAGGTCGTCGCCGATCCGCTCGAGCGCGCGCTCGAGCGCGTTCAACCCGATCGCGCACCACGGGCAGGCGACGTCGGACACGAAATCGATTCTCATCGCGGGATTCTCTGGCTGTGCGAGCCTCCATCGTACCGGTCGTCTCGAGGGAATGACACGGTCGCGCCGGCTTCCGGCCGCAACAATTGAAACCATCCGGCAGAGCACGGGAAATTCTGCCGTTACACCGCGCCGCAAGACTCTCCCGCCATCGGCGCTCGACGCGCCGCGTGAGTTCAACGTCGATGAGGGAGGGTTCACTGATGTCTTCACGAAAACTGGGTTCGCGTTCGGTGCTGCGGGTGCTGCGCGATGCGACGCGCATGCTGCTCGCGGTCGGTCTCGTCGGCATCGTGCTTGCCGGATGCAGCGGCGGGGGCGGCAGCGGCGCCGGCGCGCCGACCGGCGGCACTGCCGGCACGGGCGGCACCGGCAGCGGCGCCGGCGGCGGCGCCGGAGCGGGCGGCGGCGGGGGCGGCAACGGCCAGGGCGGCGGCAGCGGCGCGCCGAGCGTCGGCCTCCGGCCGGTCGTCTACGTCGCGGACCAGGACGTCTACGACCGGTTCGAGCTCTACATGAGCAGCCCGACCGTGCCGGGCGCGTCGATCAAGCTGAACCCTCCGCTGCCGTCCGGCGGCAACGTCGACTCGTTCGCGGTGACGCCGTCCGGGCAATCGGTCGTCTACGTCGCCGACCAGGAGGTCGACAACCTCTACGAAGTGTTCATCGTGCACCTCGCGGAGCCGGGTACCGCGATCAAGCTGAACGCGCCGCTCGGAGCCGATCGCGACGTGCAGGACTTCGCGCTGAGCCCCGACGGCACCAAGGTCGTCTATCGGGCCGATCACGACACGCACGACGTCTGGGAGCTCTATCTCGTCGACGTCGCGAGCCCCGGTTCCGCCGGGAAGGTGAACGGTGCGCTCGTCCCCGGCGGCTGGGTGCGCGGCGGCTACCTGATCGACCCGACCGGCATGCACGTCGCGTACAGGGCCGACGAGGACGTCAAGGACGTCGTCGAGCTGTACCTCGTCGATCTCGGCGTGCCCGGCGTCTCGTATCGCGCGAACCCGCCTTTGGTCGCCGGCGGCAACGTCTACGAGCAGTTCAAGTTCACGCCGGACGGCGCCTACGTCGGCTACGTAGCGGATCAGGAGGTCGACCAGAAGCTCGAGCTCTTTGCCGTGCACGTCGCGACCCCCGGCACGTCGTCCAAGCTGAACGGGCCGATGATCGCGGACGGCGACGTCTGCACGTTCGCGTTCAGCCCGGATTCGCAGCATGCGGCGTATTGCGCGGACCAGGAAACGGACGGCGTGCTCGAGCTCTACGCCGCGTCTCTGAGCGCGCCCGGCGCGTCGACGAAGCTGAATCCGCCGCTCGTGCCGGACGGCAAGGTGACGCACCGCTACGCGTTCGGCGCCGACTCGAGCTTCGTCGCCTACGTCGCGCTCCAGGACTCGGCCGAGCACGCGGAGCTCTACCGAGTCGACCTCGCTTCTCCGGGGGCCGCAACGAAGCTGAGCGATTCGCTCGTGCCGGGCGGCGACGTCGAGCATTTCGCCTTCAGCCCGGACGGCGCCCGCGTCGCCTACGCCGCCAATCAGGACGACCCGTATGTCGTCGAGATCTACGAGGTCGATCTCGGCTCGCCGGGCGCCTCGGTCAAGGTCAGCGGACCGATGCCGGACGTCGGCGTGTACGAGTTCGCGTACGAGGACGACACGAGCATCGTGTACACGGCGACGGAGACCGGCGATACGGACGAGCTGTATCGCGTCGATCTCTCGGCGCCCGGCGTCTCGACCCGCCTGAACGGCGAGCTCGTCGACGGCGGCTTCGTCTGGGCGTTCGCGATCGTCCCGTGACCGGGCACGGGGCGCCGGGGCGGAACCCGGCGCCCCGCGGCCTCGACGGGAGCGAGGCGCCCGCGGGACTTGTGAGCGCGCATCCCGCCGGTTCAATATCCCCGTGGGCGAGCACGTCGGGCCAACGTCCCTCCGCGCCGCCGGCGCAACGACAACGCAACGGCAACGACAACGACGATGACGACCCGCTCCGCCTCGCCGCAGAAGGAGAGCCCCCGCTCGCTCGCGAAGGCGACGCTCTGCCGCGTCGCGCTCGGCGTCACGTTGATTGTCGCGCTGTCGAGCGGAGTCTCCTATCAGCTTCTCTATCGGGAGATCGAAGAGCGCGCGCTCGAGCGGCTGCGCGAGTATGCCGCCCAGCGCACCGAGTATCACGAGGCGCAGCTCGCGCTCGCGAGCGCATTTCACGAGGTGATCAAGGAGGATTTGCTGCGCCGTTATCGCGAGCCGATGCCCGACGCCGCGGAGCGGTTCGATCGGCTGATGATGCGCTACCCGGACGGCGCGATCCGCAATCGGCCCGAGTACGCCGACGTGCAACGGTTCTCGACCGGCTGGGTCCACGAGCGGGTCGAGCCGGACGAGACATTCAAGCGGCTCTGGATGCTCTATTTCGACGTGTCGGAGCACTACGCGCGGCTCGTCACGACGCGCTTCACGAACTTCTACCTGATGCATCCGACAGAGCCCGCGAACATGGGCTACGACCACCCGGAGCGCTCGGGCAACGTCGAATGGGCGGCGCTGACGCCGAGCGATTACGCGCTCGACGAGCGTGAGTCGTTCACGGCGGCGAACGCCGCGAACAATCCCGAGCGGCGGACGGTGTGGGCGGGCCCGCACCGCGATCCGGCCTACGACGAGATCATGGTGTCGGTGCTGACGCCGGTATACGCGGGCGACGAGCACATCGCGACGATCGGCAGCGACGACCTGCTCGACGAGCTCGAAGCGAGCATCGTGCGCTCGGACATACCGGGCACGAGCCATACCGTGTTCCGGAAGGACGGGCGCCTGGTGCTCGACCCGCGCTACATGGACGAGATCGTCGAGGGTTACAACGGCTTCCACATCTCGCAGGCGAACGACCGGCGGCTCGACGCGCTCCTCGCGCTCGCGGCGGACGTCGCGGACGCGCCGGCGTACGGCCGCGCGGCCGACATCGACGAGTACTACGCGATCAGCCGGCTTCGCAGCACCGGCTGGTACTTCGCGTCGACGCTGCCCGGGCAGATCGTGCGGACGCAGGCGTTCCAGGCGGCGCAGTGGGTGCTCTGGATCGGGCTCGCGTCGCTCGGCCTGCTGATCGCGAGCCTCGCGCTGATCCTCCGCCGGCAGGTCGGCCGGCCGCTGCAGGCGCTGCTCGGCGGGATTCGGAGCGCGGCGGCGGGAGAGGTGCGTGCCGTCCCGGCCGCGGCCGACGACGAGCTCGGCTACCTCGCCCGCGAGTTCAACGCGATGGTCGCTCAGGTGGCGGAGCGGGACGCGGCAGTGCGTGTCGAGAAGGAACGTTTCCGCGCGCTGATCGAGCACGCGGCCGACGTGATCCTCGTCGCCGGCGCGGACGGTGTCGTGCGCTACGCGAGCCCGTCGCTCGCGACGGTGCTCGGTCCGGCGCCGGACGACGTCCTCGGCCGCCCGTTGCTCGAGCGGTTGCATCCGGACGACCGGGCCGCGCTCGCAACGGCCCTACACACGGCCGCCGGGCGCCCGGGCCGCGTCGTCGAGCGAACCGAGTTTCGCGTGCGGCATGCGGACGGCGGCTGGCGCTGGATGGAGGCGACCGGCACGAACCAGGTCGACAACCCGGCGGTCGGCGGCATCGTCGTGAACGCGCGCGACATCACCGAAGCGAAGGCCGCCGAGGCGGCGCTCGCGCGCGAGCGCGAGAACGCGCATCAGCGCGAGAAGCTCGCGGCCATGGGCTCGCTCCTCGCGGGCGTCGCGCACGAGCTGAACAATCCGCTGTCGATCGTCGTCGGCCGCGCGACGATGCTCGAGGAGGAGGCCACCGATCCGGCCGCGCGCTCGGCCGCGGAGAAGATTCGCGCCGCGGCGGAGCGCTGCGCGAGAATCGTCCGGACCTTCCTGTCGATGGCCCGGCAGAACAGGCCACAGCGCACGGACGTCTCGATCGACCGCACGATCGATGAGTGTCTCGAGATGCTCGCCTACGGCTTGCGCACGTCCGGGATCGATATCGAGAGACGCATCGCGCCGGATCTACCGCGGATCTCGGCCGACCCCGATCAGCTCCATCAGGTATTCCTGAACCTGATCGTAAACGCGCAGCAGGCGCTCCAGAGCTGCCCGCCGCCGCGCCGGATCCGGATCGCGGCCGAGCGCGACCGCGCCGGCGTGCGCGTCGAGATTGCCGACAACGGTCCCGGTATTCCCGATGGGATCCGCTCGCGAATCTTCGATCCGTACTTCACGACGAAGCCGGCCGGCATGGGCACCGGCATCGGCCTCGCGGTCAGCCTCGGGATCGTCGAGACGCACGGCGGCACGAGCCCGACGACCCGGTCGACGACGCTGTCGAGCGCCGTCAGCATGATGATCGCGGGGCCGTTCCGCTCGCGAAGGTACGGGCGAGGCTCAAGCCGTCCTCGCCGGGCATGTTGATGTCGAGCATCGCGAGATCGACGCGCTCGGCGCCGAGGATCGCGCGTGCCTCGTCGGCGCGGGTCGCGGTCAGCACGCGAAAGCCGCGGCTGCCGAGGTACTCCTCGAGCATCGACAAGACCTCGGGCTCGTCGTCGACCGCGAGTATCGTTTGCTGCATGTGGGAGGGTTCCGCCGGCACGCGCGCCGGTAGTTTACCGTACCGCGCTACGGTTCCGGCTCCGGGACCGTTACGGCCGCCTGCGCGTGAATTTTTCCCCGGAAGGCCGGAGAATGAGCTCTTCGCGAGCGCGGGAGGAACGACGATGCGGGAAGGAGCGAAGCGGCAGGCGCTGGCCGTCGCGGTGGCGGCGGCTTTCGGTGCGGGCGGGACTGCCTACGCGCAGGCGTTCGCGGACCTCCAGTCCGCCGCCGTCGACTACTCGGTCGCCGAGCTCGCGCCGGCGAAGGCGTGTGAGGCGCTCGCGCCGCCGTCCGCGGACGTCGTCGAGCTCGCCGCGACCCGGGTGCCCGCGGGGGAGTCGGCGCCCGCGTTCTGCCGCGTGACCGGCGTGCTAGCGCCGGAGATCGCGTTCGAGGTCGCGCTGCCCGAGCGGTGGAACGGACGCTTCTACATGATCGGCAACGGCGGGCACGCAGGCGAGGCGCTCGACAACCCGGCGCGCGTCGCGCAGCGCGATCAGGCGCTCGGGCTCGGCTTCGCGTTCGCGCAGACCAACACGGGCCACGACGCGCGCGAGGAGCCGGGCGGGACCTTCGTGCTCGACAACCCGCAGAAGGCGATCGACTACGCCTACCGCGCGGTTCACCTGACGGCCGTGACCGCGAAGGCGATCACCGCCGATTACTACGGCCGGCCGGTGTCGTTCGCGTACTGGAACTCCTGCTCGAACGGCGGCCGGCAAGGGCTCATCGAGGCGCAGCGCTATCCGGAGGATTTCGACGGGATCGTCGCGAACGCGCCGTGGGTCGACCAGACCGGTTTCACGATCGGCGCGCTCTGGACTCAGCGCGCGCTCGACGAGGCGCCGCTGAATCGCGCGAAGCTCGGGCTGCTCGCCGATCGCGTGATGGCGACGTGCGACGCGGTCGACGGGCTCGCGGACGGCCTGATCGACGACCCGCGCGCGTGCGACTTCGATCCGGCGCGCGACGTGCCGAGTTGCCCCGCCGGCATCGACGCCGACGATTGCCTGACGCCGGCGCAAGCGCAGGCGGTCGCGACGATCTACGGCGGCGTCGTCAGTAACGGCGAGCCGTACTTCCCGGGCTTCATGCCGGGCAGCGAGGCCGTCACGGCCGGGATCTTCGGCGGGGGCACCGGCAGCGGCTGGCTGAACCTGATCGTGCCCGCCGAGCCGGGCGGCCGGTCGCTCGATTTCAACCTCGCGGAGAACACGATGAAGTATCTCGTGTTCACGCCGCCGCGTCCGGACTGGGACTACCGCACGTTCGACTTCGATCGCGACGTGGAGCTTCTCGAAGCCTGGGGCGAGAAGGCCAATGCGAAGGAGACCGATCTCGCTGCGTTCCGCGAGCGGGGCGGCAAGCTGATCATGACGTACGGCTGGGCGGATGCGATCCTGCAGCCGCTGATGGGCGTGGACTACTACGAGCGCGCGGTCGAGGCGAACGGGCCGGACACGCCGGACTTCTTCCGCCTGTTCATGCTGCCCGGCATGGCGCATTGCTCGGGCGGGGTCGGGCCGGACCTCCACGATGCGGTGACCGCGGTCATCGACTGGGTCGAGGCGGGCCGCGCTCCGGAGACGATCGTCGCGAGCAAGGTGGTCGACGGGGAGGTCGTGCGGACGCGGCCGCTCTGCCCGTATCCGCAAGTCGCCCGCCACACGGGCGAAGGCAGCATCGACGACGCGGCGAGCTTCCGCTGCACGATGCCGTAAGTGCGCCGGGCGCCGCCGTCGTCCCCGGCGGCAGGAGCCTCGCTCAGACCACGCCGAACGCGAGCATCGCTTCCGCGACGCGCTGGAAGCCGACGATGTTCGAGCCGATCACGTAGTTGCCGGGGCTGCCGAACGCGGCCGCGGTCTCGTAGCAGTCCTGGTGGATGCTCTGCATGATCTCGTGCAGACGCCGCTCGGTGAAGTCGAACGTCCACGCGTCGCGGCTCGCGTTCTGCTGCATCTCGAGCGCCGAGGTCGCGACGCCGCCGGCGTT
>CAYWGQ010000080.1:0-16684 GCA_964457725.1 uncultured Gammaproteobacteria bacterium
TCAAGGATCCGCCGATCCTGCTGCTCGACGAGGCGACGAGCTCGCTCGACGCGGAGAGCGAGCGCGTCGTTCAGCAGGCGCTCGAGCGGCTGATGGAGGGCAGGACGACGATCATCATCGCGCACCGCCTCGCAACCGTGCTCGAGGCGGATCGGATCATCGTGATGGACCGCGGCCGGATCGTCGCGCAGGGCCCGCACGGCACGCTGCTCCGCACGAGCCCGCTCTACGCGCGGCTCGCGGAGCTGCAGTTCGACATAGAGCAATCGGCGGAGCTCGCCGCGCGCAGGAGCGGTGCAGGATGAGCGCAATCAGATGTTGGTCGATCGAAGGCAACCGGCAGCGGCTCGACGGCGGGGCGATGTTCGGCAACGCGCCGCGCGCGGTCTGGTCCGAGTGGCTCGCCCCGGACGAGCAGAATCGCGTCGAGCTCGCGTGCCGCGCGCTGCTCGTCCAGGATCCCGCCGGCAGGACCGTGCTGTTCGAGGCGGGCATCGGCGCGTTCTTCGAGCCGAAGCTGAAGCGCCGCTACGGCGTGCTCGAGGAAGAGCACGTGCTGCTCCGCTCGCTTGCCGCTCGCGGCGTCGACCATGCGGACGTCGACGCGGTCGTGCTGAGTCATCTGCACTTCGACCACGCGGGCGGCTTGCTCGCGCCGTTCGCGCCCGGCGAGCCGGCGCGGCTCCTGTTCCCGAAGGCACGCTTCATCGTCGGGCAGCGCGCGTGGGAGCGCGCGAAGAATCCGCATCCGCGCGACCGCGCGTCCTTCATCCCCGAGCTGAACGCGCTGCTCGAGGCGAGCGGCCGGCTCGAGCTCGTCGCCGGCGAGCGCTCGGCGCTGCTCGGCGACGCCGTGCGGTTCGGCTGGAGCGACGGGCACACACCGGGGCTGATGCTCGCGGAGATCGGCCGGGAAGGCGGCTTCGTGTTCTGCTCGGACCTGATCCCCGGGCGGCCGTGGGTGCACCTGCCGATCACGATGGGCTACGACCGCTACCCGGAACGGCTGATCGACGAGAAGCGCGCGTTCCTCGAGGACAAGATCGCCCGCGGCGTGCGGCTCTACTTCACGCACGACCCGGCCTGCGCGAGCGCGCTGCCGGTTCGCGACGAGCGGGGGCGCTACGGCGTCGCCGCCGAGCAGGCGAGCGTGGACGGCGAGCTCGTCGTCGCCTGAGCGCGCGGGCTGCCGCTCAGTCGGCCGCCGTCTCGATGAGCCGGATCTCGATCCGCTGGTTCGCGGCGGCGATCTCGTTCCACTCGCCTGCGGTCACGTCGAAGCCGGGCAGCGGATAGACGGCGAGCGGCGACCCGGAGCCGTACGATTCGGCCCGCACGTCGATCGGCATGCCGCGCGTCGCGGCGGCGATCGTGTTCGCGAAGCCGACGCTCTGCTGCGCGCCGATCGCCATCGCCTCGAGCTCGGGCCAACCGATCTGATCGCAGCTCGCCGCGGGCAGCTCCGGCGCCGCGGGCTGCAGGCTGCCGTCCTCGCCGTAGCTCATGCAGAAGCGGCCGACGTGCACGTCGATCGCGACGGTGCCCGCGAAGCCGGCGCGCTCGAGGTGCCCGAGGAGCTCGACGAGCTCGGCGGCGCGGGCGTCGTCGAGCGGGACCGCGCCGAACGCGAAGTCGTTGCCGCGATTCGCGGCCCATTCGAGCAGCGCGAGCGTCTCCGGCGGCTCGGCCGCGGCGGCGGCGGCCGGCGCGAGCGCGACCGCGCTCGCGAGCGCCGCAGCGTCCGCGGCGAGCCGCTCCGCGCGCCGGTCTGCCTCGGCGAGCCGCGACGTGCTCTGCAAGTGGAGCGCCCCGAGCGCGACCGCCGCCGCCGTTGCGATCGCCGCCGCGAGCTGCCAGCGCCGTCCCGCTTCCGTCTTCGCCGCAGGCGGCGGCGGGGCCGGCGTCGCGGCGGGCACCGCGGCCGCGCGCGCCTGCTGCGCGGCCGCACGGCGAAACTCGCTCCGGATCTCCTCGCGCAGCACCGCCGCCTGCTCGTAGAAGAGCTCCTCGATCAGCTCGCGGAGGCGCGGCACGTCCGGCGCCTGTCGCGCGTCGTTCGCGGCGGCTCGCATCTCCTCGCCCGGGATCAGGTGCAGCGAGCGCAGCACCTTCGTTACCTCGACCGGATGCAGGCTCTTCGGCAGCACGCCGATCGCACCGAGCGCACGGGCCTGGCCGACGTAGAGCTCGCCTTCCTGCGACGTGTACATCATCACCGGAATGGTCGCGGTGGCCGGGTTCGCCTTGATCGCCTCGAGCGCCTGGAAGCCGTCCATGCCGGGCATGTTGTGGTCGAGGAAGACGACGTCGGGCCGGCGCTCCTTCAGGTACTCGAGCGCGGCCTCGGCGCTCGGCGCGGTGTCTGCGGCGACGCCGTGCTCGCCCAGCAGGCGACCGAGCACGGTCCTCGCGAGGCGGGAATCGTCGACGATCAATGCCGTCTTCATCGCGTCGCCGCGTTCTCCTGGCGGCCTTCGGGCAGGGGCGGTCGGATTATGTAACGGGTCGGGGTGCGAAAGCTTGCGTTGTATCACGATTTTCCGGCCGAGCCGCTCGGCCGTTATCCTCGAAGCCGGGACCCTCGCTCGAGTCCGCCCGATGCAGCTTGCCGAACTGGCCGCCGCCTCCAACGAGCTCGCATCGACCGCGAGCCGGCTCGGCAAGGTCGCGCTGCTCCGCGACGCGCTCGTGAAGCTCGAGCCGGCCGAGCGGGAGGCCGGCGTCGCGTGGCTCGCGGGCACGCTGCCCGGCGGCCGGATCGGGCTAGGCCCCGCGGCCGTGCGGGAGCTTCGCGACGTCCCGCCCGCCGCAGTGCCGACCCTGACCGTCGGCACGGCGGCCGAGCGGATCGAGCGGCTGCGAACGGTCGCCGGGCAAGGCTCCGCGGGGCGAAGGCGCGAGGCCCTTCGCGAGCTCTTCGCGCTCGCGACGGCCGACGAGCAGAGCTTTCTCGCGCGGCTGCTCCTCGGCGAGCTGCGGCAAGGGGCGCTCGAGGGCGTGATGGCGGACGCGATCGCGGCGGCCGCGAACCTTCCCGCCAAGGACGTGCGCCGCGCGATCATGCTCGCCGGCGAGATCGCGCCGGTCGCGGCCGCTGCGCTCGCGGACGGCGCGGCGGGCCTCGCGCGCTTCCGGCTCGAGCTCTACGAGCCGGTCCGGCCGATGCTCGCGACGCCGGCCGAGGACCTCGCGAGCGCGCTCGACGCGCTCGGCGAGGCGGCGCTCGAGTGGAAGCTCGACGGCGCGCGCGTGCAGATCCACAAGGGCGACGCGGGCGTGCGGATCTACTCGCGGACCGGCCGCGACGTGACCGCGAGCCTGCCGGAGATCGAGGCCGCGATCGCGGCGCTGCCGGTGCGCCGGCTGATCGTAGACGGAGAGGCGATCGCGCTCGATTCGGGCGGCAGGCCGCGGCCGTTCCAGGACACGATGCGCCGCTTCGGCCGCAAGCTCGACGTCGGCGCGCTGCGCGACGAGCTGCCGATGTCGCTCTTCTGCTTCGACTGTCTGCACGCGGAAGGCGAGGACCTGATCGACGCGCCGGCCCGGGTACGGTTCGCGCGGCTCGCCGCGCACGTGCCGGAGGCGGCGCTCGTGCCGCGCCGCGTAACGAGGGACCTCGCGGAGGCCGAGCGCTTCCTCGCGAACGCGCTCGCGCTCGGCCACGAAGGGCTGATGGCGAAAGCGCTCGATGCGCCGTACGAGGCCGGCAATCGCGGCGCCGCGTGGCTCAAGGTGAAGGTCGCGCATACGCTCGATCTCGTCGTGCTCGCAGCGGAATGGGGCAGCGGGCGACGCCGCGGTTGGCTCAGCAATCTGCACCTCGGCGCGCGCGACCCGGCGGGCGGCTTCGTGATGCTCGGCAAGACGTTCAAGGGGCTCACGGACGAGATGCTCGCGTGGCAGACGGAGCGCCTGCAGGCGCTCGCGATCGATACCGACGGCTACGTCGTGCGCGTGCGGCCGGAGCTCGTCGTCGAGATCGCGTTCAACGAGCTCCAGCGAAGCCCGCGCTACCCGGCCGGGCTCGCGCTGCGCTTCGCGCGCGTGCTGCGCTATCGGCCGGACAAGACGGCGGACGAGGCGGACACGATCGACACCGTTCGCGCGCTAGCTGCCCGGTAGGAGCGGCTGTCCAGCCGCGACTGCCGCAGCGATAAAAGCCGGCACCACGGGTGATCGAGCGGCACGACGCGAAGATCGCGGCGGGACAGCCGCTCCTACCAAGGACGATCGCAGCGGGACAGCTCCTACCTGCGTTGCTGGCGTTCGCGGCGGCGTTGCTGCTCGGCCCGCGCTTTCTCGAGCGCGCGGTTCACGCGCTCTTCGCGCTCCGCCTCGGAGAGCTCGCGCTGATCGGGCTTGTCGCAGTCGAGCAGCGCCCAGTCGATGTCGCGGCGCTGCTCGAGCGCGTACATCGCGTAGGCGCTGTCCTGGATGAACGCGAGGCTCGTCCGGAGATCGTTCTCGAGCTCGCGGACTTCCGGCGGCGAGAGGCGGCTCGCAGGATGAAGCTTCACGGTCAAGTCGCAGCGGAAGCCGGCCTCGCCGCCGCTGACCGTGAAATCGCTGAAGCGGTTCGCGAGCGCGTCCTCGCGATCGCCCCAGATCCAGACGAAGTCGTCGCGCGGCAGGTTGACGAAGCCAGGAATGCTCTGTGCCTCGGCCGCGGGCGCGAACAGCAGCGCGCCGAGGAGTGCGGGCAGCACCGTTCGCAAGTCGTTGAACCTCATGTCGGCACCCTCGCGGCGCGCGCGCCGCAGTCTCGCGTCCGTCGACTCATGATAGCGCCGGTGAGTCCCGCGCGTTGACCGTCCGGTTTCGTGCTCCAACGTGGTCGGGCGTGCGCCGTTGACACCACCACGGCGTCGACTTAGAGTTGGTCCAACTCTAAATCAAGAACAAGTCTAACGCTGCTATTGGGCCATGGGGAGTAGAACGACACGCTTGGCGCGTCGCTGCGCGATCGCGCTCTTCTGGCTGCCGCTCGCTGCCGGCGCGGAGCCGCCGGGGGCCGGCGACGCGAATGCGCCCGAGCCGATCCCGCAGTCGGTGCTCCTCGGCTTCCTGGCCGATACCACCGTGTTCACGCTGCTCGACGCGCGCTCCCCCGAGGAGTACGCGATCGGGCATCTGTACGGCGCCGAGAACGTGCCGCACGACCGCGTCGACGAGCACGCGGCCCGCCTGCCGGCGGCCCGGTCGGCGCCGATCGTCGTCTACTGCAAGACCGGCAAACGGGCCGCGGCGCTGAAGGCCGCGCTCGAGGCGCGCGGCTACGACAACGTCCGCGTGCTCGCGCCCGCGCAGATGTTCTGGAGCGACACGGTGCCGATGTTCAACTGCGGCGTTCCGGAACCGTCGGCCGGACCGGCCGAGCGCCTGCTCGGCGGCACGGATTCGTCGAAGTGAGTCAGCGCGGCGCCGAGCGCGCCGCCGCAAGGGGAAGTGCGTATGAGGACAGTGTTTGCGTTGATCGCGGCATTCACGGCGGCGGGGGCGCTCGCTCAGCCGCTCGGGTTGCCGCCGTTGCCGATACCCGAGGACAACCCGCAGACGCCCGAGAAGATCGCGCTCGGCGAGCGGCTCTTCCGCGACGTGCGCTTCAGCTCGACCGGCACGGTCGCGTGCGCGAAGTGCCACGTGCCGGAGGAGGCTTTCACCGACTCGCCGCTCACGGTCTCGGAAGGCGTGAACGGGCTGACCGGCACGCGGAACGCGCCGACGGTCCTGAACGCAGCCTACAACCGCACGCAGTTCTGGGACGGCCGCTCGCCCGACCTCGAGGATCAGGCGATGCACCCGTTCCTGAACCCGGTCGAGATGGCCGTGCCGAGCTATGACGTGATGCTCGACGTCATTCGGGCAGACCGCGAGTACGCCCGCGCGTTCCGCAACGTCTTCGGCGTGCGGGCCGAGGACATCACGATGCGCGAGGTCACGCAGGCGATCGCCGCGTTCGAGCGTACGCAGATCTACGGCGATTCGCCGTTCGACCGCTGGTACTTCGGCGGCGACGAGAGCGCGATCAGCGAGCAGGCGAAGCGCGGCTTCGACGTCTTCCTGAAGCAGGGCCGTTGCGTGTCTTGCCATACGATCGAGCAGGACCATGCGCTCTTCACGGACCACCGCTTCCACAACGTCGGCATCGGCATGGACCGGATCGAGGCGCGCGCGCCGGAGCTCGCGCGAGCGTTCCTCGTGGCGAAATCGCAGGGCATCGACGTCGACACGGCCGTTCTGACCGACCCCGACACCTCGCACCTCGGCCGGTTCGCGGTGACGAACGACATCTCCGAGATCGGCGCGTTCAAGACGCCGACGCTGCGCAACGTCGCGGTGACGCCGCCGTACATGCACGACGGCAGCCTCGCGACGCTGCGCGAGGTGGTCGAGCACTACAACAACGGCGGAGTCACGCCGGCGGACGCGCCGGTCTCCGCGTTCATATCGGGCGGCATCCGGCCGCTCGAGCTGACCGAGCAGCAGATCGACGATCTGGTCGCGTTCATGGAGACGCTGACGAGCCCGGAGATCGAGGCGCGCGTCGCAGCGGCCGCGCGCGCCGAGGCGGTATCAGGAGGTAGCGGACAATGACAATCGATCGCCGTCGTTTTCTCGGCAGCACGGCAGCGGCCGCCGCGGCCGGCGTCGTGCCGATGAGCCTCGTGCGGCTCGCGTTCGGCCAGGAGCGCGAGGACTTCGTCTTCGGCTACATCTCGGATTCGCACATCCAGCACATCCGCGGCACGGAGTTCGTCCGCAACTGGGACCGGGGGCTGATGCGCGCGGTCGCCGAGATGAACCTGCTCGAGCCGAAGCCCGATTTCGTCGTCTTCGGCGGCGATCTCGCGCAGATGGGCACCGCGGCAGAGCTCGACCACGGCGCGGAGATGCTCGCGAAGCTGAACTACAAGACGTACGCGGTGATGGGCGAGCACGATTACTACCTCGATCTCGGCGAGTACTGGAGCCGGCTCTTCGGCGATCACTACTACAGCTGGGATCACAAGGGCGTGCACTTCATCGTGCTGAACTCGATCCTCACGTACGACGACTGGACGTTCAACCGTTGGGAGTCGGCCGAGCGGCGGATGATCGAGATGTCCGGGCTCGACAACCCGAACGGCTCGCCGTTCATGGTCGGCGAGCGCCAGCGCGAGTGGCTGCGGCAAGACCTCGCGCGCGTGCCGCGAACGACGCCGATCGTCGTGTTCTCGCACTCGCCGCTGCAGAAGATATACAAGGGCTGGAACTTCTGGACCGAGGACGCGGAGGAGGTGCAGGCGTTGCTCGCCCCGTTCGAGCGCGTCAACGTGATCTACGGGCACGTGCACCAGATCCAGTACAACCAGATCGGCTCGATCGCGTTCAACTCGGTGATGGCGACCGCGTGGCCGTGGCCGTATCCGTCGACGTACGCGCATTCCGGTGCGCACGTGCCGGTGCTGACCGTGCCGATGAACCGTGCGGACCCGTTCAACGAGCGCGACGCGACTGGCTGGCAGTTCGTGAATCTGAACGACGGCCGCGTGGACATGACCTTCACGCTGTACGACAACACGAACCGCACGGTCGCCTGGAACGGTGCGACCGGCCGCCCGGAGGACGTGACCTTCCAGCGGCCCTCCGCGCGGATTCCGCCGCAGAACCACTACTGAGGAAGGTGCGAACGATGAGCAAGACGACAGTCGCGGCGCTCGCCGCCGCGCTTCTCGCGTGCGGGGCCGCGCAAGGCGACGAGTTCGACGAGCAGGATCTCGCCCGGTGGACGGAGCAGTACGAGCAGGTTGCGCAGCAGGGGCGTGCGCTCTGGACGAGCGGAGATCTCGGCACGAACGGGGTCGCGTGCGGGCAGTGCCACCCGAACGCGGCGAACACGCATCCGGAGACCTACCCGAAGTTCCAGAAGCAGCTCGGCCGCGTCGCCGCGCTATGGGAGATGATCAACTGGTGCATCCGTAACCCGCTCCAGGGCACGGACCTCGCGGCCGACGACCCGCGAATGATCGCGCTGCAGGCCTACATCGCGAAGGAGCGCCGCGGCGTCCCGCTCGATCCGGGCAAGCACTAGCCGCCGCTTCGGCCGCGCAGGGAGCGGCCTCCGCGCCGCTTCAGCGGGCGTGCACCCGCGCCCGCGCCGGCGCGAGCGAGCTCGGCGCGTTCGGGTCCGCGTCCTCGTAGACGCCGACCCCGAGCCGCGAGACGAGCTCGCCGCCGAGCCACGCGGTCAACAGCGACAGCCCGGCGCCGGCGAACGAGAACAGATACGCCCAGCCGCTCGCCCCGCCGTCGTCCGGGCGGAGCAACAGGCTCACGAGGAAGAGCAACAGCACGACCGCGTTGCCGATCCCGTGCAGCGCGCCGATTCGCTTCGCCCGCGTGCCGCTCGGGATCGCGCGCAGCCAGTCGATGAAGCCGAACGGGGCCGCGACGACGCCGCCGATCAGCCCCGCGACGATCATCCAGTAGGCGACCGACGCGAATAGCGGGTTCCCGTTCAGCAGATAGACCACGTCGAAGATCACTCCGCCCGCGAGCAGACCCAGCGGGAAGACGATCAGCATCTGGTGGATCGAATGCCCGAGCAGCTTCGCCTTGCTTTGCATGCCGGTTTCCTCGTATGGACGAATTCGCCGCAGCACGATGCAATGGCTGTGCCACGCCGAGCCCGGCGGGGGCGACTTCGGCTGACGGCGCTCATGGGTCGCGAGCGGGCCGGCTGCCGGTCAGTACAATCCTCGAAGGGCACGCGGATCACCGGAGACTACCGATGAGCGTCAAGATCGAGATCGAGCTCAGCGACGAGGACCTCGAGCACTTCCGCACGATGTTCCAACAAGCGGGACGCGTCGCCGAGTCGACCGACAGGAGCGAAATCCTCCGGGCGACTCGCGCCCACGTCGAGGCGGCCGCGGCGAACAACCCGGCGGGCTTCATTCGCGAGCGCATCGAGGGGCTCGGCAAGCTGATCGACATGGTCGAGGACGAGTCGTGGCAGCTCCCGGAGGAGGACCGTGCGCGCGTGGTTCGGGCGCTCGCGTACTTCGTCGATCCCGACGACCTCATCCCGGACCAGACCCCGGGGCTCGGGTTCCTCGACGACGCGATCGCCGTCGAGCTCGTCCTGAGGACGCTCGTGCACGAGATCGAAGCCTATCGCGAGTTCTGCCAGTTCCGGGAAGGCGAGATCATCCGCCGGCGCAATCTCGGGTTGCCGACGGAGATCTCGAAGGAGGACTGGCTTGCCGACCGGCGAGCGCTGCTGCACGCGCGCATGAAGCAGCGCCGCGTGCAGCCGCCGCAGGGTTGGACGGTCAGGGGGCTCGGCTTCTGAAGCGGTCGTAGGCCGCTCGGTCGCGCCCGTCTGCGGGCACGAAACTTCGAACTGCGAAACAAAACCGCGACACCCGACGAGTGTCGTGAGGGAGCGCCGGCCGATATACTGCCGCAAGTCGCCGCGCTCGGCCCGGTGACGACGCAGGGCCGGTCTCGGCGGGGCGACACGGATGCCTCTCGCATCCTCGCTCAGGGATTCTTGCTCGACCACTTCGGGGGTTCATGACGCTTCTTTGGCGAATGCTGCTCGGGAGCCTGCGGGATCTCGCCCCCGTCGTCGTCGTCATCTTCTTTTTTCAGCTCGTCGTGCTGGGCCAGCCGGCCGCGAATCTGCTCGGGCTCCTCGAGGGGGCGGTGCTCGTCGTCGTCGGCCTCACCCTGTTCATCTACGGATTGCAGCTCGCGCTCTTCCCGCTCGGTGAGGCGCTCGCGTTCGCACTGGCGGAGCGCGGCAGCTTTCTTTGGCTTCTCGCATTCGCCTTTCTGCTCGGATTCGGAACGACGATCGCCGAGCCCGCTCTGACCGCGGTCGCGGCCGAGGCGGCGCGCGCGGCCGCGGCGGCGGGGGCGATCGAGAACACCGAGGCCGCGAGGGACGGCTACGAGCTCGGGCTGCGTCTGACCGTCGCGCTCGCCGTCGGCCTCGCGCTCGTGCTCGGCGTGACTCGGATCGTGATGGGGTGGTCGCTGCCGAAGATCGTGATCGGCGGCTACGTGCTGGTCGTGCTGCTCGCGCTCGTCTCCCCGCCCGATGCGATCGGCATCGCCTACGACTCGGGCGGCGTCACGACGTCGGTGATCACCGTGCCGCTCGTCACCGCGCTCGGCATCGGCCTCGCGTCCTCTCTTTCCGGCCGCAATCCTTTCACCGACGGCTTCGGTATGATCGCGATCGTCATGCTGGTGCCCATCATCCTGGTGCTCGCGTTCGGGGCGGCGCTCGCATGGATCTGACGGCCCTGCTCGCCGAATTCGCCGACACCGTGCTCGGCACGGCGGTCGACGTGCTGCCGGTGGCGCTCTTCATGCTTTTCTTCTATCGCATCGTGCTGAAGCAGCAGCTTGCGAACCCGGCGGGCGTGCTGGTCGGCCTCGGATTCGTGATCGCCGGCCTCGCGTTGCTGCTGCTCGGGCTCGACAAGGCGCTGTTCCCGGTCGGACGGATGATGGTCGAGCAGCTCACGGCCGGAAACAGCGCCCACGGCACCGAGGTCGCGGCCCCGTGGACGAGCTATTACTCCATCTACGCCTTCGCGTTCTGCATCGCGTTCGGCGCCGCCATCGCGGAACCGGCGCTGCTCGCAATCGCTCTAAGAGTCAACGAGATATCGGGCGGCGCCGTGAACGCTCTCGGGCTGCGGGTGGCCGCCGCGATCGGCGTGGCCGCCGGTGTTACGCTCGGTTGCATCAGGATCGCCGCGGGCATCCCGCTGCACTGGTGCGTAGGCGCCGTGTACGCGGTTATCATCGTGCAAACCCTTACCTCGCCTCGCTCGATCGTCCCGCTCGCTTATGATTCCGGCGGCGTGAGCACGACCGCGGTCACCGTGCCTGTAGTGACGGCGCTCGGCCTCGGGCTCGCGGAGCAGCTGCCCGGCCGGAACCCGCTGCTCGACGGGTTCGGGCTGATCGCATTGGCGTGCGCCGGCCCGGCCGTCGCAGTGCTCGGGTATGCACAGCTGTCGTGGCTGGTCGACAAGATTCAGGGGCGTCGACAGATGGCGGCGACGCCTCCGGCCGCCAAGGAGGACTGAGATGCACTTCAAACTCCTCATCGTCTTCGTCGAGGACCGCAAGACCGATGCCGTCATGCGCGCCGCCCGCGAGAGCGGGGCCACCGGCTGCACGGTGATCCATCATGCGCGCGGCGAAGGCATGAAGAAGGCAACGAGCTTCCTCGGCATGGCCCTGTCCGCGCCGCGCGACGTGCTCCTGATGCTCGTCGAGGAGCACTTGAGTCGCAGGATATTGGAGCACGTGCGGGACGTCGGCGAGTTCGACGAAAGGCCCGGTACCGGTATCGCGGTGCAGATCGACGTGGAAGATGCCGTCGGCGTCGGCCGTCAAGCGCAAGAGCTGGTAGAGCTCGTGGAGAAGCAGCTGTGAGCAGCAACGTAACCGTTCGAGATGTCATGCGCGAGAACGTCACGTTCGTGGACGGGCGCATCACCGTGATGGAAGCGATGCGCATCATGAAGCGCGTCGGCGCGACCAGCCTGATCGTGGAGAAGCGCGACGAGAACGACGAGTACGGCATGGTGTTGTTCTCCGACATCGCGAAGGAAGTCATCGCGAAGGATCGCGCGCCGGAGCGCGTGAACGTTTACGAGATCATGGCGAAGCCCGTGATCTCGGTGCGGCCGAGCATGAACGTGCGCTACTGCGCGCGGCTGTTCGAGCGGTGCGGCATCAGCCACGCGCCGGTCGTCGACGGCGACAAGGTGATCGGTATCGTCAGCTACTACCTGCTCGTGCTCGGCACGCTCGATCTCGACTGACGTCGGCGGGCGCGGCCGCCCGGTCTGCCGCTCAGGCCGGGAAGGTGATCACGACGCCGAGCTCCGTCCGGTCGGCGACGCCCTGGAACGCTTCCTTCACCTCATCGAGCGGCGGAGTCGAGGTGATCAGCGTGGCCATGTCGACGTCGCCGTTCTCGATCGCGGTGATGAAGCGCGGCGTATCGCGCATCACGTTCATGCCCGCCATCTGCCCGCCGTAGATGCGCTTGCCGGACAGGCAGAACGCCGACGCCGGGAACGCGATGTCGCCGTTCTGCACCGCGAGGGTCACGAGCGTGCCGCCGGGCGCGGTGACCTCCCAAGCCTGCCGGAGCGCGAGGAGACCGCTCGGATCGGGTCCCGGCTCGACGGCGGGCGGGAAGCGGTCGAAGCCGGACGCTTCGATGACGAGATCGGCGCCGCGCATCGACAGGAATCCTCCGCCGCCGTACTGACCGCCGGCTTCGAGGCGGTCCGTTCGCGGCGCGCACATCTCGCGAATCCGCTCGACGAGCGTGCTCGTATCGTCGTTCGGGTCGAGCACCGTCGTCGCGCCGAGCTCGAGCGCCTTCTCTCGCCGGTAGCGAACCGGCTCGACGACGATGATCTTGCCGGCCGCCTGGGCTCGCGCCCCCTGCACGGCCGCGAGGCCGATCGGGCCCGCGCCGAAGATCACGACGTTCTGGCCGATCTGGACGGGATCGTAGACGCTCGTTGCCGCGACGCCGACCGCGCCGGTGTCGCCGAGCATCGCGATCTGCTCGTCCGGCAGGTCGGAGAAGATCGGCACGCAGTACTCTTCGTACGCGACGATGACCTCGCTCAGGCCGCCGATGACGGCGGCCTGGATCACGCCGGTGCCGTCCGCCATCTCCGCGATCGGGTCGTTCGGCACGGCGCCCGGCGCGAGGTAGTTGCACCACTCTGGAGTACCCGAGAGGCATTGATGGCACTGGCCGCACCACGGTGTTCCGGAGACGAGCACGCGGTCGCCGACTCGCACGCGCCGCACCTGCGCGCCGACCGCCTCGACGACGCCGACGCCCGAGTGATTCGGGATCGTCGGCGTCGCCATCGCCGCGGTCCCGAGCACGCTGCCGGTGACCGTGTAGCAGGCGCACGATCCTCGCGTGCGCACGAGGACTTGGGTCGGGCCGATATCCCGCAGGCGCAGGTCCAGCACGGAGCCCTCCGTTCCGTGCCGCACGAACGCCCTGAACGGCATTCCGGCGACGCTGCCGGAAGCGACGGCCGGTGCGGCGGGGCCGGCCTCCTGAGCGCGGGCACCCGCGGCGATGGCCGCGGCTCCGGCAGCCCCGATCGCGAGCATCTCGCGGCGCGAGAGCCCCGGCCGCGGCGCGTCCGGCGTCGCTTTCCCGGAGTCGGGAGCGCCATCGCGCGTGTCGTCGCTCTCGTGCATGTCGTCGATCCGGCTTCGATTGCGTCCGCTCGAGTCTACACCCTCCTATCGCCGGCCGGGCTCGCCGAGCGAGCCGCCGACCGAATGCGCCTCGTCGCGTTCTTCAGCGGTAGACGGTTCGCTCGGCCGACGCCCTGCGGCCGAACACCTCCGCGAAGCGCAGCAACCGGGAGTACGGCGCGAGCGGCACGGTCTCGCGAAAGCGCAGGTGCTCGAGCAGGCAGAAAAGGCACACTTCGAGGAAGCTCAGGGTGCGATCCCGCGGCAGCCGGCTCTCGATGTTGCCGAGCTCCGCGTCGAGCCATGCGAGCGAGCCCCGAAGCCCGGTGAGCGTTTTCGCGAAGAACACGTTCTCCGCCGGCAGGCTCGCGATCTTCGTCCCGACGACGAGCTGCACTTGCGCATTCATGCAGTGCAGGGTGAGCTCGTGCGCGTTGCGGCACACGTCGTCGGGCAAGTCCTCCGGCCAGACGACACGGGCATCGACCGTGGCGTCCTCGGCCAGCGCGCGACATATGTTCTGTGCGCCGAACAGGGCTGAGCTTCCCCTGCGCATCGTCGGCAGCTTCAACGCGGGATTCATGCCGTATACGGCCGGGTCGAGCGCGCGCATGTCCTCGATCGGCACGAGCTCGACCGGCACGGAGAGCTCGTCGGCGAAGATCAGGGCGACGCGCGTGAACAGCGACCCGGTGCGTCCGAAGATTTGCGTGGTCGTCATGGCTACATCGTGTCTCTTGGCGTAGGCGTCTTCCGCACGGCGGAAACGTGCGCAACGGCGTTCGCGTGCGGCGGCGAAAGCCGCTTCGCTCGCCCGGCGCGCCCCGTCGTGGAGCACGGACCCGCGGACGGTGCTCGACGACGGGTCAACCGCCTGCGTCGTCGGCGCGCGATTACCGAGGATACAAGGACTTCGGCGCGCAAAGTGCGTGGCACGGCTCTTGCTGCACCGCGGGCGGGCGGCGGCGCTGTCCGCCGGTGGGACGAACGGATAGGGGAGGAAAGACCTTGGCGCAATCCCCCGATATGACGGCATTGATCGCCGAGTGCGCGTACTACAAGGCGGAACGGCGCGGTTTCGTGCCCGGCTTCGAGCTCGACGACTGGCTCGCCGCGGAGAGCGAGATCCTGGCGAAGCCCGCGGCGAACGGAACGGCGAAGGTCAGGCGCATCCGCAAGAACGGCGCGGCGACGAAACGCTGACGCGGAGGCCGGAGTCGGCGCGCTGCGCCGCGTTCCCGGTAACACTCAACGCTCGCGACCGCCCGACGCTCGACCGAGCGATGCCGTCGGGCGCGATGCGAGCCAGCGCAACAGCTCCGCGTCGAACGCGTCGCGCTCCTCGTATTGCGGCGTATGGCCGCTCCGCTCGAAGATGCGGACGGTCAAGTCTGTGAAGTGCGGGCGCACCAGCTCCCAGGACTCTGGCGGCGCGACGAGATAGTCGTGACGGCCGAGCGCAAGGAACACGGGCTTGTCGAGGGCCGCGAGCCCGCGAGTGACGTCGATCGAGCCGAACGTCTCCGTCCAAACCCTCGGAACGATCTCGTTCGGCTCGACGCCTTGCCAGAACGGTGCGGCGTCGAAGTGCGGGTCGTACCAGGCTCGAGGGCCGTCCCTCAGGTAGACCTTGATGAACACCTCTCCGACCGATAGGCCCGCGAGCGCTTCGTTCGGCACCGCGCGGTAGTTCGCTTCGAGGGCGGCTTTGCGCGCGGGCGAGGCCGCGCGCTCGAAGTAAGCCTGCGCCGCCGCGGCGCCCTCCGCACCGAGCCGGGGCGCGATCGCGATCATGACGACGTGCGAGACGGCGTCTCGATACTTCTTCGCGTACTCGAGCGCCATGTACGCGTGCCCCGAGTGGCCGACGACGACCACCTCGCCGAAGCCGAGGTGCCGGCGGATGCCTTCGACGTCGTCGAGCAGCGTGTCGAGCTCGAACGAGCGCGGCTGGATGACCTCGGGCGGCGAGGCGAACCCGCGGTGGTCGACGAAGGCCATTCGCAGGTGCCGCCGCAGCTCGGGGGAGAACACGCGCGAATAGTAGAGCGCGCTGCCGATCACGATGGCCGGCGCGCCCGTGCCCTCCACCCGGTACCGAAGCCCGAAGCCGTCTGCTTCGAACGTTCCTTCCTTCGTCCCGGCCGAGACGGAGTCGTCCGGCCCGTCGCGGAGTTTCTCGCCACTCACGCCGCTCGTCCTCGAAGTGCGGATCCTCGGCCGATTTTACGGCCTCGCGCGTCGCGAGCGTTGCAGCGGCGGGCGTGGAGCCGGGCGGAGCGCCCCGCTTGCCGCGCACGGAACCGTCACGCGCGCGATAGCGTGTAAGCTTCGCACACCGACCCGAACGAGCTTCGATCATGGCCGTCGACCATGCCTTGCCCCTGTCTCTCGCCGCAGCGGATGCGGGCGCGGGCCCGGCACTGCGAGCCTGATGGCGGCAAGACTCGTCGTCCGATTGAATCCCGAGGCCGAGCTGCGCAGCGAACGGATCTCGGAGAGCGCGTTCTGCATCGTCGCCGACGATTTCGTGAGGAATCCGGACGAGCTCGTCGAGTTCGCCGTGCGGCATCGACGCGAATTCGCCAACCCGAACATCGGCTATCCCGGCGTGCAGCTGCGGATCGACGACGATGCGATGAAGGAAGTATTTCGATTCGTGCGATCGCGGATGTCGAAGGCTTACGGATTCATGCGGGGCCGGATCGGCATCAGGAGCCTTCTGTCGATGGTCACGTGGCCGCCCGAGCGGCTCGCGGCGATGCAGCGAATCTGTCACATCGATCCGAACCCGGATTCGGGCCGCGATAAGTACGCGGCGCTGCTCTATCTCTTCCAGGACGAGCGCCTCGGCGGGACGAGCTTCTATCGGTGGCGGAACGAGCAGCTCGTGTGGAAAGCGGTCGACCTCCTCCGCCGGAACGAGGCCGAGGGCGAGGCGCTGCTGAAGGAGCACTTCCCGACGTTCCGCGAGCCGCCGCGGTACATGACCGACTCGAACGACGTCGCCGAACGCCTCTGCACGATCCCCCCGCGCTTCAACCGCTTCGTCTTCTATTCCGGCGACATACCGCACAGCGCCGCGATCACCGCGCCGGAGCTGCTGACCGACGATCCGCGCACCGGCAGGCTCACGTTGAACCTCTTTTTCAGCGTCTTGCCGCGTTGAAGCGCGGCGGGGGCGGCGGTCGATCGGGCGAGCGGGGGGCCGGTCTCATGACGTAGAATTCCCGACGCGGCGACGCAGCCTCGAGAGCGGCCTCCGAGCCGCAACTGCCCTCACGTAGCGGACAATCGACAGTGGTGAACTGAGCAGCATGGCCAAGAATCTCGAACAAGCGATCCAGGAAGCCGGGAGCCCGGTGAAACTCTTGTGGAACTCGACGACGCCGCCGGCCGTTGTGCCGCGAGTGGTGCCGGAGTTCAC
>CAYWGQ010000081.1:0-16446 GCA_964457725.1 uncultured Gammaproteobacteria bacterium
GCGATCTTCGGCGCCCAGCCGCGACTCTTCGGTGCCCAGCCGCGACTCTTCGGTGGGAGCGGCTGTCCAGCCGCGATCTTCGGGCGTCGCGCGGTCGACCGTCCCGACCGCGACAGTTGCCACGGCCGCAGTCGCGGCTGGACAGCCGCTCCTACAACGAGGTGGCGGCGCTAGACGAGGAAG
This sequence comes from uncultured Gammaproteobacteria bacterium, assembly GCA_964457725.1. Lineage (GTDB taxonomy): Bacteria > Pseudomonadota > Gammaproteobacteria > Steroidobacterales > Rariloculaceae > FEN-1219. The sequence goes on from CAYWGQ010000081.1 coordinate 184, forward strand.
GCGGCGGCGAGGAGGGCGGCGCCGGAGAGGATCAGGAAGGCGAAGCCGCAGGTCTGCACCATCGCGCGGTGCGCCTCCGGCGGCAGCAGCCACGCGATGCCGTCGAGCTGCTCCGCGACGCGGCAGATCCGGTCCGGCCACTTCCGGAACACCAGGCCGGCGATGTACGACACGAACGAGATCACGACCAACGCGGTCACGGCACCGATGTGCGCTGCATCGGCTTCGAGCATCACGAACCTCGCTTGAGCGGCCCCCCCACGGAGCCGAGTGCTGACGGCGGCCTCATGCCGCCGCGCGCGTGAAACGGTAGAAGAGTCCGGCCGCGGCCGCAAGGGCGGGGCGCTCGGAAACGCGCGACGCCGTTCAGCGCACGCGGTTGCGGTTCCGGAGCTTTCGCAGCGTCAGCGCTTGCCACGGGACGCGAATCGCGCGCGCGACGCGCTCGATTAGGAGCGGCCGGTAGCGCGCCGCGTCCTCGGGCGACGCGAGGTCTAGCCGCCGCCGGTACTTCAGCTTCAGCCACGCGTTCAAGTCCATCTGCCGCCACGCGGCGAACAGCAGCCGCTCGAGGCGCGAGCGGTCCGCGAACGCCGCAATGCCGAAGTCGATCACGTACGGCTGGCCCCCCGGGCCGACGAGCACGTTGTCCTTGCGCTTCAAGTCGCCGTGCGCGATGCCGGCGCGGTGCATCGCCTCGAGCGTCTCGAGCAGCCGCGCGAAGAACGCGTCGTCGAGCGGCCCTTCGAGCTCGCGGCGGCGGAGCGAAACGCCGTCGATGTGCTCGAGCACGAGACAGCGTCCTCGAATCAGCCCGAGACACCTGGGGACGCCCGGCACGCCGTCGAGCCGCTCGTACACCGCGTGCTCGCGTCGCAGCGACCACTCCGTGACGAACCCGAGCAGCGGCCAGCGCCGCGCTTCTTTCACGACGACGCGGCCGAACGGGCCTTGATAGAGCCGCACCTCCGCCTGGTAGCCGCGGCCGAGCGGCTCGCCGGAGGCGCGCGGCAACTCTTCTTCCAGCCAGCGGGCGAGCTCCGGCGACGCGGGGAAGGCGGCCGGCGCCGGGCGCTCCGGGCTCACAGCCGGGCGATCACCACCGCGACCGAAAGCACGATGAACGCGGCGATCACGAATTCGCCGTTCTTGCGCATGCTCTTCGCGAACGACCAGCTGCCGCGCTCGCCGCGCTCGACGTGCCGGAAGCTCGGCACGAGGGCCGGCGTGCGCGACGCCCAGGCCACCCAGCGCACGCCGAACAGCCGCGTCAGCTTCCGATCCTCGTACTCGATCGCCGGCGGGTAATAGAACCAGAAGAACAGGAGCGCGAGCGGCACCGCCCACCAGAGCGCGTTCGCGATCGCGAAGCCGGTCACGAGGAGGATGTTGCCGGTGTAGAGCGGATGCCGCACGAGCGAGTACGGCCCGGTCGTCGCGAGCTCGGCGTTTTTCAGGATATAGCCGCTCGCGTAGAGGCGGACCGCCATCCCGAGCACCGCGAGCGGCAGCCCGATCGCAGCGGTCAGCGTGCTCGGACGCGCCGTCGCCGCGTAGACCGCGATCAGCACCACCGCGAGGAGCTGGCGCGAGGCTTCGTGATAGCGAAGCTCGCGCACCGCGTGCGCGATGCCCTGCTTCGCGGGTAGATCCTTCGTCCGATGCGACATCTAGATTCGGTTCCTTCGCTTCGATTTCGAGATTAGGCGGCGCGCTCGGCGAACGCCTCGCGCGTCAGGTTCCGCGGCGGGCCGGAGGCCGCGACCGCGACGTCGTCCTCGATCCGCACGCCGCCGAACGGCACGAGCTCGTCGACCGCGGCCCGATCGAGGAGCCGCGCGGCGCGCTCCGGCAGTTTGCGGAGCAGCGCGGGGATGAAATAGCAGCCGGGCTCGATCGTCACGACGAAGCCCGGCTCGAGGACGCGCGTCAGGCGCAGAAACGGATGCCGGTCCGGCGGAGGCCGCTCGGCGCCGTCCGGGTCGATCTGGCGGCCGCCCGCGTCGTGCACCTCGAGGCCGAGCAGGTGGCCGAGGCCGTGCGGCAGGAACGCTTCGGTCACGCCGGCCGCGAGCGCTTCGTCGGCGCTGGCCGTGACGAGACCCACATCCGCCAGCACCGCCGCGAGCCGCCGATGCGCGTCTTCGTGCAGCGCGATGAAGTCGACGCCGGCGCGCGCGCCGTCGCAGAGCGCCTGCTGCAGTTCCTCCATCGCGGCGCACAGCGCCGCGAATCTGCCGGTGTCCGCGTGCAGCGTTCGCGTGATGTCGCACGCATAGCCGTTCCACGCGGCGCCCGCGTCGATCAAGAGCGAGCGGACGACCGGCGGCGCGCCGGGCCGCAGGTTCTGGTAGTGCAGCGTCGCCGCGTGCTCGTTCAGCGCGATGATGTTGCCGTACGGCAGATCGGTTTCGCGCTGGCCGCTCGCGCGGCAGTACTCGAAGTGGAGCTCGAGCTCCGATACCCCGGGGCCGAAGCGCCGTGCGACCGCGCGATGGCCGCGGACGGCGATCGCGGCGGCTTCGCGAATGCATTCGATCTCGTACGGCGTCTTCCACGCTCGGTGAAAATCGAGGTATTTGACGACCCGCGGGTCGTTCGCCGAACGAAACGAGAGGCTCTCGTCCGCCGCGTCGCCGAGCGCAGCGGCGCGCGCCGCGTACGGGCGGATCGCCTCGCGCGCGGCGGCAGGGCTCGGGACGACGACGATCTCGCAGTGCTCGACCCAGTAGCCGTCCGGATCCGGTGGGCTTTCCTGCCAGTAGTCCTCGCGCTGGACGTAGACGACGAGCGGCTTCTTGCCCGGCTCGAGCTTCAGAATCGAGCCCGGCGTCCGCGTAAGCGGCACCCAAGCCATGAAGTACGGTTCGGCCGCGAACGGGTAAGGCTCGTCGCTGCGATGGACGAGCTTCTCCTCGCCCGCGTAGACGACGAGCGCGTCTGCGCCCGCGACCTCGAGCGCACGCGCGAGCCGCTCGTCGAGCACGGCGAGATGCGCGGCGTAGAGCTCGCTCGGATTCGTTGCTGGCATCGCGTGGGGCGCCGGCTCGGCTGTTCGGCCGCGGATAAAGGCGGAATAATAGACGCGCCTCGAGGAGCCCGCCAAACCGATGATTCGTCCCGGCAGACAGCGCTTCGCGACCCGTTCGGTCGTGCTCGCAAAGAACGGCATGGTCGCGACCAGCCAACCGCTCGCGACCGGCATCGGCGTCGACGTGCTGAAGCGCGGCGGCACCGCGGTCGACGCGGCGATCGCCGCGAATGCGGCGCTCGGCCTGATGGAGCCGACGGGCTGCGGGATCGGCGGCGACCTCTTCGCAATCGTCCGGGATCCGGCCGAGCCCGCCCTGTCGGGCCTGAACGGCAGCGGCCGCTCGCCGCGGGGGCTCGACCGGGGCACGTTCGAGCGGCTCGGCTTGCAGGCCGTGCCTAAGCGCGGCGCGCTGTCGGTCAGCGTGCCGGGGGCGGTCGCGGGCTGGGCGGAGCTGCACGGCCGCTACGGCCGGCTGCCGCTCGCGGATCTCCTCGCGCCGGCGATCGAGTACGCGCGGAGCGGCTTTCCGGTCAGCGAGGTGATCGCCGACGCGTGGGCCGCGGAGGCTCGCGTGCTCGGCGGCTTCCCCGGGTTCGGCGAGGTGTTCCTGCCCGGCGGCCGGGCGCCGGCCGAAGGCGACACGTTCAAGAACCCGAAGCTAGCCGCGGCGTACGAGCTGATCGGCCGCGACGGCGCCGACGCGTTCTATCGCGGGCCGATCGCCGCGGCCATCGAGGCCGCGACCCGGGCGGCCGGCGGCTTTCTGAGCCGCGAGGACCTCGCAGCCCACCAGTCGGAGTGGGTCGAGCCCGTTGCGACGCGGTACCGCGGCACGACGGTGTACGAGCTGCCGCCGAACGGCCACGGGATCGCCGTGCTGCAGATGCTGAACCTGCTCGAGGGGTACGATCTCGCCGCCGCCGGCTTCGGCAGCGCCGATCATCTGCACCTGCTGATCGAGGCGAAGAAGCTCGCGTTCGAGGACCGCGCGCGCTATTACGCCGATCCGGCGTTCGCCGACGTTCCGGTCGCGGCGCTCGTGTCGAAGGCGTACGCCGACGAGCGCCGCGGGGCGATCGACCCAAGGCGCGCGGCGCCGTCGCCGTCGTACGGCGACCCGCGCGCGTTCGAGACCGGCGACACGATCTACCTGACTGCCGCGGACGGCGAAGGCCGGATGGTGTCGCTGATCCAGAGCAACTTCCGCGGCTTCGGCTCCGGCGTCACCGTCACCGAGTTCGGCTTCGTGCTGCAGAACCGCGGCGAGCTCTTCGCGCTCGATCCCGGCCACGCGAACCGCTACGAGCCCGGGAAGCGGCCGTTCCACACGATCATACCGGCGTTCGCGGTTCGCGACGACGAATGGCTGATGAGCTTCGGAGTGATGGGCGCCGACATGCAGCCCCAGGGACACGTGCAGGTTCTGTTGAATGTGCTCGATTTCGGCATGAACGTGCAGGAGGCGGGGGACGCGCCGCGCGCACGCCACGAGGGCTCGACGTCGCCGACGGGCGGCGCCGCGATTCGCGACGGCGGAGTCGTGCATCTCGAGCCCGGATTTCCCGCCGATACCGTCGAGGCGCTGCGCGCGCGCGGCCATCGCCTCGAGCCCGTCGACGGCGGATTCGGCGGCTACCAGGCGATACTGCGCGACCTGAAGCGCGGCGTGTATCTCGGCGCGTCCGAGTCGCGCAAGGACGGCCACGCAGCCGGCTACTGACGGAAACGAACGCAAGCATGGATACGTTTCTCACGGGCATCAAAACGAGCGGCACGCCGCACATCGGCAACTACGTCGGCGCGATCCGCCCGGCGATCGAGTCGAGCGCTCGCCGCGACGCGCAGTCGTACTTCTTCCTGGCCGACTATCACGCGCTCGGCGGCAGACCGGAGGAGGTCGCGCGGTCGACGCTCGAGATCGCGGCGACGTGGCTCGCGCTCGGCCTCGACACCGAGCACGCCGTGTTCTACCGGCAGTCCGACGTGCCGGAGATCACGGAGCTGCAGTGGATCCTGACGTGCGTGACCGCGAAGGGCCTCATGAACCGCGCACACGCGTACAAGGCCGCGGTCGCCGAGAACGAGGCCGCCGGACGGCAGGACCTCGATCACGCGATCATGATGAACCTGTACTGCTACCCGATCCTGATGGCCGCCGACATCTTGATGTTCAAGGCGACGAAGGTGCCGGTCGGCAAGGATCAGAAGCAGCACGTCGAGATGGCGCGCGACGTTGCGCAACGCTTCAATCACAACTTCGGCGAGACGTTCGTGCTGCCGGAGGCCGCGATCAGCGAGCACGTCGCGACGTTGCCCGGGCTCGACGGCCGGAAGATGTCGAAGAGCTACAACAACACGATCCCGCTCTTTGCCGACGAGAAGCAGCTGCGCAAGCTGATCATGAAGATCAAGACGAACTCGCTCGAGCCGGGCGTGCCGAAGGACACCGAGGACAGCGCGCTGTTCCAGATCTACCGTGCGTTCGCGACGCCGGAAGAGACGGCCGAGATCGCCGCGCGCTACGCGGCCGGCATCGGCTGGGGCGAGATGAAGCAGATCCTGTTCGAGCGGATCAACGCGGAGCTCGCGCCCGCTCGCGAGGAGTACCGGCGGCTTCTCGCCGCCCCGCACGAGATCGAGGCGCAGCTGCGCCGCGGCGCCGAGCGCGCCCGCGCGGTGAGCCGGCCGTTCATCGCGGAGATCCGCGAGCGCGTCGGCGTGCGGCCGCTCGCGCGCTAGGCGCGCTTCCCGACTGCGCTGGCGGACCGCGCCCCGCGGCAGCGACAGTCGACGCGCGTTTTTCCGCCATGCGATTTTCGCGTCGGATCGCCGTCCGAACCGGCCGGTCGGCGCACCGGTTTCGGTACCATTGGGCGGCCGGCTCGCTGCTTCGTGAGCCTGGCTCGCACTACCGGTGCGCGGGCTCGAGGGAGCGAGATGAAGGACAGGGACGCGGCGCGCGAGGGCCGCGAGCAGATCACTGCGGCGTTCGGAGACCTGCGCGCCGGGCTCGTGCGGATCGTGCGTAGGATGATCGGCGCGAACAACGTCGAGGACATCGTCCAGGAGACGTTCTTGCGCGCCTACGAAGCAGCGGCCCGCCAGACGATCCGCCACCCGCGCTCGTTCATGCTCGCGACCGCGAAGAACCTCGCGCTGAACCACATCGAGAAGGCCGACGAGCGGCTGACGGAGCCGGTCGGCGGGCTCGGCGAGATCGACGGCTACTGCGGCGACGCTGCGGTCGACGCGGCGGTCGATTTCGAGTCGCGGGAGCGCTTCCTCGCGTTCTGCCGCGCCGTGCAGCGGCTGCCGCTGCAATGCCGGCGCGTGTTCATCCTGAAGCGCGTCTACGGCTTGAGCCAGAGGGACATCGCCGAGCGGCTCGGTATCAGCGAGAACACCGTCGAGAAGCAGGTCGGCAAGGGGCTAGCGATGTGCGTCGAGCTGATGGGCGCGATGGGCCATCCGGTCGACGGGCGCTCCGCGCATGCGCCGCTGAAGCGCAGAGGGCAACGCCGATGAGACCGGGCGACGCGGAGATCGTGCAATTCCCCGATCATCGCCGGATGCGCGAGGAGGCGGGCGTCTGGATCGCGCGCATCGCGCGCGGCTTGAGCGCCGAGGAGCGCCGGGCGCTCGACGCGTGGCTCGGCTCCGATCCGCTGCACCCGGAGACGCTGCTCTCGTTCGCACGGTTCTGGGACGAGACCGCGATCGCGTCGGAGCTGGCCGAGCTCTTCCCGCTCGAGCGCTATTGCCCGGCGCCGCGCCGGCGGCGGACCGCGCGCTGGGCGGTTGCTGCAGCCGCGGCGTGCGCGGCGGCGCTGCTCGCGATCGCGGTGGTGCCGCGCCTCGACGGGCCGGCCGACGGCGACGCCGTTCGCCGCTACGAGACGCTCGTCGGCGGCCAGTCGACCGTGCACCTGCCGGACGGCTCCGCCGTCACGCTGAATACGGATAGCGCGGTCGAGGTCCGCTACACGGCCGCGGAGCGTGCGCTCGTGCTCGAGCGGGGCGAAGCGTACTTCGAGGCCGCCCGCGATCCCGCGCGGCCGTTCGTCGTCCGCGCGGGCGGGCGAGCGCTCCGCGCGCTCGGTACCGCGTTCAACGTCCGCATCGGACCGGAGGAGCAGGTCTGGCTGATGGTGACCGAGGGCGTCGTCGGCGTGCTGACCGAGACGGCCGACGTCGCGGCCGAGGTCGCGGCCGGCGGCATCGCGACGATCGCGACCGACGACCTGCGCGTCGAGGATCCCGGCGTCGACGCGGTACGCGCACGGCTCGGCTGGCAGCGCGGCATGCTGTCGTTCGACGGCGAGCCGCTCGAGGCGGTGCTCGCGGAGATGAGCCGCTACACGACGGTCGAGCTCGTCGCGGACGAGTCGATCCGCGACGTCAGGGTCGGCGGCTACTTCCGCGCGGGCGACGTCGACGGGTTGCTGTTCGCGTTGCGCGAGAGTTTCGGCATCGAGTCGCACCGGAGCGCGAGCGACCGCGTCGAGCTCGTGCCGCGGTAAGCCGTGCGGAACGGATCGCCGACGCGCCGTACACCCGCTCGGCCGTCAGCGCCGCCGCGACGGTTCGCGCCGCCGTCCAGCCGCTGGGCGGCCGTCGCCGCGTGCGCGCTCGGGTTGCTTTGCGCGCGCGTTGCCGCGGGCGAGCCGCAGCGCTTCGACATCCCGCCGCAGGAGGCGCCGGCCGCGCTGCGGCAGTTCGCAATCCAGGCGAACGCCTCGGTGCTCTTTCCGTTCGACGCGCTCGAGGGCGTGCGCACGAACGGCGTCAGCGGCACTTACGAGGCCGCGGACGCGCTCGCAATCCTGATCGACGGCACCGGCCTCGGCGCGACGTTGACTCCGAACGGCCAGCTGATCGTCCACGTTCCGCTCCGTGACACGCCACCCGAGCCAGAGCCCGCGCGCGCGGAGCGCCCGCGGCCGGCCGCGCCGGCGCCGCCGCCGAGCCGGAGCGAGTCCCTCCCGGCGCCGCTGCCCGAGATCGTCGTGACCGCGCGGCGGCGCGAGGAAAGCCTGCAAGACGTTCCGGTCTCGATGCTCGGCCTCTCCGCGGAGGAGCTCGAGCTGAAGAGCATGCAGCGCCTCGAGAACCTGAGCGCGGCCGTGCCGAACGTGAGCCTGCTCGGCGGGCCGTTCGGCGTGAATCAGTCGTCGTTCACGATGCGCGGCATCCCGCGCGTCAGCACGTTCGTCGACGGCATCTGGCAGGCGAACGGTGCGGGTCTGCTGCTGCGGAGCATCGTCGACGTCGATCGAGTCGAGGTGCTCCGCGGGCCGCAGGGCACGCTGTTCGGCCGCGACTCGACCGGCGGTGCGATCCGGATCGTCACGCGGCGGCCGGCGGAGGACTTCGCGACGACGCTGTCGCTCGCGGTCGGCAGCCACGAGCGGAGCGACGTGCAGATCTCCGCCGATCTGCCGTTCGCGGAGACGCTACGGACGAAGTGGACGTTCGCGGACTTGTATCGCGACGGTTACGTCGAAAGCGTCACCGTCGATCGCCGCTACGGCAGCATCGACAACGAGATCGTCCGCGGCGACGTGCTCTGGTCGCCGAGCGATCGCTTCGATCTGCGCGTGATCTACGAGCGGAACGAGTTCGTCTCGAACGGCCAGCCGCGCCTGATCGAGGAGATCCTGCCGGCGGACGCTGCGGCGGAGATGCGGCTGAACGTCGCGGAGCAACTGCGCGCCGCGGGCTACGTGCTGACGCCGGAGAGTCACGTCTCCGGGCATCCGGGCGGTGCGCTCGGCGCGTGGCAGACCCGGATGGACTCCGTGCTCGACTCGACCGACATCGACTACACGCAGCTCACGGTCGACACGACCTGGCTCGTGACCGACGCGATCGAGCTGAAGTCGCTGACCGGGCTTCGGCGACAGTACACGAAGGACTTCACGGACTGGGACGCGGCGGAGATCGACATGATCGAGGACGACCGCCGCTTTCTCGACCGCGACTGGTCCGAGGAGCTGCAGCTCTCCGGCGGACGCGGCAGGGTTCGCTGGGTCACCGGGCTGTACGCATGGGAGAACAAGGCGCTGAACCGCTTCTTCCGCTTCGCGTACACCGATTTCAAGCGCGGCGTGCTCGATTTCGACGCGGTGCTCGCGGCGTGCGCGCCGCCGCCCGGCGGCGACGGGCGCGTCGGCTGCTCGATGCTCCCGGATCAGGACTTCGGCGGCGTCGCCGTGAACCGCGGCTGGGCCGCGTTCGGTGAGACGGTCGTCGAGCTGACCGAGCGGTGGTCGCTGACCGTCGGCGGGCGTTACCACGACGAGCGGCAGCGCTCCGCGACGCGCACGTTCCTCGCGCCGGGCCCGTCCGGTCCGGACGTCGATCCGCCCGGCGACCTGTTCGCCGGCGCCGACTCGGAGGGGAGCCGCGCGCGCTTCGATCACTTCACGAAGCGCGTCGCGCTCGGCTACCGGATCGGCGCCGACAAGACCGCGTACGCGAGCTACGCGGAAGGCTTCAACTCGGGCGGCGTCGCGCGGCTCACGGAGCCTAATCCGGAGACCGGGGTCAACGAGACGTTCCTGTATCCGTTCGATCCGGAGACGATCCGCAACTACGAGGTCGGTCTGCGCTCCTACTGGCTCGACCGCAGGCTCCGGTTGAACGCGACGGCGTTCCTGACCGAGTGGCGCAACATCCAGCTCGCAGGCCACGCGCCCGACCCGTTCAATCCGGGCCGCTATCTGAACCGCACGCTGACATCGAACGTCGCCGCGGCGGAGGCGAAGGGCGTCGAGGTCGAGATTCGGCTCGCCGCGCGCGGCGGCTGGGATCTCGACCTGAACGCGGGCTTCCTCGACACGCGCTACACGGAGGTCTCGCCGCGGACCACGGACGTCGCGCTCGGCGACGTGTTCGGCCAGGCGCCCGAGCTGACCGCGAGCGTCGGCGTGCAGAAGCGCTGGCGCCTGCCGAGCGCCGCGGACGTGAAGCTGCGGCTCGACTACGTGTACACGGACGAGTTCACGCGCAGCCGCGTGCCGGCGTTTCAACGGGGCACAGTGACCGGCACGGACGAGCTCGAGGCCGGCGGCTTCGGGCTCGGGAACGTGCGTTTGAGCTACGCACCGGCCTCGGATCGCTGGGAGGCTGCGCTCGTCGGCACGAACCTGACGAACGAGCGTTACCTGAACTCCGGCCACACGATTCCCGCCTGGGGCTGGGACATGGGGACGGTCGGACGGCCGCGCGAGGTCGCGGCCACGCTGCGCGTGCGAATGCGCTGAGCCTCGCGGGCCGCCGCAAGTCGCATCACGGAACTTCCGCGCTCGCCGGTCCTTAACCGTAGCGCTTGCCGAAATCCGTGCGCGGGGTCGTCCCGGGCCACGGGTTTCGTGCGCCCGAAACGAGCCCTGCGGGGCACTGCATCGAAGGGGGTTCCATGAAGCTCGGATTACGTACCAGCGCCGCCGCGGTCGCGGCGGTCCTCGGCCTCGCCGGTCAACAGAGCGCCGTCGCGCAGAGCGGCGCGAGCGCCGCGCTCGAGGAGGTCATCGTCACCTCGCGGCGCCGCGAGGAGAATCTGCAGGACGTGCCTGCGTCGGTCGTCGGTCTCTCCGCCGAGGACATCGAGGTGCGCGGTATGCAGCGGATCGAGGATCTCAGCGTGACGATCCCGAACGTGAGCCTGCTCGGCGGCTCGTTCGGCGTGAACCAGGCCTCGTTCACGATGCGCGGCATCCCGCGCGTCAGCACGTTCGTCGACGGCATCTGGCAGGCGACGACCTCGGGGCTGCTGCTCCGCAACCTCGTCGACATCGAGCGGATCGAGGTGCTGCGCGGCCCGCAGGGCACGCTGTTCGGGCGCGACTCGACCGGCGGCGCGATCCGGATCGTCACACGGCGGCCGGCCGAGGAGTTCGGCGTCCGCGGCTCGGCGACGATCGGCAGCCACGACCGGCGCGACCTGCAGCTCGCGGTCGACGTGCCGGTGACGGACACGTTCCGGACGAAGTGGTCGGTCGCGAACCTGTATCGCGACGGATTCGTCAAGAGCATCACGATCGATCGCAACTACGGCAGCCTCGAGAACGAGATCGCACGCGGCGATCTCGTCTGGGAGCCGACGGATCGCTTCTCCGCGCGGATGATCTACGAGCGCACGCAGCAGCGCTCGAACGGCCAGCCGCGGGTGATCGAGGGCATTTACCCTGGCATCGAGACGAGCAACCTGCGGCTGAACGTCGCCGAGCAGTACACGGTCGCGGGGTACGAGTTCACCGACCGCACCCACACGTCCGGCTTCCCCGGCGGCGAGGTCGGCAAGTGGGAAACGAAGATGGATTCGGAGCTCGACGCGACCGACATCCTGACGTCGCAGTACACGCTCGACCTGCAGTGGGACGTGACAGACGCGATCAGCTTCCAGTCGTTGACCGGCTACCGGCAGCAGACGTCGAAAGACTTCACGGACTGGGACGCGTCCGAGCTCGACATGATCGAGGACGACCGGCGCAACAAGGAACGGGACCTGACGCAGGAATTCCAGCTCTCCGGCGATCACGGCCGGTTCCACTGGGTGACGGGCCTGTACTTCTGGGATACCCGGAACGTGAGCCGCTTCTTCCGGCAGACGTACACGGAGTTCAAGAGCGGCGAGCTCGACTTCGCGCTGGTCGAGGCCGCGTGCCAGGCGCCGCCGGGCGGCGACGGCAAGACCAACTGCTCGATCTTCCCGAACCTCGACTTCGGCAGCGACGCCCGCAACGAAGGCAAAGCGGTCTTCGGCGAGGTCGTGATCGACCTGACCGACCGGCTCGCGCTGACCGTCGGCATGCGCTACCACGACGAGGAGCAGTTCTCCGGCACGCGGGTCTTCTCGACGCCCGGCCCGACCGGTCCCGACATGGACCCACCCGGCGACATCTTCGCGGGCCACAACATCAACCCGGCGGACGCGGCGTTCGACCACACGACGAAGCGTCTCGCGCTGAGCCATCAGACGACCGACGACCTGTCCTTCTACGTCGGCTACGCGGAGGGCTTCAACTCGGGCGGCGTCGCGCGGCTCGTCGAGCCGAATCCGGTGACCGGCGTGAACGAGACGTTCCTCTATCCGTATCGGCCGGAGAACATCAAGAACTACGAGGTCGGCCTGCGCTCGGACTGGCTCGATCGGCGGCTGCGGTTCAACGCGACGCTGTTCAAGACGGATTGGGAGGACATTCAGCTCGCGGGCCAAGCGCCCGATCCGTTCAATCCGGGTCAGTTCCTGCAGCGGACGCTGACGGCGAACGTGGCGGCCGCCGAGGCGAAGGGCCTCGAGCTCGAGCTGCGCGCGCTGCCGGGCGAGAGCTGGGAGGTCACGTTCAACGCCGGCTTCCTGGACACCGCCTACACGAAGGTCTTGCCGACGACGACGGACGTCTCGCTCGGCGACACGTTCGGCCAGGCGCCGGAGTTCACCGGCAGCGTCGGCGTGCAGCGGACGTTCGCGTTCGCGAACGCCGGGCAGCTCGCGGTTCGCGGCGATTACTCCTACACGAGCGAGTTCACGCGCAGCCGCGTGCCAGCGTTCCAGCGCGGCAACGTGACCGGCACGAAAAGCCTCGAGGGCGGCGACTTCGGTCTGCTGAATCTGCGGCTCACGTATCTGCCGGCGGACGCGCGCTGGGAGGCGGCCCTGTTCGGCACCAACCTCACGAACGAGTGGTACCTGAACTCGGGCCACACCGTGCCGATGTGGGGCTACGACTGGGGCACGATCGGCCGGCCTCGAGAGGTCGGTGCGACGCTCAGGATCTTCATCGACTAGTGCACGCGCAAGGGGGAAGCATGAAGCAACGAGCGATGATCGCGGCCGCGCTCTGCGCGGCCGTGCTCGCGGCCGGCGGCCGCGCGGCGGCGCAGGGCGACGATGCGGCCCGCACGCTGCTCGAGGAAGCTGCCGAGGCGATGGGGGGGCTCGAGCGGCTGCGAAGCCTGGACAACTTCGTGATGACCGGGTTCGGGCAGCGCTACTCCTTCAACGGCAACATCAGCGCCGATCCGAACTCGCCGCCGAAATGGCTCGCGGTCGCGGACGCCGCGCGCACATTCGACCTGCGCAACGAGCGCGCGCTGAACCAGGAGCGGAGCGCGTACATGTTCCCGTTCGCGCTGCACTCCGGGATGTCGTGGGAGCGCACGAGCAGGCTCCAGACCGGCGTCGCCGTGCTCGATCATCCGTTGCCGGCGGTGCTCAAGGCGCTCGATCCGGACGTCACGCTCGGTCCCGTCGCGGCCGAGGGGCGGGTCGCCGTCGTGCCGGTCACGATCGAGGACGGCACGACGTTCTGGATCGGCATCGACGCCGAGACGCGTCTGCCGTACTGGTCGCGCTGGATCAGCGGCAGCTCGACGCTCGGGGACGTCACGAACACGACGTATTTCACCGGATACCTGCCGTTCGACGGGGTCTGGCTGCCGTCCGGTCTGATGAACAGGATCGACTGGCGCGACCAGCCGACGCTGACGTTCCAGGTCGACTCCTACCGCTTGAACGTCGACGATCTGCCCGAGTTCCCGGCGCCGCCGCCCGTGCGCCGCACGCCGACCGCCGCGGAGCTTCGCGTCGGCATCACGCGCGTCGCGGACGGCGTCTGGGATCTCGACGTCATCGGCGGCAATCCGATCGCCGCTCTAGGCGACAGCGGCGGCGGCGTCGTCGAGTTCGAGGACCATCTCGTGCTGTTCGAGCCGTACGGCAACGAGGCGCAGACCCTCGCGCGGATCGATGCGGCGAACCAGCTCGTCCCGGGCAAGGAGGTCACGAAGATCATCGTCAGCCATCACCACGAGGATCACGCGGCCGGCGTGCGTGCGGCCGTCTCCCGCGGCCTGACCGTGATCGCGCATCGGCGCAACAAGGAGCTGTTCGAGGAGTGGGTGTCGCGCCCGGCCGTGCACTTCCCGGACGAGCTCGCGCGCAACCCGCAGCCGCTGAAGTTCCTGCCGGTCGACGACCGTCTCGTGCTCGAGGATTCGCTGCGGCGCCTCGAGATCTATCACGCGGTCGGCCACTTGCACATGTCCGATGCAGTCATCGCGTACCTGCCGAAGGAGCGGATCCTGATGGAGGCCGACTTCTCGGACGAGAACTACGAATACAACTGGTGGGGCAACGCGCTGCGCGACAACATCGAGTACTACGGTCTCGACCCGGAGATCAGCCTGCCGGTCCACGGCGATGTCGCGCCGATCGCGCGCAAGTTCGAGCGCATCCGCGAGCAGGGCGAGGCGGCGCGCGCGTTCTGCGCGGATGGCGCGAGTCGCGGCGTGTATCAGGCCGGCTGTCCGGTGCCCTGGGAGTAGCCGGCCGAGGCAGCAGGAGGAGCGGCCGTCCGGCCGCGACTGCCGAGGCGGTCGCGGCTGGACAGCCGCTCCTACCGGTAAGCGGGGCGCCGCGGGGGGTCGCGGCTGGACAGCCGCTCCTACCGGTAGGCGGGGCGTCGCGGGGGGTCGCGGCTGGACAGCCGCTCCTACCGGTAGGCGGGGCGTCGCGGGGGTCGCGGCTGGACAGCCGCTCCTACTGGAGGGGGGAGAAGCTCGTCGCCTCGAGGAACACCGCCTCGACCTTCTCGACGATCGGGCCGTTCGCCTCCGACTCCGCACGGATGCGGGCCCAATCGGCGTCCTGGCGGAAGCCGTCCCAGCTCTTCGCGGCCGCCTCCCGGCTGTCGTGCGCGAGGATGTAGATCAGCGTGTTGCCGGACGCGGGCGCGTCCTGCGGCACCCAGTAGCCGACGTTCTCCATCCCGTGCTTCTCGAACAGGTCGAGCGTGTAATCGCCGAAGCGGGCGAGCAGGGCCGGCAGCTTGCCTTCCGGCGCGGTATAGGTGCGAAGCTCGAACACTTTGCGCCCCTGCGCATTGGCGGTCGAGCCGTCGTCGAAGGCTTGACCGGCAACGTAACCGAGCACGAAGACGGCGAATGTCCAGGCGCAAAGGCGCAGCGTTCTCATGGCGAGGGGCCCTCCGGCGATGTTCTTGGTCGTTGTTGCTCGCTCGCGGCCGCGTCGGCGGGTACCCCGAGCGAGCCAATTGTACGCCGGCGCGCGGGCGTCGCGGCAGCGGCAGCCTGGTGGACCGGGCTCGGCCGCTCGGCTGCTCGGCCGCTCAGTCGAGGTTCGCCACCCGGGCCGTAACCTCCCGCCCGACGCCGGACTCCGCGGCGCTCGCGGTCACGCTGCTCCAGGCGGAGACCGTCGTCACGTTGACGGAGGCGGCAAGCGCCGCGACCGGCGGCCGCCACGCGAGCAGCGACAGGCGGCCGAGCTGGTCCTCGACGAGCGCCGTGCAGCTCTCGACCCAGTCGCCGTCGTTGTAATAGAAGAGCCCGTCGACCTCTGCCGCGTCCGCCTTGTGGATGTGCCCGCAGACGACGCCGTCGACGCCCGCCTCGCGAGCCGCGACGAGCGTCGCTCGCTGGTACCGCTCGACGTAGCGGCGCACGAACCCGAAACGCGACTTCACGTGCTGGGCGAGCGACCAGTACGGCAGGCCGCGCAGGTCGTGCAGCCAATGAACGAAGCGGTTCAGCGTGAGCAGGCTGCGGCAAGCGAGGGCGCCGATCACGACGCCGAAGGAGCGGCCGCGGACGACCGCATCGAACTGATCGCCGTGCAGGACGAGCAGGCGTCGCCCGTCGGCGGTCGTATGGATCGCTTCGCTCGCGATCTCGATGTTGCCGAGCTTCACGCCCGCGAGCGAGCGCAGGTCGTCGTCGTGATTGCCCGGGATGTAGACGATGCGCGTGCCTTCGCGGCTCTTCTTCAGAATGAGCTGCAGGACTTCCGTGTGGCTCGACGGCCAGTAGAAATCCCGGCGCAGGCTCTCGAGGTCGATGATGTCGCCGACGAGATACAGCACGTCGCAGCGCACGCGCCGCAGAAAATCCGCGAGCAGCGTCGCGCGGCACGATCGCGACCCGAGGTGCACGTCGGACACCCAGACGGTGCGCAGTCCGCCGCGTTCCATCGCCGTTCTCGTCAAGCCGATACTCCTCCTGGGTCCGCGGACGGGAAGTGTCCGCCGTGCCGTCGCACGCCGCGCGGACGCACATCGCAAAACCGCTGGTTCAGGCGCCCGCAGAGGGCCTCGATGCCGCCGTCGTGAGCGGCTTCACGAACGAACCGTTACGTCGTGGGTCCCGTCGCCGGACGGTGGCGAGCGGGAGGCCGCATGGTACACCGCCTCTGCGTGCTAGCAAGC
>CAYWGQ010000082.1:0-16391 GCA_964457725.1 uncultured Gammaproteobacteria bacterium
GCGTTCGAGGACATGATGTACCCGTGGTTCGAGCCCGCGACTGCGCCGCTGACCACCGACGACCTCACGGAGCTTCTCGAGCGTCCCGGCGTCCGCGATCGCGTCCAGAGCACCGGCGTGCGCTTCCTCGTCTGGCTCGACGGCTCCACGGACCGCGTCGCGAGCGGCGGCGGCATCACGTGCGCGGCGGGCGTCGGCGGCGCGGGCTGCATGGGGCTCGCCTGGTGGGAGGACGATGCCCGGTACGATGCGACCGTCTGGGACATCGAGCGGCTCGAGGCCGCCGGCACGATCCATGCGGACTACAAGGGCCGCTCGGTGATGCCGGCGATCATCGTGCCGCTGCCGTTCATCGCGCGGCCGCAGGCGAAGGCCTGCCGCGGGCTCACGGATCAGCTCCGCCAGTTCCTGACGACGCCCGAAGGGTACGGCGCGGGTCCGGATCTAGGCTGACCGCGCCCTTCGCCCCGGGACGTACGGTCGCGCGCCGTCGGCGCCTTCGCCCGCCGCTGCCTCATTTGCCGCCCCTGCGCCGATGACCGATCGCCGCGACCTCGAGCTCGTCCTCCGGTCCGGCGTCGCGATCGTCGCGATCGAGACCTCGGACGAAGGGCGCTTCATCGACCTCCTGAGGGACGTCGCGCTCGCGAGCGCTGCGGCGCAGTACCGACCGCTGTTCCGCTGGACCGTGACCGACGGCCTGCAGCGCATCGACCTCGATCTCGAGCCGCAGCGTCACAACTCGGCACCCGCGGACGTCCTGCGCCACATCCGCGCCGCGAAGAAGCCGGCGCTCTACGCGCTGCTCGACTTCCATCCGTACCTCAGCGACCCGGTGATCGTCCGGTTGCTGAAAGACATCGCCCTCGAGGCGGCCCGCACCCGGGTCTGCGTCCTCCTGATCAGCCACGAGCTCGCGCTGCCGGCCGAGCTCCGCGGCATGAGCGCGAGATTCGCGATGCGCCTCCCCGACGCGGAGGGCCGACGGGCGATCGTTCGCAGGCTGCTGGACGAGTACCGGCAGGAGCATCCCGGCAAGGAGCTCGTAGTCGACGAGCGAGCGTTCGAGCTCCTCGTGCAGAACCTCGGTGGCCTCACGCACGCCGACACCGAGCGCCTCGCCCGCAACGTCGTCTTCGACGACGGTGCGCTCGGCGTCGAGGACATACCGGCCGTGATGCGGGCGAAATACGAGCTGCTGAACCGCGGCGGCGTGCTGAGCTACGAGTACGAGACGGCGCAATTCAGCGAAGTTGCGGGCTTCCGCAACGTGAAGACGTGGCTCGCGCAGCGGCGTGCCGCGTTCTCGCCGGATCGCCCGCCGGGGCTCGACGCGCCGAAGGGCATCCTGTTGATCGGGGTGCAGGGCTGCGGCAAGAGCCTCGCCGCGAAAGCCGCGGCGAGCATCTTCGGGGCGCCGCTCTTGAGGCTCGATTTCGGCGCGCTCTACAACAAGTATCACGGCGAGACCGAGCGCAACCTGCGGGAGTCGCTGCGCACGGCCGAGCTGATGAGCCCGTGCGTGCTGTGGCTCGACGAGATCGAGAAAGGGATCGCGGGCGGGGCCGACGAGACCGGCACGTCGCGTCGGGTGCTCGGCACGCTCCTCACGTGGATGGCGGAGCGAACCGCGCCGGTGTTGCTCGTCGCGACCGCGAACGAGGTCGGCGAGCTGCCGCCTGAGCTCGTCCGCAAGGGACGCTTCGACGAGACCTTTTTCGTCGATTTGCCGACGGCGCCGCACCGCGCCGAGATCCTCGCGATCCACCTGCGCAAACGCGGGCTCGACCCGGCGCGCTTCGACCTGCCGCGGCTGACCGCCGCCACGGAGGGGTTCTCCGGCGCGGAGCTCGAGCAGGGGGTGGTCTCCGCGCTTTATGCGGCGCACGCGCTCGGCCAGACGCCTTCCCCCGAGCACCTGCTCGCGGAGTATCGGCGCACGCGACCGCTCTCGGTGCTGATGCGCGAGCGCGTCGAGCATCTGCGCGAGTGGGCGCGCGAGCGAACCGTGCCTGCAGATTGAAGTGCTCGGTCGCCGAATGCTCTAATTCGCCGGGATGTCGACGATCGGCCGAGAAGACGACCTGCAGGACGACGATCCGACCGACGAGCTCCCCGTCCTTTCCGAAGCCGCTCTGGCAGCCGCCGCAGGCGACGACATTCCGGAGCTCCACGAGGCGGTAGACGAGCCTACCGGCGAGCACAACACCGCGATCCTCGCGCAGCTGGTCGAGATCGAAGGCGGCGATGCGCAACGCGCGGCGGACGCGGCCGCCGCGAGCAAGATCGAGGCGCTCGAAGCCGACATCGCGCGCATCGCCGCACGTTGGGCCGGCGTCGAGCGCGAGATCAAGGACAAGGAAGCACAGGTCGGACGACTCGAAGCCGAGCTCGCGGTCGTCCGGCGCTCGCTAGAGGAACGCGTTGCGGCCGAGCGCCAGCTCGCCGCGGAGCTCGAGGCCGCCCGCGCCCGGGACGAGGCGTTCGTGCGCGATCTCGCGGAGGAGCGCGAGACGCGGACGGAGGCGGAGACGGCTCTCGCCCGGGAACGCGAAGCACGGGCGGAGGCCGAGGCCGGCCTCGCACGGGAACGAGAAGCACGCGTCGAGGCCGAGGGTGCTCTCGCCCGGGAACGAGAGGCGCGCGCCGAGGTCGAGGCGGCTCTCGCTCGGGAGCGCGAAGCACGAGCCGAGGCCGAGAGCTTCCTCGCACGAGAACGTGAAGCGCGCGCCGAGGCCGAGGCGGCCCTGGCTCGCGGGCGCACCGCGGCCGCCGAGGCCGCCGCCGCGCTCGAGGCGGAGCGCGCCGAGGCCGAGGCCGCGGCCGAGCTGCTGGACCAGGAGAACCAGGCGCGCGCCGCGCTCGCGGCAGAGCTCGAGAGCGAGAAAGCCGCGGCCGCCGCCCGGGCCGCCGAGATCGAGGCGCTCCGCGCCGAGCGCGACGCTCTCTCGACAGAAGTCGCTCGGCTCACGGCCGAAGCGGCCACGCGCGATTCGGAGCCGCTGAGCGCCGGGCCGGCCGCCCCGGACGAGGCGGCCGTCCTGGCGGCCTACATCGAGAACCGCCGGGAGCAGTGGGAGCAAGCGGAAGCGCTCGCGGCGAGCCGACTCGAACGGATCGCCGAGCTCGAGCGCGAGGTCGCGCAGCGGCTCGATCGGCAGCGAGCGGCCGAGGACCGGATGCGCGACGAAAGCGCGCGCGCGGCAGAGCTCCGAGCCGAGCTCGTCGAGCTCGGGCGCGCGCTGAAGGACCGCGAGCGAGAGATCGCGGAGCTGACGCGCAGAGCCGAGCAGGCGCCGGCGGAGCTCGCCGACGCACGCGAGCGTGCCGCAGCGCTGTCGGCCGAGCTCGAGGCCGTGCGCCGCGAGAAGGACACGGCCGCCGCCGAGGCCGCTGCGGCTCGGCAGGCGCTCGAGGCGGCGCGGGAGGCCGCCGCGCGGGCCGAGGCGGCCCAGGCGCTCGAAGAGCGTGCGGCGGGCCTCGAGAGGGAGCTCGCGCGCGCGCTCGCCGAGACGACCGACCTCCAGTCGCTGGTCGCCGAGGCGGAAGCCGATCGAGGCCGCCTCGCCGAGGAGCTCGCGGCCGTCCGCGCCGAGCTCGCCGAGCAAGGCGCGGCGCTCGAGCAAGCGGGAGCCGACCTCGCCCGCCTCGAGCGGACGCTGCTCGAGAAAGACCGCGCCCTCGAAGCGCGCAACGCCCGCGTCGCCACCCTCGAGCAGGAGCTCGAGGAGAAGATCGCCGCGCTCCAGCGCCTGAACGCGCTCGACCTCTCGCTCCAGAGCCTCGATGCCAGGATGTCGGAGCGCGTGCGCACCCCGGAGCCGCAGAGCGTCGCGCCGGCGAGCGCGCCGATGCTCGTCTGCCTGACGGGCGATAAGCCGCAGCGTTATCGTCTCGACAAGAGCGTGATGACGATCGGCCGGAGCTCGCAGTGCGACATCCAGGTGCTCACGCACTTCATCAGCCGCGAGCACGCGCGGCTGTTCGTGAGCCAGGACGGTGTCGTGATCGAGGATCTCGGCAGCACGAACGGCGTGTTCGTGAACTCCGTGCGCGTCGTGCGCCACTTGCTCACGCACAGCGATCTGGTGACGATCGGCGAGACTCAGTTCCGCTTTCTGGAGGCGACATCGCACTGACATGGCCGAACGGCTGAAGACCGAAATCGTGATCCTGGGCGCGCTGCTCTGCTTCGGCGTGCTCGTGCTGCCGTTTGCGATCTACGCGGTCGGCGGTCAGCTCGTCGGCGAGTACCGGCCGGGCGCGGGCCCGCTCGATCTCGCGAACGACGTCTGGTCGGCGCTCGGCCGGGGCGAGCTCGCCGCCTGGATCCTCGTCGCCGCGCCGTACGCGGTCGTTCAGCTGCTCCGGCTGGCGGGGCTGATCTGGCGCACCCGCCCCTCTGTGAGCCGAGTCACAGATCCGCAAGGCAACCGCTAACGGCGTCCGAGCCCTCTGCTAGGCTTGCCCTGCGCCGAAATCTGCCGTAACGCGGCTCGACCGCGGCGGCGCGCGGGGACATCTATGCTCAAGCGATTGCGACGTTGGCTCGGCTGGGACGACGAATCCGGCGTGTTCGTGCTCGGCTCCGCGGAACCGCGGCCGAAAGGCACGTCCGCCACCCACGGACTGTTCGTGAAGCAACCGGCGCGCGCGCCGGCGAAACCCTCGGCGAAGCCGGTGCAGGCCAAGCGCCTGCCCGAGAAGGCCCGGACGGCGGCCCCGCCTCAGCTGTCGCTCGACAAGCCGCCGCCTGCCGACGGCTTCGATCCGTACAACACGGGCGCCTTCAACCGCAGCCAGTCCTGGGAGCGGATCAGCCGCCGCGGCCGGTGAGCCCCCGTCATTCCGGCCAGTAGTACCAGCCGATTCCCGCGAGGCCGAGCGCGAGCAGCAGGAAGACCGGCGCTCGCCACCAGCACCGTTTCAGCTCGCCGTAGAAACTCGCCGCCGCAACGGCGGTCAAAGCGCCGAACATCGCGAGCCCGACCAGAACCGCGGGAAACTCCGAGGAGATTCGCGGGTATTCTGCTTGCAGGACCAGGTAGACGATCGTGACGCCGGCGAGCGAGAACGTTACCGACGCAGCACTGCCTAAAACGAAACCCAAGAGTACGAGTGATGGCCGCATTTTTGCTGGGAAACGAGACGGCCGGACGTGGCCGTGACGCTTTGCAGATTTTGCGAAGGCGGGGTTGATTCACCGCCCCAACGATCGGAAACTTAGCCGATTCGCGCCCTACGCTGCAACGCAGCCGATAAGGAGGTACAGTGAGGGAGCTTCTCAGCCGCCTGTCCATAGGCGCCGCCCTTCTCTCGGTCGTTGTCGCCGCGCCCGCCGCAGTCGAGTCGTTCACTCCGCTCGAGATGGCGGAAAAGCATTCGACGGTCAGCCGCAACGTAACGAAGCTGATCGAAGAGCTGCACTACTCCCGGCCGCGTATCGACAACTCGATCTCCTCGGCGATCCTCGACCGCTACCTCGACATGCTGGACGGCAACCGCATGTACTTCACGGCGAGCGACATCGCGTCGTTCAGCCGCTACCGCTACGAGCTCGATGACCGCGTTCGCACCGGCGAGCTCGAGCCCGCTTTCGAGATCTTCAACCTGTTCGTCAAGCGCACCGGCGAGCGCATCGAGCAGGCGATCGAGATGCTCGCGACCGAACCCGACTTCACGATCGACGAGGAGTATCTGTTCGACCGCAGCGATCTGCCGTGGCCGTCCTCCGAAGCCGAGCTCGCGGAGGTGTGGCGGCAGAAGGTGAAGTTCGACGGGCTGAGCCTCGTGCTTGCGGGTAAGACCTGGCCCGAGGCAGCCGAGCTTCTCGCGGACCGCTACGAGCGGCTCTACAAGCGCGTGACGCAGCTCACGTCCGACGACGTGTTCGAGACGTTCATGAACGCAGTCGCGCACAACATGGATCCGCACTCGAGCTACCTGTCCCCGCGGCAAAGCGAGGAGTACAGGATCACGATGAGCCTGTCGTACGACGGCATCGGCGCGTCGTTGCAGCTCGAGGACGACTACGTCAAGGTCGTGAACATCATCCCGGGCGGTCCCGCGCAGGTCGACGGGCAGCTGAAGCCCGAGGACCGGATCACCGCCGTCGGCGAGGGCACCTACGGTCCGCTGACCGACGTGATCGGCTGGCGGATCGCCGCGGTCGTGGTGCTGCTTCGCGGCCCCGGCGGCCCGACCGTGCGCCTGCCGGTGCTGCCGGCCGGCAGCACGCCCGGCTCGCCCGAGAAGATCATCTCGCTCCGGCGCGACAAGGTGAAGCTCGAGGAGCAGGCCGCGAAGCGCGAGCTGCTCGAGGTGCCTTTCGAGGGCGAGACGTACCGCATCGGCGTGATCAAGGTGCCGAGCTTCTACCAGGATTTCGCGGCGCGCAGCCGCGGCGACGAGGACTACACCAGCACGTCGCGGGACGTCGCCCGCTTGCTCGAGGAGTTCAAGCAGGAAGGCATCGACGGCCTCGTGATCGATCTGCGTCAGAACGGCGGCGGCCACCTCTCCGAGGCGACCGAGCTGTCGGGCCTCTTCATCGACAAGGGGCCGGTCGTGCAGCTGAAGGAGACTCGCGGCATCCAGGTGCTCGAGGATCCGAGCCCGACCGCGCTCTACGACGGCCCGCTCGCGGTGCTCGTCGACCGCTACAGCGCGAGCGCGTCGGAGATCTTCGCGGCCGCGATCCAGGACTACGGCCGCGGGATCGTGATCGGCCAGCAGACGTTCGGTAAAGGCTCCGTGCAGAACCTGTTCAACCTCGATCGGGTGATGCGCGGCACGGGCAACGGTCAGCTGACGCTCACGATCGGCAAGTACTACCGCGTAACCGGCGAGAGCACGCAGCACCGCGGCGTGATCCCCGACATCGAGCTGCCGTCCCCGGTGCCGATCGACACCGTCGGCGAGAGCACGCGCGAGACGGCGCTGCCCTGGGACCGCATCCAGCCGACGGACTTCCGCGCGCGCCCTGCTCTCGGCGCGGAGCTCGAGCTGCTGCGTACGCACCAGGCCAGCCGCGCCGAAAAGGATCCGAACTTCGCCTACCTGCTGAGCGACATCGCGGCGATCGAGGAAGCGCGCTCGGCGAAGACCGTGTCGCTGAACTTGGAGAAGCGCAAGGCCGAGCGCGAGCGCGCCGAGCGCGAGCAGCTCGCGCGCGAGAACGCCCGCCGGGAGGCGCTCGGGCTCGAGCCGCTGAACGGCATCGAGGAGCTCGACGCCGTGCAGCGCGTCGAGACGATCCTACTCGAGCAGGCGGCGCAGATCCTCGCGGAGATGGTCGCGCTGCACCAGACGCCGAGCGGCACGCGCCAGCTGCTCTCGGGCTCGGAGGGACGGCAGCGCAACTGACGGCGCTTCGCGAGACACGCTTTTTTCAGCATGCGGGCGCCTCCTCGGCGCCCGTGCTCTTTCGATAGGAGCGGCCGTCCGGCCGCGCGTCGCGGCTACCGGAAGACCGCGTAGAGCTCCCAGTAGTCGTCCGCAAGGACGTTGATCCGGAGCGGCGCGTCGCTCGCGCGCCGTGCGGGCTCGCCGGGCTGCGGATTCGGGACGCGGTAGATCATCTCGACCGAGTCGGGCGTCGGCACCGAGTCGGTCTCGTTCCGATAGCGGAGCTCGTTGATCAGGCGATCCGTGCGCCGCTTCACCTCGTCCGCGAGCGTACGCTGCTGCCGCAGGTCCTCGAGCCGCTCGCGAATCCGCTCGACCATCCGGTCGCAATCCCTGCGGTCGCCGAACTTCATGTCGCCGACCGCACGTTCCGTGCTCGTCTTCGCGAGCGACGCGAGGTCGTGCTCGGAGAAATGCACGACGAGGTGCTGTGCGAGCGCGATCACGGCAGCGTTGATCAGCCGCCGGCTCTCGAGCGAGAGCTCCTCCGGCTCCGGCAGCGGCTCGCCTTCGATCTTCGCGGCGAGCTCCTCGAGCTCGCCGATGCGGTCCTCGAGCATTCGGAGCCCGTCGCGCAGTCCCGCGATGCGCCGGCGAAGGCGCGGGCCGCGAAAGAAGCGAACGACCGGGTTCATCGTCGCGAGCGACTGCTGGAGGCGCGAAGTCTCCTCCATCACGCCCTTGCGCTTCTGCACGAGGCCGGAGCGCTTCTCCTCGATCGCATCGAGCCGGCGCTTGCGCTTCGCGAGCTCCGCTTCGTGCAGCTGCGCGCGTTCGCGCCGCTCGCGCTGCGTCTGCAGCTCCTTGGCGAACTGCTCGAGCCGTTGCGCCCCGACCCGCCACAGGTGGCGAAGCTGGAAGTAGACCATCGCGTTCGCTGCGGCCAGCGGGTTGGTCAGCAGCCGCTCGAGCCCCTCGAGCTGCTCCTGAGCACGGAGGATCGCCCCCTCCTGCTCCTTCAGCTTGTCGAGCAGCTCGAACCGCTCGCGACGGAGCGAGCGAAGCTCTCGCTTCACGCTCGCGCGGTTCCAGTAAAGCTTCAGGAGCTGCTCCGACGGCTGGTCCGGGCGCCGCTCCAGGAGTGCTCCTAGCATTGCGAACAGTCTCTTGCCGATGCGGCGACTATAGCGGGGACCCGGTCCGCAAACCGTGATTCAGAGCAAAAAGCAGCCCGACGAGCGGGGCCGGGATCAGCGCAGCTTGTGACCGACGTCGAGCAGGTAGTCGAGCCACTTGTTGAGCAGCATGTTCCGGGCCCAGCGGCGATCGAGCTCGGCCGCGTGCGCGAGCGCGAGGCCCTGAAGCCGGGGGTGGCGGTGCTGCTCGCGGCTGTCCACGGCCTCGACGAGCTGCGCGTCGTGATAGATGCGCAGGGTCAGGTCCGGATCCGGCACGCGTCGGCCGTCGGCTTCCTCGAACCAATAGGTGAGCTTGAACGTCGTCGTGTACGGCTCGCGGCGGCGCAGCTCGAAGTGCAAGTCGCAGTCGCCGGGGACGCTCGAGACGAGCGCACTCTCGATGCCGTCGAAAGACTCGATGAGGTTCGACAGCTTGATGAAGTTGCTCTCATAGATCGTCATCAGGCCCGTGAAGCTGCCTGGACGATAGATGCACTCCGGTACTATGAGACTGTCTGCCAACATCTCGCTGTCTCTCGTGCCGAAGCAGCATGCCACAAGCTTCGCGGGCCGACCAAGACTTGACAATCGGCCACGTGAGTCAGCGCACGCGGCGCTCGATTCCGGTCTCGCTCAGGATCTTGCTCGCGATCTCTTCGATCGAGGAGTGGGTAGTGTCGATGTAGGGGATCGCATACTTCTTGAAGAGCGCCTCCGCGGCCCGCAGCTCGTAGCTCACCTGCTGCGCGCTCGAGTAGCGGCCGATGGATCGCCTCTCGAGCCGGATCTGCCGCAACCGCTCCGGAGATATCGTGAGCCCGTACAGCTTCGCGCGATACGGCTCGAGCACACTCGGCAGGCGACTCGCCTCGAGATCCTCCTCGGCCAGCGGATAGTTCGCGGCGAACACTCCGTACTGAAGCGCGAGATAGAGACAAGTCGGCGTCTTGCCCGACCGGGAGACGCCGATCAGGATGACGTCCGCGCGGTCGTAGTATCGCACACCGTGGCCGTCGTCGGCGGCGATCGCGTAGTTCGTCGCGTCGATCCGCAGATCGTAGCTTTGCACGTCGAACATGCCGTGGGCGCGTCCGAGCATATGCGAGGACTTGATCGCGAGCTCCTCCTCGAGCGGGGCGACGAATGCGTCGAAGAAGTCGAGCACGAAGCCTTTGCTCTCCGCGAGGGGCTTGCGCAGCTCCTCCTGCACGAGGCTCGTGAAGACGATCGGCCGAACGCCCTGCTCCTCCGCGACTCGATTCACGCGCGCCGCCACCTGCCTCGCCTTGTCAACGGTATCCACAAATGGCACAGTCACTAGCTTGAATTTCACAGTATCGAACTGCGTGAGGAGTGTGTGCCCCAGCGTCTCCACCGTGACTCCGGTCTGGTCGGAGACCAGAAAAACCGTCCGCTCTTCCATCGCCGCTCCGTTGCCGCTCGGGCCGTCGTTACGGTTCGGCCCGCTTTCACAAGGTAACGCATCGTGAGCCGCTACGTCGTCGAGTTCGCCGAGGTCGGGATCGAGGACGTTTCGTTGGTCGGCGGCAAGAACGCCTCACTCGGCGAGATGATCGGCAAGCTCGGGCGCCTCGGCATCGACGTGCCGGACGGGTTCGCTACCACGGCGACGGCCTACCGAGACTTCCTGCGTGAGAACGGGCTCGACGAGCAGATTCGCGAGCGCCTCTCGACTCTCGACGTCGACGACGTCGAGGAGCTGGCGAGGCGCGGCGCGGAGATCCGCTCGATGATCAAGGCCGCGCCGCTGCCGGCGCGGCTCGAGCAGGAAGTCGCGGACGCTTGGCGAAAGCTCGCCGCGGACGACCCGAGCCTCGCGGTCGCGATCCGCTCTTCGGCGACCGCCGAGGACTTGCCCGAGGCCTCGTTCGCGGGCCAGCAGGAGACGCTGCTGAACGTCTGCGGTCTCGAAGCCGTGATCGCGGGCATCCACGAGGTCTTCGCCTCGCTCTTCAACGATCGCGCGATCGCCTACCGCGTGCATCAAGGCTTCGACCATTCGCAGATCGCGCTCTCGGCCGGCGTGCAGCGCATGGTGCGCAGCGATCTCGGCGCGGCCGGCGTGCTGTTCACGCTCGATACCGAGTCCGGCTTCCGCGACGTCGTGTTCATCACCGCGGCCTACGGCCTCGGCGAGACCGTCGTCCAAGGCTCGGTCAACCCGGACGAGTACTACGTCTACAAGCCCGCACTCGAGGCCGGGCGCGTCTCGATCATCCGGCGCAACCTCGGCTCGAAGGCCCAGAAGCTCGTCTACGGCGACGGCGGCGCACGCGTGAAGCTGGTCGACGTCGAGCCCGCCGACCGCGCGCGCTTCGCGCTGACGGATGCGGACATCGAGAGCCTCGCCCGGCAAGCCCTCATCATCGAGCGGCACTACGGCAGGCCGATGGACATCGAGTGGGGGAAGGACGGGCGCACGGGCGCGCTCTACATCCTCCAGGCGCGCCCCGAGACGGTGCAGAGTCAGCAGGTGCAGAGCACGGTGCGTTTCGCGCTGAAGGAGAAAGGCCGCGTGCTCGCGACGGGCCGCAGCATCGGCCAGAAGGTCGGCGCCGGAAACGCACGAATCGTCTCGAGCGCGAAGCAGATGCATCTGCTCAACGACGGCGAGGTGCTCGTCACCGACATGACGGACCCGGATTGGGAGCCGATCATGAAGCGCGCGGCCGCGATCGTGACGAACCGCGGCGGACGAACCTGTCACGCCGCGATCATCGCGCGCGAGCTCGGCATCCCGGCGGTCGTCGGCTGCGGCGACGCGACCGAGCGCATCCCGGACGGCGCCCCCGTCACCGTCTCCTGCGCCGAGGGCGACGAGGGCTTCGTTTACGACGGCAAGCTCGAGTTCGAGCGGCAGGAGGTTCGTCTCGGCGAGCTCCCCGAGCTGCCCGTGCAGCTGATGATGAACGTCGGTAACCCCGATCGCGCGTTCGCCTTCGCGTCGATTCCGAACCACGGCGTCGGCCTCGCCCGCCTCGAGTTCATCATCAATCGGATGATCGGCGTGCACCCGCAGGCGCTGCTCGACCTCGACAGCCAGGACGAGTCCGTCCGCGAGCTCATTCGCGAGCAGATGGCGGGCTACCCGGATCCCGTGACGTTCTTCGTCGAGAAGCTCGCGGAAGGCATCGGCACGATCGCCGCGGCGTTCGCGCCGAAGCCCGTGATCGTGCGGCTGTCGGACTTCAAGTCGAACGAGTACGCGAATCTGATCGGGGGCGACCGCTACGAGCCGCTCGAGGAGAACCCGATGCTCGGGTTCCGCGGCGCGTCCCGCTACGTCGACCCGGACTTCCGCGCCTGTTTCGAGCTCGAATGCCGCGCGTTGCGCCGGGTTCGCGAGGACATGGGACTCACGAACGTCCAGGTGATGGTGCCGTTCGTGCGGACGGTCGCGGAGGCGCGCGAGGTCGTGCAGCTTCTCGCGGCGAACGGTCTCGAGCGCGGCAAGAACGGCTTGAAGCTGATCATGATGTGCGAGATCCCGAGCAATGCGCTGCTCGTCGACGAGTTCCTCGAGCACTTCGACGGGATGTCGATCGGCTCGAACGACATGACGCAGCTGACACTCGGCCTCGACCGCGACTCGGGGAAGATCGCGCGGCTATTCGACGAGCGCGACCCCGCCGTGAAGAAGCTGCTCGCGCTCGCGATCAAGGGTTGCCGCGAGCGCGGCAAGTACATCGGTATCTGCGGACAGGGGCCGTCCGATCATGCGGACTTCGCCGAGTGGCTGCTCGAGCAGGGCATCGAGAGCATGTCGTTGAACCCGGACTCGATGCTCGACACCTGGCTCTACCTCGCCGAGCACCGGCCTCACTAGCGGCAGCGCGCCCTCTCGCGGGGCAGCCGCGACTTCTACCACTCGCGCCGGCGGCGGCGCAGGCTCGGCAGCACGAGCCCGATCACGATGCCGCCGGTCAACACGGCCGCGCCGACGACGAACCAGTTCTGCCGCTCGCGGTTCGCGAGCGCGGCCTTTTCGAGCGTGAGCGCCTCGACCTCGCGCTCGCGCATCCGGAGCTCGCGCTCGAGCCGCTCGTTCTCGTCGCGGATCGCGATCGCGTTCGCGGAAGCCGAGCGCACGTCCGCGAGCTCCTCGCGAAGGTCGCCGCTCGAGGCCCGGGCCGCATCGAGCGCGGCACGCGCCGCCTCGAGCTCCGCCGTGAGCCCCTCGACCTCGCGCTCGAGCTCGGCCGTCCTCGAGCGTGCGGTCTCGAGCGAGCGCTCGGCGGCGGCGAGCCGGTCGCGCGCGATCGGCTCCGCCACGAGGTACTGCGTCTCGAGCCAACCTTCCGTGCCGCGATCCGGCAGCCGGACGCGCGAGTAGCCCGACTCCTCGTCCCGCTCGAGCACCTCGACCGTCGTGCCCGCCGGCAAGTTGCGGGTGATCGCGTTGCGAATGCTCGGTCCGGTCCGCAGCGGCACGATCAGCTGGTCGGAGATGTAGCGTGTCTGGCCGTAGGCCGTCCCGACGATCGACAGCCACAGCAGCAACCCCAATCCCGCTTTTCCGCTCGGCATCCGCCGCTCCACGCGCGAAGAGGGTGCGAGACTAGCCGATCTGGCCTCTTCAGGGAATGTTCCGGATCACGGCCGGGCACGTTGCCGGGCCCTGACCTCGGCCTCAGCGCTTGAAGAAATGCTCGCGGTAGAACCGGAGCTCGCGGATGGAATCGTGGATGTCGGCGAGCGCGAGGTGCACCGACTGCTTCTCGAACCGCTCGCTGATCTCCGGCGCCCAGAGCCGCGCGAGAATCTTCAGCGTGGAGACGTCGAGGTTGCGGTAGTGGAAGTACTTCGCGAGCTCCGGCATGTAGCGGACGAGGAACCGGCGGTCCTGACAGACGCTGTTGCCGCACATCGGCGAGGCGCCCTGATCGACGTACTGGCGCAGGAACGCAAGGGTCGCCTGCTCGGCCTCGGCGACCGTCACCGTGCTCTCGCGCACCCGCTCGGTCAGGCCGGACGCGCCGTGGGTGCGCGTGTTCCACTCGTCCATCGCCGCGAGGACCGAGTCCGGCTGGTGTATCGCGCAGACCGGCCCTTCGGCGAGCACGGTGAGCTCCTTGTCGGTCACGATCGTCGCGATCTCGATGATGACGTCGCGGTCCGGATCGAGACCCGTCATCTCGAGATCGATCCAAATCAGATTGTCTTTGCGATTCACCGGCTCTCCCCGCCCGTCAGCCGAGCGTGGGCTTCATCGGCCGCCCACCGAGCACGTGCAGGTGGGCATGGAAGACAACCTGCCCGCCCTCGCGGTTCACGTTCATCGCGACGCGATAGCCGGGCAACCCGTGCTCGGCCGCGAGGCGCTGCCCCGTCAAGAGCAGCCGTCCCGCTAGCTCCGCGTCGTCCGCGGAGAAGTCGTTCAGCGTCGCCAGGTGCCGCTTCGGGATCACGAGCGCGTGGAACGGCGCCTGCGGGCGGATGTCCCGGAACGCGAGCACGTGCTCGTCCTCGTGCAGCACGTCGGCCGGCACCTCGCGCGCGAGGATCTTGCAGAACAGGCAGTCGGCGGGTCTTTCCGCGCTCATCGTTGTCCCTCCTCGTGTCCGACCGCCTCGAGCTGCCGACGGCCGGCGAGCGCGCGCGACAGCGTGCCGCTGTCGACGAACTCGAGCTCGCCGCCGACCGGAACTCCGTACGCGATGCGGCTCGCGCGCACGCCGTACTTGCGCGCGAGCGAGGCGACGAGCTGCGCGGTCGCGTCGCCCTCGACCGTCACGCTCGTCGCGACGATCATCTCGTCGACCTCCCCCTCCGCGAGGCGCTGCTCGAGCAGCTCGAGGCCGAGCTCGCTCGGGCCGATGCCGTCGATCGGCGAGAGGTGTCCCATCAGAACGAAATAGCGCCCGCGATACGCCCCCGATTGCTCGATCGCGAGCAGGTCGGCGGGCGTCTCGAGCACGCAGAGCTGCTCGCGATCCCGCCGCTCGCTCGAGCAGAACCGGCAGATCGGCTCCTCGGTCAGCATCCGGCAGATCTCGCAGTTGCGGATCTCGCGCGTCGCCTCGTCTAGCGCGGACGCGAGCCGGCGTGCACCGGCACGATCCTTGTCGAGCAGATGGAGCGCCATCCGTTGCGCCGACTTGTTGCCGACGCCCGGCAGGACCTGCAGGGCCTGGATCAGCTGCGTCAGCAGCGGCGAGTAACCTTCGCTCACGGCCCGGACGACGATCCCTAGAACGGCAGCTTCAGGCCGCCGGGTAACGCGAGCCCGCCGGTCAGCGCGGCGAGCTTGTCGCGCGTCGTCTGCTCGATCTTGCGGTTCGCATCGTTGAAAGCAGCCGCGATCAGATCCTCCAGCATGTCCTTGTCGTCGCCGAGCAGCGAATCCTCGATCGCCACCTTCCGCACCTCGTGCTTGCAGGTGACGACGACCTTGACCATGCCGCCGCCGGCGGCGCCCTCCACCTCCGTCTCGGCAAGCTCCTCCTGGGCCTTCTGCATGTTGGCCTGCATTTCCTGAGCTTGCTTCATCAACTGGCTCAAGCCTTTCATCGTTCCCTCACTGGTTCTTCGCAGGCCGGATGCTGTTGTCGTCGAGCACCGCGTCGAAGGCCGCCTGCACGGCCTTCACGGTCGGATCCTGCTCGATCGCGGCGCGAGCCTCGCGCAGCCGGTCGCTCTCGCCCGCAGCGCGAACTTCCGCCGGAGTCGGGTTCCGCGGCCGGCCCGGCGTGATCGTGAGCTTCAGCGTCCGCCCGAGATGCTCGCCGATCGCGGCCTCGAGCCGCGAGCGCACCTGCTGAGTGTTCAGATGCGCCTTGTCCTCGCTCAGAACGAGTTGCCACGCGTCGCCGCGGACGGCCTCGAGCTCGCAGTGATCGGCGAGCTGCCGCGCCGCTCCCTTCACGTCCGCCGCCTGGAGCAGCGCGTGCCAGTCGACCTCGCCGGCCGTCAGCGCGGACGCGCCGCCCCGAGCGGTCGGCCGCGGCGCGGCTGCCGGCGCCTCGGCCGTCGCCGGCCGCGCGACGGCTGCGGGCCGCGCGGCGCCCTGCCCGCCGGTCGGCCGCACCGCCGCAGTTCCGGCGTCGGCCGGGCGGAACGCGAGCATCCGCAGCAGCGTCATCTCGAAGCCCATCCGCGCGTCGCGGCAGATCGGCAGATCCCGCCGCCCGTGCAGCGCGATCTGGTAGTACAGCTGCGTGTCCTCGGGCGAGATCGCGGCGGCGAGCGTGGCGATCTCGGCCGGATCGTCCTCGCTCGTCCGCTCGCCGACGAGCTGCACGACCGCGATCCGCTGGAGCACCGCGAGCAAGTCGTCGAGCACCGCGCCGTAGTCGGGCGCCCGCTCGTCGAGCTGCTCGACCTCGGCGAGCAGCGCGGCGCCGTCCTGCCGGGCGAGCGCGTCGATCAAGCGCAGCACGTGCGCCCGGTCGATCGTCCCGAGCATGTCGTTCATCGCGTCGAGCTCGACCTTGCCGCCGCCGAACGCGAGGCCCTGGTCGAGCAGGCTCAACGCGTCGCGCATGCTGCCGTCGGCGGCGCGCGCGAGCGCACGGAGCGCGTCCGGGTCGGCCGCGACGCCCTCGGCCGCGCAGATCTTCTCGAGCTGCGCCTGGATCTGGCCCGGCGTCAGCTTCTTCATGTTGAACTGCAGGCAGCGCGACAGCACCGTGATCGGCAGCTTTTGCGGGTCGGTCGTCGCGAGCAGGAACTTCACGTGCGGCGGCGGCTCCTCGAGCGTCTTCAACAGCGCGTTGAAGGAATGTGTCGAGAGCATGTGCACCTCGTCGATCAGGTACACCTTGAACCGCCCCCGCGTCGGGGCGTACTGCACGTTATCGAGCAGCTCGCGCGTATCGTCGACCTTCGTGCGGGACGCCGCGTCGA
>CAYWGQ010000083.1:0-12492 GCA_964457725.1 uncultured Gammaproteobacteria bacterium
GCATCGTCGGCATCATCGGACCGAACGGCGCCGGCAAGACGACGCTGTTCCGGATGCTGGTCGGCCAGGAGCCGCCGACGAGCGGCACGATCCGCATCGGCGATACCGTGCAGCTCGCGTACGTCGATCAGTCGCGCGACAAGCTCGATCCGGACAAGACCGTCTGGGAGGAGATCAGCGACGGCCAGGACATCCTTCGCGTGAACGGCTACGAGACGCCGTCGCGGGCGTACGTCGGCCGGTTCAACTTCCGCGGCACGGACCAGCAGAAGAAGGTCGGGCTGCTGTCGGGCGGCGAGCGCAACCGCGTGCACCTCGCGAAGGTGCTGAAGAGCGGCGGCAACCTGCTGCTGCTCGACGAGCCGACGAACGACCTCGACGTCGAGACGCTGCGCGCGCTCGAGGAGGCGTTGCTCGCGTTCCCGGGCAGCGCGGTCGTGATCTCGCACGACCGCTGGTTTCTCGACCGGATCGCGACGCACATCCTCGCGTTCGAGGGCGACAGTGAGGTCGTCTTCTTCCAGGGCAACTACGCGGATTACGCGGCCGACCTGCGCCGCCGCAAGGGCGACGACGCGGACCAACCGCACCGCGTCCGCTACAAGCGCCTCGCGTCGTAACGGGCGACGTCTGCGCTCGGAACGACTCCCGCCGGGTTGCCGCGTGGTGCGATCCCGTCAGGTAGGAGCGGCTGTCAGCCGCGACCACCGCGACGCCGAACGAAGCCGCAGTCGCGGCTAGACAGCCGCTCCTACCGGAAGATCGCGCTCTTCGAGCGCGACGCGCTGCCGGTGCATCGAGCGGCGTGGATGCACAGAGGCCGTCGTTAGCCCGGCGCGCGGGATGCGGGCGCGGGCTCGATCACGCCGCACGCGATCGGGTCGCCGGACTCGCCGGACGGTTGCGACTGCAGGTCGTCCTCGCCCGAATGCACGATGACCGCGCGGCCGACGACCCCGTACCGCCCGCCGAGCGCGAGCTCCTCGAGCGACACCTCCTTCCGGCCCTCGCCCCGCGAGTCGACGGTGATGTTGCCGAGGTCGCCCGCGTGCCGCTCGCCGCGCGAATCGTACGGCCCGCCGTGCGTATCGCCATCCGGCGAGAAATGATCGCCGGCGGCCGACGCGGCGTCACCGGAGCAATCGCCGACCTCGTGGACGTGGATCCCGTACGTGCCGGGCTCCATGCCGCTGACCGCTGCGACGATCTCGAGCGCGCCGTCGGCGCCGGGACGGAACTCGACGGAGCCGCGCGCATCGCTGCCGTCGACCGGCTCGAGCTCGGCGCGCGCGCGGGCCACGGTCGGTCCGCCGGCCTGCGCGAGCACGAAGCCGTCGCCGTGCGCGGCGCGGCCGAGGGGCTCGGGTTCGGTGGACGGCCGCTCGCAGCCGAGCAGCACGAGCGCGGCCGCGAGCGGAATACCGTGCAAGAACGCGGATTTGCGGAGTGCCATTGCCATGTCGTCTGCCTCCTCGAAAACGAGAGCGACGAACGAGGCAAGCCCCGTGCCAGCTATTTCCTCGCGTCGAACGAAACCTTACACTGCGTCGCAGAGGCCAGTCACTTGACCATTTATGTTAATAAAGACAATGGCTTCACACAGGCGGAAACGGTCTCTCGCGAGTGCCCGCACTGCGGAGCACACGCTCAGCTAGTCCCGCTGGCGACCCCGTCTTACGAAGCGCTCGTCGCAGCGCGGCCCCGCCACGTCGGGATCGCGTACAGCTGTGCTGCGTGCAACGAGCCGCGCTTCGTCCGTGCTGCCGTTCGCGCGTTCGAGCCGGACCGCGTCGTGCTCGCCTCGAATCTCGTCGAGGTGGAGCGACCGAAGGAGCGCTTCCCGTTCAGCTATCTGCCGCGCGACGTCGAGGCGCTGTTCCGCGAAGCGCTGGACTGCTACACCGCCGGCTGCCACAACGCGTTCGCGTCGATGTGCCGGCGAACGCTGGAGGCGGCCGGAACCGACATCAAGACCCGCCGCCGGCTGCTCGAATGCTATGCCGACGTCGTCGAGACGGCCGAGCTCGCCACCCCGCTCGCCGAGCATCTGCGCACGGCGCTCTTCGCCACAGAGCGCCCGCCGCCCGAGCTCGGCGCCGAGCACGCAGCGGTGCTCGTCGAGGTCATGAAGGATCTGCTGCACCAGCAATACGTGCGCGTCGCGAAGCTTCGCGCCGCGATCAAGATGCGCCGCTACTTCGCGGCCGAATCCGCGCCGAACGTCACGCCGATCGACCGCCGGCGCGAGACCGCCTGAGCGGCAGCGCGCGGCATCGCCCCAGCGAACCGAGGGCGTGCGACGCTCGGATTCCACGCCGAGCGCGTGCGCAAGCCGCCCTTCGCGGGTAGCCTAGCCGCCATGGCGAAACGGCGCAGCGAAGCGGCACTGCGGATCGAGCTTCGCTTCGGCCGCGGCTTCTGATCGGCGGAACGGCGGCGGAGCGAGGAACCAGACACGTGCGGTCGATCGGCGCCCTCGGACGTATCGTCGCGGCCTGCATGCTCGCGCTGCTCGCGAGCCCCGTGCTCGCGCAGTCGGCGCGCGACGGCAGCGCCCCGGCCGTTGCAGCCGCGTCCGACCTGGGCTTCGCGCTCGAGGAGATCAAAGACGCCTACCGCCGCGAAGGACACGGCGACGTGCGCTTGACGTTCGGCTCGTCCGGCAACTTCGCGCGTCAGATCGAGCAAGGCGCACCGTTCGAGCTGTTCTTCTCGGCCGACGAAGCGTACGTCGAGCGGCTCGTCCGCGCCGGATTGACGCGTGACGAGGGCGTGCTCTACGCGGTCGGGCGCCTCGCGCTGTTCGCGCCGCACGGCTCGCCGGTCGACCCCGCTCGAGGGCTCGACGGCCTCCGGCCGCTGCTCGCCGCAGGCGAGCTCGACCGCTTCGCGATCGCGAATCCGGAGCATGCGCCGTACGGTCGCGCGGCCGAGCAGGCGCTGCGCGCCGCCGGGCTCTGGGTCGCCCTCGAGCCGCGGCTCCTCCTCGGCGAGAACGTCTCGCAGGCGGCACAGTTCGCGGCGAGCGGCAACGCGGCCGCGGGCCTGGTCGCCTACTCCCTCGTGCTGTCGCCGACGCTCGAGCGCCGCGGACGCCACGCGCTCGTGCCTGCGGAAGCGCACGCGCCGCTCCGTCAACGGATGGTGCTGACCGCGCGGGCATCGCCGGCCGCGGAGCGCTTCTACGCGTTCGTTCAGTCGCCGGCGGCGCGGGCGATCTTCGCTCGCTACGGCTTCGTGTTGCCGGACGGCTAACGCATGGATTGGATCGCGCTCCGACTCTCGCTCGAGCTCGCGGCGATCACCGTCGTCGTGTTGCTGCCGCTCGCGTTCGCGCTCGCGCGGCTGCTCGCCTACCGCCCTTTTCCCGGATCCGGCTTCGTCGAAGCCGCCGTCGCGCTGCCGCTCGTGCTGCCCCCGACCGTCGTCGGCTTCTACCTGTTGACGCTGCTCGGCGCGCAGTCCGTGTCGGGCCGCGCGCTGGCGGCCGTCTTCGGCGAGCCGCTCGCTTTCAGCTTCACGGGCCTCGTCGTCGCGTCGCTGATCGTCAACGTGCCGTTCGCCGTGCAGCCGATCAAGAACGCGTTGGCGGCGATCCCGCCGAACGTGCGTGACGCCGCGCGCGTGAGCGGCATGGGCACGTGGCGCTCGATTCGCCGAGTCGAGCTGCCGCTCGCGTGGCCGGGGCTGCTGACCGCGTTCGTGCTGACGTTCGCGCACACGCTCGGCGAGTTCGGCGTCGTGCTGATGGTCGGCGGCGCGATCCCGGGCGAGACGCGCACGATCTCGATCGCGATCTACGACCGCGTGCAGGCGTTCGACGAGCGCGCGGCGGGCGCGATGGCGCTCTTCCTCCTCGTCGTCTCCGTCGTCGCGCTCGGCATCGCGCATTCGGCTGGCCGACGGGCGCCGCGGCGTGGCTGAGCCGGTCGCACGCGGCCTGGCCGTGCGTCTGCGGCAGGCGGGGCCGATCCCCCTCGACGTCGAGCTCGCGGCCGCGCCGGGCGCGATCACCGCGCTGTTCGGCCCGTCCGGCGCCGGCAAGAGCACCGTCCTCCGCTCGATCGCCGGGCTCTACACGCCCGCCGAGACGTTCGTCCGCTGCAACGGCGAGGTCTGGGCGGACACGGCGGCCGGACGCGTGCTGCCGCCGCACCGCCGCTCGGTCGGGCTCGTGTTCCAGGATTACGCGCTGTTTCCGCACCTCGACGTGCGCGGGCAGCTGCTCGCGGCGATGAGCCACGTGCCGCGGCGCGCGCGCGAGCGCCGCGTCGCGGAGCTGCTCGCGCTCGTGCATCTCGAGGAATACGCGGAGCGGCTCCCGGCCGCCCTCTCCGGCGGCCAGCAGCAGCGCGTCGCGATCGCCCGTGCTCTCGCCCGCGATCCGGCCGTGCTGCTGCTCGACGAGCCGTTCGCGTCCGTCGATCGCGCGTTGCGCGACGCGCTCCAGCACGAGCTCGCGGTGCTCCATCGCGCGCTCGGCGTGCCGGTCGTCCTCGTCACGCACGACTTCGAGGACGTCGCGCGGCTCGCCGCGGAGGTCGTCGTGCTCGAGGCGGGCCGCGTCACGGCGAAGGGCTCGGTCGCGGAGCTGACGGCCGCGGGCTCGCTGCCGTTTGGGCTTGCGGGGAAGCGCGAGCCCGCGGTCGCGCTCGACGCCGAAGTCGCGGCGCAGCACCCCGAGCGGCAGCTGACGACCGTCGCAGCCGGGGCGCTCGCGCTGCTCGTCCCGGCGATCGCCGCGCCGCTCGGCGCACGCGTGCGGCTCACGATCTCCTCGCGCGAGGTGATCCTCGCGACCGAGCGGCCCCGGGGGCTGTCGCTCCATAACATCGTCGCGGCGCGGGTCGCCGAGATCCGCGACGCCGCGCAGCCGGAGCTGCGCGTCGTGCGGCTTGCCGTCGAGGGAACGCCGCTCCTCGCGCTCGTGACGGCCGACGCGGTCCGCAACCTCGGCCTCGCGCCGGGGCGCGAGGTGCTCGCGCTGATCAAGGCCGTCGCTGTCGAAGCGTTCGCCTGACGCTCGTGGGAGCGGCCTCCGCGCGGTAACGCCGAAGGGCCCTGCTGTGCATCGCCCCTCCGAGGACCGCCGTGAATACCTCCCTGTAGGCTGCGGCGCGCGCATCCTGCGCGCGACGCTCCTCGGAGGGGCGATGCACATCAGGGCCCACGGTGACCTGCACGTGGCGGCAGTCGCGGCTGGACAGCCGCTCCTACGGGGGCGGGGCGAGGCCGCTCGAGTACGACAGCGTGCCGTCGCTCGTGACGACGACGGCTTCGTAGCCGTCGAAGCGCTCGATCAGCGCGAGACCTTCCTCCGCGCCGAGCACGAACAGCGTCGTCGACAACCCGTCGGTGATCGTCGCGTCCGGCCCGATGACGGTCACGCTCAGCACGCCCTCGGTCGGCAGCCCGGTCGACGGATTGAGGATGTGGTGATAACGGCGCCCATCCTCCTCGAAGTAGCGCTCGTAATCGCCGGACGTCGAGATCGCCTCGTCGACGAGCGGCAGCCGCGTGACGACCGCGCCGTCGAGACGCGGATGGCGGATGCCGATCAGCCACGGTTGGCCGCGCCGGTCGCCGACGACGCGCGTGTCGCCGCCCGCGTTCAGCACGGCATGGCGGACGCCTGCGGCACGCAGCATCTCCGCGCCGCGCTCGACCGCGTAACCCTTCGCGATGCCGCCGAGGTTGATTCGCACGCCCGGCGTAGCGAAGCGCACCGTGCGCTTCGCGCGATCGAGCTCGACGTGGCGGTAGTCGATCGCCGGGAGCCGCTCGGCCACCTCGGCCGCGTCCGGATGCCGGCGCTCGCGGAAGTCGTAGAGATAGCCGACGCTTTCGTAAGTGATGTCGAACGCGCCGCCGCTCGCCGCCGAGAGCTCGAGCGAGCGCTCGATCAATCCGAACAGCTCCTCGCTCGCGACGAACGGCCGCTCGGCCGCGGCAGCGTTCAGCTGCGAGATCTCGCTCTCGGGCTTGTACGTGCTCATCCCGCGGTCGATCCGCCGAAACTCCTCGAGCACCGCGTCGACGAGCGCCTCGCCTTGCGCCGGATCGTCGTGCCAGAGCTCGACCGACACCCGCGTGCCCATCAGGTCGATCGCCTCCCCGACCCATTCCGCCCGGGCGGCGCCTGCGGCGAGCGCTGCGAGCGCCCCCGCCGCGGCCGCGAGAGCCCGCAACTGCGACCTCGGCCGTTGCCGGCCGGACGGCGCTGTGCTTATTCTCCGCGCGGTC
The DNA here is from genome assembly GCA_964457725.1 of uncultured Gammaproteobacteria bacterium. Lineage (GTDB taxonomy): Bacteria > Pseudomonadota > Gammaproteobacteria > Steroidobacterales > Rariloculaceae > FEN-1219. The sequence goes on from CAYWGQ010000083.1 coordinate 6,244, forward strand.
GATTCCACGGGGAGCGCGCGGATGGAAGGCTTGATCGTGCTCGGCATTCTGATCGCCGTCGTGCTGTGGGCGATCGTCATGTACAACAATTTCGTGAACCTGCGCAACCGCGTGCGTAACGCTTTTGCGCAGATCGACGTGCAGCTCACGCGCCGCTACGACCTGATCCCGAACCTCGTGGAGGCAGTGAAGGGCTACATGGGCCACGAGCGCGCGACGCTCGAGGCGGTGACCGCCGCCCGCGGCGCGGCCGTCGCCGGCCTGCGCCGGGCGGCGTCCGACCCGGCGGACGCGGGCGCGATCCGCGATCTCGCGGCGGCCGAGCAGACGCTCACGGGCACGCTCGGGCGGCTGTTCGCGCTCGCGGAGTCCTACCCCGATCTGAAGGCGAACCAGAACATGCTGAGCCTTCAAGAAGAGCTCGCTTCGACCGAGAACAAGGTCGCGTTCGCGCGGCAGGCGTTCAACGACGCGGTCATGGCGTTCAACAACGCGTGCGAGAACTTCCCGAGCAACCTGATCGCCGGGTTCTTCAACTTCAAGGCGGCGGAGTTTCTCGACATCGGCCGGCCCGAGGCACGCGAGGCGCCGAAAGTCTCGTTCGGCTGATCGGCGGAGACGCCGTTGGACTTCTTCGCGCGGCAGGAGCGCTCGCGCCGGGCGACCGTGGTGCTCGTCGCGCTCTTCGCGCTCGCGTTTCTCGCGGTGGTCGCAGCGACGACGCTGCTCGTCGCCGTCGTGGCCGCGCCCTACCTCGAGAACGGCGCCTGGCTGCTCGACGGTGAAGGCGTCGCCGGCCTGATCGCTCGCTCTGGCGGCTCGCTGCTGCTGGTCGCGGCCGGCGTGCTCGCGGCCATCCTGACCGCGAGCCTGTACCGCACGGCGATGCTCGCGCGCGGCGGCGATCAGGTCGCGCGGATGATGGGCGGCACCGAGATCACGGGCGAAGGCACGGATCCGGTGCACCGGCGCCTCATAAACGTGGTCGAGGAGATGGCGATCGCGTCCGGGCTGCCGGTCCCGGACATCTTCGTGCTCGAGCAGGAACCGGGCATCAACGCGTTCGCGGCCGGGCTCGCGCCCGAGAACGCCGCGATCGCGGTGACCCGCGGTGCGCTCGAGCGCCTGAACCGCGCCGAGCTGCAGGGCGTCGTCGCGCACGAGTTCAGCCACATCTTGAACGGCGACATGCGGCTCAATCAGCGGCTGATCGGCGCGTCCTTCGGCATTCTCGTGCTGTCGCTCGTCGGCCGCTGGCTGCTGCGGAGCGCGCGGACGGGACGGCGCGGACGCACGAGCGGCGGCACCGCCGCGGCGGTCGTGCTCGGCCTCGGGCTCACGATCATCGGCGGCATCGGCGTGCTGCTGTCGCGGCTGATCAAGGCGGCCGTCTCGCGCGAGCGGGAGCGGCTCGCCGACGCCTGCGCCGTGCAGTTCACCCGCGAGCCGTCCGGGCTCGCCGGCGCGTTGAAAAAGATCGCCGGCCACACGAGCAGCTTCTCGGCCGCCGACGCGGAGGAGATCGCGCACATGCTGTTCGGGCGCGGCAGCCGCACGTTCGTCGGCTGGTTCGCGACGCACCCGCCGCTCGAGGAGCGGATACGCGCGCTCGAGCCGTCGTTCGATCCGCGGAGCCTCGCAAGCACGGCCCCCGCAGCGACCGCCGCTGGCGCCGAGCGCGCGGGCGCCGCGGCCCTCGCGCCCGCGGCCGTCCCGGCCGCGACGCTGCTCGACCGCGCCGGAGAGATCGAGACCGCCGAGGTCGGCGAGGCGCTGCGGTCCGCGCTGCCCGAGGAGATCTATCACGCGGCGCACACGCGCGACGGCAGCTTCCTGCTCGTGCTCGCGCTCGCGCACGCCGCCGACACGGAGCTCCGCCGTCGCCAGCTCGCGCTCGTCGAGCGTCAGCTCGGCGCGGAGCGGGCCGCTCGCGTGCGCACGCTGCTCCGCGAGCTCGACGCCTTGCGGCCGGAGCTGAAGCTGCCGCTCGTCGAGATCGCCGTGCCGGCATTGCGTCGGCGACCGCGCGCGGAGCTCGAGTACCTGTTCGAGCTCGCAGGCAAAGTCACGGCGCTCGACGGGGAAGAGCGGCTCTTCGGCTACGCGCTGCTGCGGCTCCTCGAGCACTACCTGCTCGAGCGCGCGCCGGCGCGAAGCCGGCGGCTCGGCGAGCGCGAAGCGGTAGAGCGGCTGCTCGCGAACGTCGCCCGCGTCGGTCAGCGCGATACGGCCGCCGCGAACGCTGCCTTCGCGGCGGGGCTCGCGGCGCTCGGCGACACGCGCGAACGCGGCTCCGCGGCAGCGGCGGCCGAGAACGGCGCAGGAGCGTCCGACGCATACGCCGCTGCTTCCGGCAGCTTCGCGGATCTGGACGCGTCGCTCGCGACGCTCGCGACGCTCCGGCCGCGTGCGAAGCGCGCAGTGCTTGCGGCCGTGCTCGCGACGATCCGCCACGATCGGCACGTCGCGATCGAGGAAGCGGAGCTCTTCCGTGCGATCGCGGCGACGCTCGGTTGTCCTCTGCCTCCCACGGCCGCGATCTAGAAACGTTGATCGCCCGCGCGTTTTGCTCTAGCGTGCGCGCATGCTCGCGCGAATACTCGCCGCCGCCGCATGCGCCCTGCTGCTCGGCTTCGCCGCGTCCCCCGCCCGTGCGCAGGACGACGCCGCGAAGCTCGCGCAGGCCGCCGACGTGCTGCGCACGTTCACGACGAACGAGGAGAACGGCATTCCGGTCGAGCTCCTGCAGCAGGCGCGCGGCATCGCCGTCGTCCCAAACGTGATACGCGGCGGCTTCATTCTCGGCGGACGCCGCGGGCGCGGCGTGCTGACGGTACGCACACCGAACGGCGAATGGGCGAATCCCGCGTTCATCACGGTCACCGGCGGCAGCATCGGCTGGCAGTTCGGCGTCGAGTCCGCCGATCTCGTGCTGATCTTCGCGAACGACCGGTCCGTGCGGAACATCGAGGACGGGCGCTTCACGCTCGGCGGCGAAGCCGCGGCGATCGCGGGCCCGTTGGGCCGGCGCTCCGCGTCGACGGTCACCGCGCGCTCGGAGGTTTACGCTTATCTTCGCAGCCGCGGGCTCTTCGCCGGCGCGGCGTTCGAAGGCGCACGGCTCGACGTCGACGAGCAAGGCAGCGAACGTTTCTACCGCGGCACCGGCGCCGAGCCGTTCCGCCCGGTGCACGCGGGAACGCCGTCCGAGGTACGCCAGTTCCTCGACGTGCTCGCCGAGGCCGCTCGACCGATCACGCGCAGCGGCCCGATGCGCATGCCGTCCAGGGCGGTCGACGAAGAGGAAGGCGCGACGATCTATCCGCTCGAGCCGGCGCCCTGAGCGAGGCCCGGCGCGCGCTCAGTCGGCGGCGACGATCGACTCGCTCGTGACCGGCTCGGTCTCCGGCGTGAGATAGAACGGCAGCCGTACCTCGGCTCGCTCGTTCTCGGCGCCGGGCTCCGACGCCGGCTCGCGATCCGGCGACAGCGCTCCGGCCGGCCCGTCCGCCTCCGCGCCCTGCGACTCGAGCCACAGGCGCTCGTAGGCGGCCTCCGCCGCGGCTGCGGCCGCCTCGGCGGCCTCCCGCTCGCGCTGCTGCTGCCAGGCGACGAGCTTGCGGATCTCCTCGAGCTTGCGCTCGGATTCCCGCTCGAGCTGCGCCTGCCGCTCGCGCTCCTCGAGCACCGCGACCGCCGCCGCCGCACGCCGCGCGTTCGCACATTCGACGTCGCGGAGGCTGCGCTCGCGATCCGCGTTGCAGCGCGCGAGCGCGCCGTCGCGGGCGATCGGGTCGGCGATGAAGTCGTTGAAGGTGCGCGGCTCAGGACCGCCGCACGCGGCGAGCGCGAGGCTGCCCGTCGCCGCGACGACGGCGAGACGTCTGGCCGAGCGTGGCATGGGCATCGCAAGCAAGGCGTTTCCGCACCGCTGTTACGTAAAGCTGGCCGGCACGATAGCGCCTCGCGGCCTTCTCGGCCGCGCGCCTGATCACAGAAATGAAGGACCGGGCCGCGCGAGCTACGGCAGCGGCGCGGCAACGCCGTTCGCCGCGACCTGAAGCCCGAGCGCCGCGCCCCAGTCGCGCTCGAGAAGCGGTGATTCCGGCGGCAGCGGCGCGAGCGACGGCACCGCGAGATCGAGCTCGACGAAACCGGCGGCCGCGATGCCAGGCGCGCCGACGATCCGCAGCCGCTCGCCGGACAGCGCCGCGAGCGCCGTGCCGCGGTCGAGGCCGACCGGCAGCAGCAGACTCGAGACGACGTACGGCGCGCGTGCGTCGATCGCGAGCGCGTGGACCCAGTGATCGGTCAACGCGAAGAGCCGGCCGCCGTCTGCGGCGAACGCGACCCAACGAATCGGCAGCGGCAGCGCGTGGGCCTCGCCGAACGGCGCACCGCTCTGCGGATCCCACAGCTGCAAGCTGCCCGAGTCGTCGCCGGTCGCGACGAGCCGCCCATCCGGAGAGAACGCGATGCTCGTGACGGCGCTCTGCGCGCGCGCCGATCGCAGCGGCACCGAGCCCGTCGGCTCGGCGAAGAAGACGTTGCCGGCGCTGTCGCCGACCGCGAGCAGCGATGTGTCCGGCGCGAACGCGAGCGCGAGCGCCGCACCGTTCACGAGCACCTCCCCGACGAGCTCCCCGGTCGCGGCGTCCCAGACTCGCGCCGAGTATTCGGCGGCGCTGCCGAGCAGGCGACCGTTCGGGCTGACGGCGACGGCATGGATCGGGCCCGCCGGATGCCGCATGAAGTGCGCCGTCGGCGCGACGCTCGCGAGCTCCCACGCGCGCACGACGCCGTCGACTCCGCCGCTCGCGATCGTGCCGCGCGCGGCGTTCAACGCAAGCGCCGTGACCGCGCCCCGGTGACCGATGTAGTCGACCGACTTCGCGGGCTCGATGCCGCGCTCGAGCTCGGCCGAGCTCCTGACACGCACGTTGCCGCCGCGAAACCCGAGCGCGGCGACGCGCGCGCTCGGATCGACGGCAGCCGCCGTCAGCTGCATGTCGCCCGGCGGCACCGGCAGCGCCCGCTCGAGCGCCCAGAGCCTGAGCACGCGCCCATTCGCCGTCACCAGCCGATCGCCCGCCGGCGACAGCCGCGTGACGATTCCCGGCCCGCGCCGCTCGACCCGCAGGTCGTAGAAGCCGTGGGCGGCACCGAGATCGTGCACGACGACGTGGCCGTTCGCGGCTTCGTACGCGACGACGGCGGCGTCCGTCGCGACGCTGAGGCTCATCGGGTCGACCGTCGTGCCGAGCAGCGTCGGCAACGGCCGCTCGGCACCCGCGCGCTGCACCGCGAGCGGCCAGGTGCGCACGTCGCCCGCGGAATCGACGGTCAGCAGCTGATCGCCGACCGGCACGGGCGCGAGCCGCACGATCTCGCGGTCGTGCGGCAGCTCTGCGACGTCCACGCCGCGCCGCGGATCGACGACCCGCACGTGCCGCTCGGCCTCGAGCAACGCGAGGTAGCGGGCCTGCGGGCCGAGCACGCCGAAGTCGAGATCGGCGCCCGCGGCGAGGCTCGCGACCAGCTCGCCGTCGCTCGAGCGGAGGAGGCTCACCTGCGACCGGCCTACCGCGTCCCGCTCGGCGATCGCGACGTAGTCGCCGTCCGGGTCGAGCATCGGCGGCAGCACGAACTCGGTCCGCGTCACGAACTCCGCGACCGGCGCGCCGGTGTCGGTGTCGACGACCGCGAGCGTGCCGTCCGCGACGATCAGGAGCCGCGTGCCCTGCGCATTGAACGCGACGACGTCCGGCTCGATCGGCATCTCGAGGTCCGCCTTGATTCGCCCGGCGGCGAGATCCCAGAGCGTCAGCGCGCCGACCGCGCCCGGCCGCGCCGGCCGCGCGAGCGCGAGCCGCCCGCCGGCGCCGACCTCGACGGCAACTTGCTCGGTGCGGGTCGGATCGGGGATCGCGATGCCCTGCTCCGGGTCGTCCCGCCACGGCCCGTCGCCCCCGGCGAACTCGAGGCTCCAACCGGACAGCCGCCCGATCGCGCCCGGCACCCGGTCGATCACGGCGAGCCGCCAGACGCCTTGCCGCTCCTCGTTCGCGAGCACGGCGAGCGGCTCGGCGGCGGCCGAGAACCTGAAGCCATCGTCCGTCGCGCCCGCGCGGTCGAGCGGCAACGCGACCGCGGCGCCGCTCGGTGCGGTCAGCGTGACGGCGAGCTGGCTCGCGGCCGGATGCTCGAGGTCGAGGGTCAGCACGAAACCGCGCGCGGCCCCGGTGCCGT
>CAYWGQ010000083.1:12502-16316 GCA_964457725.1 uncultured Gammaproteobacteria bacterium
TGGCTGCCGGTCGTTTGCCAGTCGCACCTGCACCCCGGTGCCGTCGACGCTGAGCTCCCGCAGCACCGGCAGATGCTGGAGGGCGGTGAGCCGCACGGTCGGGACCGCGGCCTCCGGCTCGCCGCGCACGTCGCCGAGCGCGAGCCGCTGTGCGCGGTTGGCGGCGTCGACGACGGTCAGCCGGGCGTCGCCCCAATCGGGCTCGAACGCGAGCGGCGCAGCGGAGAGGCGGAAAGTGCGCTCGAGCGCCTGGTAGTCGTGGCCGACGAGCTCGGCCGCGACCGCGCGCACGCGCTCGGGGCGCGCGTCGAGCGCCTGCGCGGCGTAGAGCAGCGCCTCGTCGCGGCGCTCCGCGTGACGGGCGCGCTCCGCTTGCCGCAGCCAGAAGTCGGCGAGCAACCCGTCGGCGAGCGCGTCGCCGTCCGGCAGGCGCCGCAGCACCTCGTCTGCCTCGAGCGCCGCTGCCAAGGTCGTCGAGCGTTCGCTCCGGCGCGTCACGGCCTCGGCGAGCAGGCGGTCCGCCGTGCGCGCGAAGCCGGGGAGACGGTGCAGGCGCTCGTAGGCCTGCTCCGCGACGGCGATGTCGTCCGTCACGAGCGAGAGCGTCCGGATGTACGGCCGCGGCAGCATCTGCGTGTACCAGAAAGGCACGAACACGACGATCGCCGCGAGCGCGGCGACCGCGGCGGTCGCTCGCCAGTCGAACGGCCGCGCGGCGCTCGTGAAGCGGCTGTTGAAGATCTGCGCGCAGATGCGGTTGCGGTAGCGGAGCCGCCGATGATCGACGGCGACGACGCCGGACAGCACGAGCGACGCGACACCCGGGGACCCCGGATCCGCGTACACCTCGAGGCCCTTCGCGATCTTGTCGAGCAGCGCGAGCCGCTGCCGCATTCCGGGACGCTGCTCGGTCAGCGCCTCGCGCATGTGCACGAGCAGCGGCTCCTCCTGCGCGATGCCCGGCACGAGGAAGAGCTCGCGCACGACCCGCTCGACGTGCTCCGGGCGCCCGCGGCGCCTCGCGAGCACGCGCGCGACTTTCTGCGTGAGATACGGATGGCCGCCCGTCCACGAATGAATGCGGTCGAGCACCTCGCGCGCTTCGCGCGGATCGCCGTCGAAGCCCGCCGCGAGGCGATAAGTCTGCGCCGGCGTGAAGTCCTTGAGCTCGATGGCCTGGCCCGCGCCGAACGGCGACACGGCGCTGTCGGGGCAGAGCCGCGCCGGCGTCGCGGTGCCGAGCACGACGAAGTTCAGCCGCGCATAGTCCGGCTCGGTCACGCGGCGCGCATAGCACGCGTGAATCGCGGTGAAGAGATCCTGCGCGAACAGCAAGTCGAGCGTGCGCTCGATCTCGTCGATGAAGATCGTCACCGGCTCCGTCGTGTTCGCGAGCACGATCTCGCCAAAGAACTCGGCGAGCCGCTGCTCGCTGCCGAGCGCGCTTTTCTCCTGCCACCACGCCTGCAGGTCGACTTTGAGCCGGAGCTCGCGCACGATCCGGTACGCGATGCTGTAGTACCAGCGTCCGGCATCGACCGCCTCGTTGCGCGCGCCGATCTGCGTCAAGTCGACGACCGCGGCGAGCTGCCCTTCGCGCCGGAGCGCCCGGATCGTGCGCGCCATCAAGCTCGACTTGCCGGTCGCGCGCGGGCCGAGCACGTAACAGAAGCGCTGCGCCGCGATGCCGTCGAGCAGCTCGCGATCGGCGTCGCGCTCGACGTAGCACGGCCGGTCGGGCTGGACCGGTCCGCCGACGACGAAAAACTCTTGTGAGTGAACGGGTTTCGGCACGGGGCTAGGATTGTAGCAGCCGCTTTTCGGCGACAAGGCCGTGACTCGCGAACCGAATCGACTGCGCACCCGAACGCTCTCCGCGAACGACGGCCCGACAGGCGTCCTGAAACGCGACGCGTTCGGCACCGTCTCGTTGTTGCTCGAAGGCGACCGGGCGCTCGTCGTTCGCGACACACGTGCCGCCCGGTTCGGCGCGCACTGGCTCGCACGGCGGCTCGCACGCCGAGAGGCACGCGCGCTCGACCGCCTACGAGGTGTTGTCGGGATACCGCAGCTCGCGTGCTTCGACGGCCGCGTGCTGCTCCGCGAGTACTTGACGGGCGCGCCGCTGCACGTCGCCCGCCCCCGCGACCCGGCCTTTTTCCGCGCGGCGTTCCGCCTGCTCCGGCGCATGCATCGCGCGGGCGTCGTCCACAACGATCTCGCGAAGGAGCCGAACTGGCTCGAGACCGAGCGCGGGGCGCCGGCGCTGATCGACTTCCAGCTCGCCGCCGTGTTTCCGCGGCGCGGAGCGCTGTTCCGGCTGCTCGCGAGAGAGGATCTGCGCCACCTGCTGAAGCACAAGCGAAGCTACGTCCCGGACGCGCTGACCGCGCGGGAGCGCACGCTGCTCGCCTCGCCCTCGTGGCTCGCGCGGCTCTGGCGCGCCGTCGTGAAGCCGCCCTACCGCCTCGTCACCCGGCGGCTCCTCGGCTGGCGGGACCGCCCCGGGCCCGCGGAGCGGGAAACGTAGGCCGGCCGGCCGAAGCCCCGGCCGCAGCGGCTCTGCGCTATCATTTGCCGCCCCGGATTTTCCTCCACCGCTATGGAAATCTGCCACGAGCACAACCTGATCAAGCCGCTGCCGCGGCAGGGCAACTACGGCATTCGGGTGCGGCTCCGTCCAGGCGATTCGTTCGCAGGGGTGATCGGCCTCGACTGGGAGCGTTATCACTGGTATCCGACGCCCGAGGAGCGGGACCGCGCGCTCGAGGACATGGCGAGCGAGCATCTGTACTCGCGGCGCGGCGACCGGCCCACGCTGATTTTCGAACCCGTGGATCGCGACGACGCCCATGCGGGCTGACCTCGCCTGTCCGTCCTTTCACTCAAGCCTTGCAGGAGCTTTCGACGCCCATGGCCAACGCTAAACCGACACCGCCCGCGAGCGGCAGCAAGATCACGATCGAGCGCGGCAAGCTGCGCGTGCCCGACCGGCCGATCGTGCCGTTCATCGAAGGCGACGGCACGGGTCCCGACATCTGGCGCGCGGCGGTTCGCGTGCTCGACGCGTCGGTCGAGAAGGCGTACGGCGGCAAGCGCAAGATCGAATGGATGGAGATCCTCGCGGGCGAGAAGGCGCACAAGCTCACGGGCTCCTGGTTGCCGGACGAGACCGTCGAGGCCTGCCGCGAATATCTCGTCTCGCTGAAGGGCCCGTTGACGACGCCGGTCGGCGGCGGCATCCGCTCGCTGAACGTCGCGCTCCGCCAGCTGCTCGACCTCTACGTCTGCCTGCGGCCGGTGCGGTGGTTCTCGGGCGTGCCGTAGCCGGTGAAGCGGCCGCAGGAAGTCGACATGGTCATCTTCCGCGAGAACACCGAGGACATCTACGCGGGCATCGAGTTCGAGGAAGGTACGCCCGAGAACAAGCGCTTCCTCGAGGTGTTCCGCGAGATGTACCCGAAGGAGTTCGAGAAGATCCGCTTCCCGGAGAGCTCCGGCATCGGCATCAAGCCCGTGTCGCGCGACGGCACCGAGCGGCTGATGCGTGCGGCGATCCAGTACGCGCTCGACAACCGCCGTGCGAGCGTGACGATCGTCCACAAGGGCAACATCATGAAGTACACGGAGGGCGCGTTCCGCAAGTGGAGCTACGAGCTCGCGGAGCGGGAGTTCGCGGACAAGACCTACACGTGGCTGCAGTGGGAGCGCACGAAGAAGGCCGACGGCGAGCGCGCGGCAAACGAGGAGCAGGCGGAGGCGCTGAAGAGCGGCAAGATCCTGATCAAGGACGTGATTGCCGACATCGCGCTGC
>CAYWGQ010000084.1:0-832 GCA_964457725.1 uncultured Gammaproteobacteria bacterium
CGAAGATGATCGGGAACGGCTCGCCCCAGTAGCGCTGCCGCGAGAAGAGCCAGTCGCGGAGCTTGTAGTTGACTTTCCGCTTGCCTTTCTCGCGCTCCTCGAGCCATTCGATCATCCGCTCCTTCGCGGCCGGGACGTCGAGGCCGTCGAGGAAGCCGCTGTTGATCACGGTGCCGTTGCCGAGATACGGCCCGTCGCCGGCGTCCGCGTCCTCGGGCGGCTGCACGGTGCGGATCACGGGCAAGTCGTACGTTCGCGCGAACTCCCAGTCGCGCTCGTCCTGGCCCGGCACGGCCATGATCGCGCCCGTCCCGTAGCCCGCGAGCACGTAGTCCGCGATCCAGATCGGAATCTCGGCGCCGCTCGCCGGGTTGATCGCGTACGCGCCGGTGAAGACGCCCGTCTTCTCCTTCTGCAGCTCCGCGCGCTCGAGCTCGCTCTTCTGCGCGGCCTGCTCGCGATAAGCCTCGACCGCCGCGCGCTGCGCCTCGGTCGTCAGGCGGTCGACGAGCTCGTGCTCCGGCGCGAGGACCATGTACGTCGCGCCGAACAGCGTGTCGGGCCGCGTCGTGAACACGCGGATCGTGCCGGCGCCGCCCTTGACCGGGAAGTCGACCTCGGCGCCTTCGCTGCGGCCGATCCAGTTGCGCTGCATCTCCTTCGTGCTCGTCGGCCAGTCGACGTCGTCGAGGCCGGCGAGGAGCGCGTCCGCGTAAGCGGTGATCTTCAACACCCACTGCCGCAACGGCCGGCGAACGCACGGGAAGCCGCCGATCTCCGATTTGCCGTCGACGACCTCCTCGTTCGCGAGCGTCGTGCCGAGCTCCGGGCA
>CAYWGQ010000084.1:842-16227 GCA_964457725.1 uncultured Gammaproteobacteria bacterium
TACGCGAGGCCGCGCTCGAACATCAGCTTGAAGATCCACTGCGTCCAGCGGTAGTAGGCCGGGTCGGTCGTGTTGATCTCGCGCCGCCAGTCGTACGAGAAGCCGAGCGCCTTCAGCTGCTCCCGGAACCGCGCGACGTTGCGCTCGGTCGTGATGCGCGGGTGCGTGCCGGTCCGCAGCGCGTACTGCTCCGCGGGCAGCCCGAACGCGTCCCAGCCCATCGGATGGAGCACGTTGAAGCCCTGCATCCGCTTGTAGCGCGCGACGATGTCCGAGGCGGTATAGCCCTCGGGATGCCCCACGTGCAGGCCTTCGCCGCTCGGGTACGGGAACATGTCGAGCACGTAGTACTTGGGCTTCGAGTAATCGAGCTCGTCGGGCAGCCGGAACGTCTGGTTGGCTTCCCAGTAGCGCTGCCATTTGGCTTCGATGGTCTTGAACGGATAGGTGGCCATGCGTAATCCTTGCAAGCCGGCGCGGCGCCGGTTCCGCGCGCTCGATCTCTCGTCTGTCCGCGGGTAATCCGGATAAGTGTAATGAATCGCCTCCGAATCAAGCCACTCGGCCGAATTGCGCTCCTCGCCGCGCTGGCCGCGCTCGCGGCCTGCGGGTTTCGGCTCGAGGGCGCCGGGGCGTTGCCGAGCGCGATGGCGCGCACTTATCTCGAGGGGGCCGAGCTCCATTCCGAGTTCCGCAACGAGCTCGTCGAGGCGCTCAGGCTGCGCGGCTCGACGATCGTCGATTCGCCGCTCGAGGCCGACGCGGTGCTGCGCATCACCGAGGACAGCACCGGGCAGCGGGTGCTGTCCGTGACGGCGCGGAACATTCCTCGCGAGTACGAGGTGTTCTACGCGGTCACGTTCTCGCTCGACGTCGAGGGCGAGCGGTGGATCAACGGGCAGACGCTGGTCGCGACGCGGAGCTACACGTACGACGAGCGGCAGGTGCTCGGCAAGGCCGCCGAGGAGGCGCTCCTCAGACGGACGCTCGCCGCGGACCTGGCGCGGCAGGTCGTGCGGCGCATCGAGGCCGCGCGGCCGATGGCGGCGGCGGCACCGCAGGCTTGAGCGCCGCCGGTCCGGCCGAGCGCGCGGGTGCGGACCGCGCCCTCGGCGTCGTCGCGCTGCTCCGCGATCACCCGGCCGCCGCGCGGGTCGCCGCGCGTTATCGGATGCACGTCGTGCGCGTGGCCGACGCTGCGGATATCCCGGGCTCCTACTGGGGCGCGCCCGAGGCCGGGCTCGTCGGCGACCGGCTCTTCGTCCGCAGCGACACGCCGGTGCACTCGCTGCTGCACGAGCTCGCGCATTACGTCTGCATGACGGCGGAGCGCCGCGCGGCGCTCGACCGCGACGCGGGCGGCGACGATGCGGAGGAGTGCGCGGTGTGTCGGCTGCAGGTCGCGCTCGCGGACGAGATCCCGGGCTTCGGCCGCGAGCGGCTGCTCGACGACATGGACCGCTGGGGCTACAGCTTCCGCGAGGGCTCGGCGCGCGCGTGGCTCGCCGGCGACGGCGCGGACGCCCGCGCGTGGCTCGAGGCGCACGGCCTGATCGACGCCGCGGCCCGCCCGACTTGGCGGCTCCGCCGCCGGTAAACGCGGCATCGGCGGCGCCGGTAAACGGGGCGTCGGCGGCGCCGGTAACGCGGCGTCGGCGGCGCCGGTAACGCGGCGTCGGCGGCGCCGGTAGGAGCGGCTGTCCAGCCGCGACTGCCGCGGCGCAAGAGATCGCGGCTAGACAGCCGCTCCTACGCGTTGCTGCGGGCGGAAGAGATCGCGGCTGGACAGCCGCTCCTACAGCTTGGTGGGGTTCGGCGCGTCGCCGTAGACGGCTTTCGGGTCGAAGACCTTCGTGTGCTCGGTGAAGCGCAGCCGGACCGGGCCTTTCGCTTCGCCGAGCGGGATGCTTCGGTAGAAGCACGATCGGTAGCCGACGTGGCAGCTCGCGCCGCCCGCGACCTCGACGCGGAGCCACACGCAATCCTGGTCGTCGTCGATCAAGAGCTCCTTGACCGTCTGCACGAGGCCGCTGGTCGCGCCCTTGTGCCACAGCGTCTGCCGGCTGCGGCTCCAGTAGTGCGCCTCGCCGGTCTCGATCGTTCGCTCGAGCGCTTCCGCGTTCATGTAGCCGACCATCAGGAGCTCGCCCGTGCGGTAATCCGTGGTCACCGCCGGAATCAGGCCGTCCGCATCGAACTTCGGCGCGAGCTCGGTGCCTTCCTCGACCTGCTCGACGCTCGTGCGCGGGGCGAATTTGTTGCTCATGGGCAGGGCCGTCCTTGTCTACGAGCCGGAATTATAGTGCCCGCGGCCCGGGTCCGGGTCTCTGGCCGCGGCCGGCCTTGCTATCATGGGCCCGCGCCAGCCGCGCGGCTCCTTTTCTCCGATGGCCCTGCACCTCTACAACACGCTGACTCGCGCCCGCGAGCCGTTCGTGCCCGCCGATCCCGAGCGGGTCACGATGTACGTCTGCGGGCCGACCGTCTACAACTTCGCCCACATCGGCAACGCCCGGCCGTACGTCGTGTTCGACGTGCTCGCGCGGCTGCTGCGGCGCCGCTATCCGCTCGTCTACGCGCGCAACGTCACCGACGTCGACGACAAGATCAACGCGGCGGCCGCGGCCGAAGGAGTCGGCATCGACGTGGTCACGGCCCGCTATCTGGCCGCGTTCCACGAGGACATGACGGCGCTCGGCGTCGCGCCGCCGGACGTCGAGCCGCGCGTCACCGAGCACATCGACGAGATCGTCGGTTTCATCGAGCGGTTGCTCGCGGCCGGGCACGCGTATGAGGCCGACGGGCACGTGCTGTTCTCGGTCGAGAGCTTCCCGGCCTACGGCCGGCTCTCCGGGCGCGCGAAGGAGGACATGATCGCCGGCGCCCGTGTCGAGGTCGCTCCGTACAAGCGCGATCCGGCCGACTTCGTGCTGTGGAAGCCGTCGCCGCCGGACGTCGTCGGCTGGCCGAGCCCGTGGGGGCGCGGGCGGCCGGGCTGGCACATCGAGTGCTCGACGATGGCGGAAACGCACCTCGGCGAGACGATCGACATCCACGGCGGCGGGCAGGATCTGATCTTCCCGCACCACGAGAACGAGGTCGCGCAGAGCACCTGCGCGCACGGCGGGCGGCCGTTCGCGCGCTACTGGGTGCACAACGGCCTGATCACGGTCGACGGCCAGAAGATGGCGAAGTCGGTCGGCAACGTGCTGTTGCTGCGCGACCTGCTCGAGCGCGTGCCCGCCGAGGCGGTGCGGCTCGCGCTCCTGACCGCGCACTATCGGCAGCCGCTCGACTGGACGGAGCAGCTCGAGAGCGAGGCCGTGCAGAAGCTCGACCGGCTCTACGGCGCGCTGCGCGACGCCGGGATCACGGAGCCCGCGCCGCCCGAGCCGGCCGGCGAGCCGCCGGCCGCGGTCGTCGCGGCGCTCGAGGACGATCTGAACACGCCGCGTGCGCTCGCCGAGCTCTTCGAGCTCGCGCGCGCAGCGAACCGCGAGACCGATCCAGCGAAGCGGCGAGCGTTGGCCGCGGAGCTCCGCGCGGGCGCGGGACTGCTCGGGCTCCTCGCCGATGCGCCCGATGCGTGGTTCGCACGGGCCGGCGGCAACGCAGAGGGCCCGGCCGACGACGAGATCGAGGCGCTGCTCGAGCGGCGAGCCGCGCTGCGGAAGAACCGCCAGTACGCGGACGCGGACCGGATTCGCGACGAGCTCGCGTCGCACGGCATCCTGATCGAGGACGTGGCCGGCGGCACCCGCTGGCGCCGCACGCGGTAGACTAGCGGCGATGGCCGTCTGGACCGATCGCATCCGGAGCCTGCCCGCCGGGCTCGCGCTCGCATCGATCAACGCGTATCGCTACGCCGTGTCGCCGTGGCTCGGCGCACGGTGCCGGTACGTGCCGAGCTGCTCCGAGTACGCCGCGGAGGCGATCCGCAGGCACGGCGCCGCGCGCGGCGGCTGGCTCGCCGCGAAGCGCCTCGGGCGCTGCCACCCGTGGGGCTCGTTCGGCTACGACCCCGTTCCGGAGCCGCGGGCCCGCCGATGACGTTGGACATGGCGCTGCTCGACATTCTGGTTTGCCCGGTCACGCGGCTGCCGCTGAAGTGGCTGCCGGCCGGCGATCTCGAGCGCTTGAACCGCGCGATCGTCGAAGGCGAGGCGAAGTACCGCGACGGCTCCGCGATCGACGAGCCCGTCACGCAGGCGCTCGTCACTCGCGACGGCAAGCTCGCGTATCCGGTGCGCGACGGCGTGCCCGTTCTGCTCGAGGAGTACGGCATCGAGCTCGCCGCGCTCGGGGAGCGGTGACTATTTGAAGATCCCGCTGCGGCAGCTCGACGGCGCACTGAAGGGTAGGCTTCCGGCCGCATGGTTCGTGTCCGGCGCCGAGCCGCTGCTCGTCGACGAGGCGCTCGAGAAGATCCGCGCGGCCGCCCGCGCGGCCGGCTTCGACACCCGTGAGCTGCACGTCGTCGACCGCAGCTTCCGCTGGGCGGAGCTCGAGGCCTCCGCCGATAACCTGTCGCTGTTCGCCGCACGCCGGCTCGTCGAGCTGCGGCTCCATACCCCGCGCCTCGGCGACGAGGGCGGCGCGACGGTGCGCGGCCTCGTCGAGCGCCCGGATCCGGACCGGTTGCTGCTCATCGGCCTCGCCGAGCGGCTCGACGCTTCGGCCGCGCGCACCGCCTGGGTGAAGGCGATCGAGGAGCACGGCGTCTGGGTCGAGGTGTGGCCGGTCGGCCGCGAAGAGCTGCCGCGCTGGATCGGCGAGCGTGCGCGCACGTACGGCGTGCGGCTGACCGCGGATGCGGCGGACGCGCTCGCCGAGCGCGTCGAGTGCAACCATCTCGCGGCCGATCAGGAGCTGAAGAAGCTGTCCCTCGCGGGCCTCGGCGGCGGCGAGCTCGACGAGGCCGCCGTGCTCGAGGCGGTCGCGATCAGCGCGCGGTACGACGTCTTCGGCCTCGCGGACGCGGTGACGGCGGGCGATGCGCGGCGCGCGTTCCAGGTGCTCGACGGCTTGCGGCTCGAGGGCGTCGAGCCGGTGCTCCTGTCCTGGGCGCTCTGCCGGGAGATCGGGCTGCTCGCGCGCTTGCAGTACGCGGCCGAGCACGGCGGCGCGGTCGATTCGCTCCTCGCGCGGGAGCGCGTGCCGCGGCGTCGGCATCCGGCGCTGAAGGGCGCGCTGCGCCGCTTCGGCTGGGCGGAGCTGAAGCGCCTGCTCGCACGCGCGGCCGATCTCGACGCGGCCGTCAAGGGCGGCTCGGAGACCCCGCCGTGGGAGGCGCTGACCGGCTTCGTGCTCGAGAGCATGCGTGCGGGCCGCGCCCCGCGACGTGCGCGCGTCTGACGGCATGCGACCGATCGGCGTCTTCGGCGGCACGTTCGATCCGATCCACTACGGCCACCTGCGCAGTGCGTTCGAGCTCGGGCAGCGGCTTGCGCTCGCGCAGGTCCGCTTCGTGCCGAACGCGGATCCGCCGCATCGCGAGCGCCCGGCGACCGGCGCGGCGCTGCGTCTCGAGATGGTGCGGGCCGCGATCGCGACCGAGCCGTCGTTCGTCGTCGACGACCGCGAGCTCGCGCGCGCGGGCCCGTCGTACACGGTCGACACGCTCGCGAGCCTGCGCGAGGACTTCCCGGACAGGCCGCTCTGCCTGCTGCTCGGGATGGACGCGTTTCTCGGCTTGCCGACGTGGTCGCGCTGGCGACAGGTGCTCGAGCTCGCGCACGTGATCGTCGCGCACCGTCCCGGGGCCCGGGAGCCGGTGGACGGCGAGACCGGCGCGCTTTTGAAGGAGCGCCGCGCGGCGAGCGTCGGAGAGCTCGCGACGACGCTCGCGGGGCTCGTGCACGTCGAGCCGGTCACGCAGCTCGAGATCTCCTCGAGCGAGCTGCGCCGATCGATCCGCCGAGGAGGCGACCCGCGCTTCCTCGTGCCGGATGCGGTGCGCGAGATCATCATGGAAACGAGGTGTTATGCCGAAACGAGTGAGTGACGCAGGGAAGCGGCCCGCGCCGCGCAAGGCGGCCGCAAAGGAGAACGCCGGCGCGGAGCGGGCGCGCGCGAAACGCCCGGTTTCGAAGGCGGCGGCGCCCGCGAAGACGAAGGCCGTGCGGAAGAAGAAGACCGTCGCGAAGAAGGCGGCGAAAGCGCCGCGCAAAGCGCGCCGCAAGACCGGGACCAACGGCGTGGCCGCGCTCGCCGCCGCCGTGCTCGACGACATGAAGGCGCAGGACGTGCGCACGCTCGACGTCCGCCACCTGACCTCCGTCACCGACACGATGATCGTCGCGGCCGGACGCAGCGACCGCCACGTGCGCGCGATCGCCGACGCCCTGCTCGAGCGCTGCAAGGCCGCGGGCTATCCGCCGCTCGGCGTCGAGGGACAGGATTCGGGCGAGTGGGTGCTCGTCGATCTCGGCGACGTGATCGTGCACGTGATGCTGCCGCGGATACGCGAGTTCTACAACATCGAGGGGTTGTGGGACATCTCGGCGCGGGCCGCGGCCGAGTCCTAGCCGGCGCGACGCGGCACGGGTGGCCAAGCTCACGCTGATCGCCGCAGCGAACCGGCAGCCGCGCTGGGTCGTCGAAGGCTACGAGGAGTACGCGGGCCGCCTGCGCGGCCGCTGCCGGCTCGAGCTGAAGGAAATCCGGCTCGCCCGCCGCTCGCCGTCGACCCCGGCGGCCCAGGCGATCGCGGACGAGGGCGAGCGGCTGCTTGCGGCCCTGCCCTCGGACGCGCACGCGGTTGCGCTCGACGAGCGGGGCACCGCCTTCGATACGCCGGGGCTCGCCGCGCGGCTCGAGGAGTGGCTCGCGCTCCGGCAGCCGGTGTGCTTCGTGCTCGGCGGGCCGGACGGCTTGGCGCCGGCGGTGCTCGACCGTTGCCGGGAGCGTTGGTGCCTCTCCCCCTTGACGCTGCCCCACGGCCTCGCCCGGATCCTGGTCGCGGAGGCGATCTATCGGGCCTGGTCGCTGCTCGAGCAGCACCCCTACCATCGCGCGTAAGGGCCGGGGGAGGTCGCTCCGGGCCTGCGGGAGGGCCCGCGCGGCGGGCGACGCGACGGAGGCCCTTCTCCGTGGCTGAACATGTGGCTATAGTCGATTGAATGCGAAAGGATTTCGTTTACCTTGCGTCCGCATCGCCGCGGCGCCGCGAGCTGCTCGCCCAGATCGGCGTGCGCTTCGAGCTCGCGCCGGCCGACGTCGACGAGGCGCGCGTGCCGGGTGAGACGCCCGCGGAGTACGTCGTGCGCGTCGCGCTCGCGAAAGCGGCAGCGGCCGAGCGCGCGTGCGGCGGCCGCGCGCCGGTGCTCGCGGCCGACACGGCGGTCGTGCTCGACGACCGGATCCTCGGCAAGCCCGGCGATGTGCAAACGGCGGAGGCGATGCTCGCCGCGCTTTCCGGCCGAACGCATCGGGTCTTCACCGCGGTCGCGCTTCGCGGCGACGCCGGGGCCGAGACGCGGCTCTCCGCGAGCGAGGTGCGGATGCGCGCGACGACGGTCGGCGAGCGGCGCGCGTACTGCGCGAGCGGCGAGCCGCTCGACAAGGCGGGCGGTTACGCGATCCAGGGGCTCGCCGCGATGTTCGTCGAGCATCTCTCGGGCAGCTACTCGGGCGTGATGGGTCTGCCGCTGTTCGAGACGGCCGAGCTGCTGCGCGGCTGCGGCGTCGAGACCGGCCTCAAGCTCGAGACGGCCGCGTGAGCCGTCAGGAGATTCTGATCAACGCAACGCCGCGCGAGGTGCGGGCGGCGCTCGTCGAGGGCGGCGTATTGCAGGAGGTGCTGATCGAGCGGGCGAGCCGCCGCGGCCTGATCAGCAACATCTATAAAGGACGAGTCTCGCGCGTGCTGCCGGGCATGCAGGCCGCGTTCGTCGACATCGGCCTCGAGCGCACGGCCTTCCTGCACGCGTCCGACGTCGCGCGCAGCCCGCACGAGCCGGGAGGCGAGGCGCGCGGCGGGACTGCCAAGGAGCCGGCCGACGACGTGCCGGAGCGCGACGCCGAGCTCGACATCCGCGACGTCGTGCGCGAAGGCACCGAGCTGCTGGTGCAGGTGCTGAAGGAGCCGCTCGGCACCAAGGGCGCGCGGCTGACGACCTACATCACGATTCCGTCCCGCTACCTGGTGATGCTGCCGCACTCCGACGGCGTCGGCGTCTCGTCGCGGATCGAGGACGAGGCCGAGCGCGAGCGGCTCCGGACGCTCGTCGAGGAGATCGCGTCGGCGGGCTGCGAGGGCGCGGTGCGCGCCGGCTACATCGTGCGCACGGCCGCCGAAGGCGCGGCGCGCGAGGCGCTGCACGCGGATCTGCTGTTCCTGCAGAACCTCTGGGCCGCGATCGAGGAGGACGCGAAGCGGGCGAAAGGCGGCGAGCTCGTGTACGAGGATCTGCCGTTGCCGCTCCGCGTGCTGCGCGATCTGCTGACGCCGCAGACCGAGCGCGTGCGCGTCGACTCCGAAGCGGTGTACAAGACGGTGAAGGAGTTCGCCGACCGCTTCATCCCGCACATGTCGCCGAGCATCGAGCTCTATACTGACAACGGCCCGATCTTCGACCTGTACGGGATCGAGGACGAGATCGATCGCGCGCTGAAGCGCAAGGTGCCGCTGAAGTCGGGCGGTCACGTCGTGTTCGACCAGACCGAGGCGATGACGACGATCGATGTGAACACCGGCGCGTACGTCGGCCACCGCAACCTCGAGGAGACGATCTTCCGCACGAACCTCGAGGCGGCCGTCACGATCGCCCGGCAGCTGCGGCTGCGGAACCTGGGCGGCATCATCATCATCGATTTCATCGACATGGCGGAGGAGGAGCATCGCGCTCAGGTGCTCCAGGCGCTCACGCAACGGCTCGCCGGCGACCACGCGAAGAGCCAGATCATGAGCGTCTCGCCGCTCGGGCTCGTCGAGATGACGCGCAAGCGCACCCGCGAGAGCCTCGAGCACCTGCTCTGTCAGCCGTGCCCGAGCTGCGAAGGCCGGGGCTTCGTGAAGACGCCGGAGACGGTCTGTCACGAGATCTTCCGCGAGATCCTGCGACAGCACCGGCAGTTCGATTTCCAGGAGGTGCTCGTGCTCGCGCGGCCGAACGTGATCGAGCGGCTCCTCGACGAGGAGTCGGCGAGCGTCGCGGAGCTCGAGGAGCTGACCGGTAAGCCGATCCGGCTCCAGAGCGAGAGCGCGTATGCGCCGGATCAATTCGACGTCGTGCTGATGTAGCGGCATGCGCGCGCTCCTCCGCAAGCTCGCCCGACCCGCGCTCGCCGTGCTCGGTCTCGCGGTGATCCTCGCCGCGATCGCGCTCGGCGCGTTCCGGCTCGCCCTCGCGCAGCTGCCGGGCTACCAGGCGGAGATGCAGGCGTGGGCGAGCGACGCGCTCGGCATCGCGCTCGATTTCGAGCGGCTCGACGCACGCTGGGGCCTCGCGGGGCCGGAGCTGACGCTGCACGAGGCGCGCGTCGCGACGCCCGGCCGCGCGGCGCCGTTCCTCGACGCGCGCCGCGCGAGCCTGGTGCTCAGGCCGTGGAGCCTGCTCGCGCGGCGCGAGCTCGCGATCCGCCGGCTCGCGTTCGAAGGCACGCGGCTCACGATCTTCCGCACCGAGGACGGCCGCTTCCGGCTCCAGGAGCCTCTGCCGGGCGCGCCCACGCAGGAGCTCGCGTTCGACGTCCCGCCCGAGGTCGAGCTCGTCGTCCGCGACAGCGAGGTCGTCTACGTCGATCGTGCGCGCGATCTCGAGTGGCGCTTCAGCGGCGTGACCGTCAGCCTCGAGCGCGAAGCCGGACGGCTCTCCGCCGAGCTTCGCGCGCGCCCGCCGGAGGAGTTCGCGAGCCGGATCGAGCTGACGGCCGAGGGCGCGTTCGACGGCGGCGCGCGGCTCGGCGGCGACTGGCGCGTGTCCGCGGATGCGCGCGGCGTCGACTTCGCCGTCCTCGCCCGCTCGCTGCCAAGCGATCTCGCGCTGCCGCGCGCCGGACGCGGCGACGTCTCGTTGTGGGCGAACGCCCAGGACGGCTCGGTCGTGCGCGGCACGGTCGCGATGACGCTCGCGAACGTCGTGCTGCCCGAGAGCGGCGCGGCCGATCCGCGCTATGACCGCGTCGCGTTCCGCGGCGAATGGCTCCGTCTCGCCGACGGCTGGCGGGCGGTGCTGAACGACGTGCAGGTGACTCGCGGCGGCCGGAGCTGGCCGGGGTTGCCGGATTTGTCGCTCGAGATCGCGCGCGGGCCGGACGGCCGCCGCGCGCTGTCGTTCACCGGCGGTTTCCTGCGGCTCGAGGACCTCGCGCCGCTCGCCGCGTTCGCGCCGACCGAGCTCGCCGAGCGGTGGCTCGCGCTCGCGCCCGAAGGCGACGTGCGCAATGCCCGGCTCGTGCTGCGGGAGCCGGATGCGGCGGCCGAGCTGCCGGCCGACTACGAGGTCGAGGCCGAGCTCGCCGATTTCGGCATCGCCGAGCCGAACGGGCGCGGCGCCGTTCGCGGCTTGAGCGCGAGCGTGCGGGCGGACTCGCGCAGCGGCCGCGTCGATCTCGCGAGCCGCGGCGCGTCGATCGCGTTGCCCGAGCTCTTCCGTGCGCCGCTGCCCTTCGAGCAGCTCGCCGGCATCGTCGTCTGGCGGCAAGGGCAGGACGCGCTTCGGGTCGTCAGCGACGATCTCCTCGTCGTGACGCCGGATGCGACGCTGCGCTCGGATCTCGAGCTGACGGTGCCGAGCGACGGAAGCTCGCCGCGGCTCGATCTGAAAAGCGCGATCTCGGCGTTCGACGTGCCGGACGTGAAGCGCTATCTGCCCGTAGGCAAGCTGCCGCCCGGCGTGCTCGCGTGGCTCGATCGCGCGCTCGCGGGCGGGCGCGTGCGGCGCGCGGACGTCACGCTGTTCGGCGATCTCGCGTCGTTCCCGTTCGACGACGGGCGCGGGGAGTTCGCGGCCGTCGCGGAGGTCGAGAACGCGGTGCTCGATTACGTCGACGGGTGGCCGGTCGCCGAGGAGCTGACCGGCACGGTCGAATTCCGGAACGCGGGCTTCAGCGGCCGCGGCCGCGGCCGCGTGCTCGGCAATCGGAGCGAGGACGCGGACGTCCGGATCGAGGATCTGCGCAGTCCCGTGCTGACGGTGCACGGCACGACGACGGGTGCGCTCGATCAAGTGCTCGAGTTCCTGCGCCGCGCGCCGCCGATCGAGCGCCATCTCGGCGCGGAGTTCGCCCGGCTCGCGGCGCTCGGCGGCACGGGCGACGTTCGGCTCGATCTCGCGCTGCCGCTGCGCGACCTCGCGGCGTTCGAGCTCGAGGCCCGGCTCGCGATGCGCGACGGCGAGCTTGCGGTCGTGGGCCTGACGCCCGGCGTGAGCGGCGTGAACGGCGAGCTCGTGTTCGCGGACGGATCGCTGCGCGGCGAGGGCATCACGGGCGTCTTCCTCGACGGCCCGCTCGTCGCGAGCGTCGGACCGTCGTCTGCGCCAGGCTACCGCGCGCGCCTCGACCTCGAAGGCGAGGTCACGGCGGCCGCGGTCGCCGGCGCGTTCCGCCTGCCGTTCGCGGAGCTCGCCGCCGGGCAGACGCGTTGGCAGGGCTCGTTGCTGCTGCCCGATCCGGCCGCGCGGGAGCCGTTGCCGGCTCGGATCGGCGTGCGCTCGAATCTGACCGGCGTCGCGCTGCGCTTCCCGGCGCCGTTCGCGAAGTCGCCGGGCGAGGCCATGGCCGTGCAGTTCGACCTCGCGCTCGGCGGCGACGCGCTCGAAGCCCACGGCTCGATCGGCGCGAGCCGCCGCTTCGCGCTCGAGCTCGAGCGCGACGGCGAGGCGTATCGGTTCCGCCGCGGCGCGCTGAATTTCGGCGGCGCGGTGCCGGAGCTCGCGACGGAGCGAGGTCTGACGATCCAAGGCACGCTGCCGGAGCTGCACCTCGAGGAGTGGCTCGCGCTGCGCGACGCGGCGCCGGGGCGCCCGGGCGGTGCGGCCGCCGAGCCGCTGCTCGCGTCCGCGGATCTCGACATCGGCGACTTCAGCGCGTTCGGCCAGGGGCTCGGTGCGAGCCGGATCGCGGTGCGGCGGCGGACGACCGACTGGCAGGTCGACGTCGACAGCGCGCCGGTCGCGGGCACGATCCTGCTGCCGCACGACTTGGGCGAGCAGCCGCGGATCATCGCCGTGATGAAGCGGCTGTTCCTGACGTCCGGACGCGCGTCGTCCGGCGCGGGCGGCGCGCTCGACCCGCGAAAGCTTCCGGGGCTGCAGCTCCACAGCGACGAGTTCGCGCTCGGCCCCCGGCGGCTCGGCCGGCTCGACGCCGAGGTGCTCGCCGACCCGCTCGGGTTGAGGCTCGTGTCGTTCGAGAGCTCGAGCGCGAGCTATCGCGCCGAGGGCAGCGGCGGCTGGTTCGTCGACGAGCGGGGCGAGACGACCACGCGGCTCGCGTTGACGCTGACCTCGACCGACGTCGCCGCGATGCTCACCGAGCTCGGCTTCGATCCGATGATCGAGGCCGAGCGTGCGTCGATCAGCGCGAGCGTGCACTGGCCGGGGCCGCCGGCGGCGGGCTGGATGAACCACCTCGCCGGCGACGTCGGCTTCGAGGTCGACACCGGCAGTCTGCTCGACGTCGATCCGGGCGCCGGCCGCGTCGTCGGCCTCTTCTCGCTCGGCCTGCTGCCGCGGCGGCTCGCGCTCGATTTCCGCGACGTGTTCAACCGCGGGCTCGTGTTCGACCGGATCACGGCCGATTTCGCGATCATCGACGGCAACGCCTACACAGACAACTTGAAGCTGACGGGACCGGTCGCGGAGATCGGCGTCGTCGGCCGCACCGGCCTTCGCGACCGCGACTACCGCCAGCAGGCCGTCGTCACGGCCGAGCCCGGCAAAGTGCTGCCGACGGTCGGCGGGCTGATCGGGGGACCCGGGGTCGCGGCGGCGCTGCTGATCTTCACGCGTATCTTCAAGGAGCCGCTGAAAGGCATCGGTCGCGCGTCGTACTGCGTCACCGGCAGCTGGCAGACGCCGACGGTGCAACGGCTGACGGCGGAGCAGCTCGAGCGCGGCGAGATCTGCGCGGAGCTGCCGCCGGACGCGCGCGCGGCGCAGGTGCGATGAGCGGCAGCGGAGCGGGCGAACGGTCTGCGCCGCACCCACACACGACGAGGACGACGGGAGCATCATGAGCAAGGTCAGGGCTGCGGCGATCCAGATGACGAGCGGCCGCGACGTGGCGGCGAACCTCGAGGCGGCGCGGGATCTGCTCCGCGCGGCGGCCGGCGGCGGCGCCGCGCTCGCAGTGCTGCCGGAGAACTTCTCGTTCCTCGGCTCCGTGGACGCCGAGCGCCTCGCGGCCGCGGAGGCGCCCGGAGACGGGCCGGCGCAGGCGTTCCTCCGGGAGCAGGCGCAGGCGCTCGGGCTGTGGATCGTCGGCGGCACGATCCCGATCCTGGAGCAGCCGGGCCGTGCCGCCTCGCGCTCGTTCCTGGTCGCGCCGGACGGCAGCGTCGCCGCGGCGTACGACAAGATTCATCTGTTCGACGTCGATATTCCGGGCCGCGAGGCCGAGAGCTATCGCGAGTCGGCGACGACGATCCCCGGTGAGAATCCGGCGACGGCCGAAACCCCGTTCGGGCGCATCGGTCTAACGATCTGCTACGACCTCCGGTTCCCGGCGCTCTTCCACCGCCTGGGCGTGCTCGGCATGGAGATTCTCGCCGTGTCGGCCGCGTTCACGGTGCCGACCGGCCGCGTGCACTGGCAGCCGCTGCTGCAGGCGCGTGCGATCGAGAATTTGGCTTACGTGGTCGCCGCCGGGCAGACGGGCGAGCACGCGGGCGGACGGCTGACGTATGGTCATTCGATGATCATCGCGCCGTGGGGAGAGATTCTCGGCGTCCGCGAGGACGGGCCTGGCATCGTGCTCGCCGATCTCGATATGATCGAGCTAGCGCGCCTCCGCAACACCTTCCCGGTGCTCCGGCACCGACGCGAGTTGTAAATGATTCAGCCGCAAACGATCGCCGCGACAGTCCCGCAGACGGCCGCGGCCGAGCCTCTGACGGTCGCCCAGGATCTGGTGCTCGCGCCGGCGGGCCTCGATCTCGCCACGCTCGACCGCGCGCTCGCGGCCGCGATGTCGCGGGAGCTCGACTACTCGGACCTGTTCCTCCAGCTGACCCGCTACGAGACCTGGACCGTCGAGGACGGCATCGTCAAGGAGGGCGTTTACAGCGTCGACCAGGGCGTCGGTGTGCGCGCCGTCGCCGGCGAGAAGACGGGCTTCGCGTATGCGGATCAGCTCGACGAGGCCGCGCTGATGGATGCGGTCGAGGCCGCGCGCGGCATCGCGCGCACGCAGGGCCACGGCCGCGTGCAGGTGCCGTCGCGCGCCGCGGCGCACCGGCTCTACGCGCCGGTCGACCCGCTCGGCAGCCTCGACGATCGTGCGAAGGTCGCGCTGCTCGCCGATCTCGACCGCTACGTCCGCACGCTCGATCGCCGCATCGCGCAGGTGATCGCGAGCATCGCGAGCGTCTACGACGTCGTGCTCGTGCGCGCGTCCGACGGCACGCTCGCGGCCGACGTGCGGCCGCTCGTGCGGCTGAACGTCTCCGTGATCATGGAGGACGGCGGCCGGCGCGAGCAGGGCTACGCAGGCGGCGGTGCGCGCGCCGACCTGAGCTACTTTGCGAGCTCCGACCGCCCGCGCGAGCTCGCCGCCGAGGCCGTGCGGCAAGCCTCCGTGAACATGGAGGCCGTGCCTGCGCCGGCCGGGGTGATGCCGGTCGTGCTCGGGCCCGGGTGGCCCGGCGTGCTGCTGCACGAGGCGATCGGTCACGGGCTCGAGGGCGACTTCAACCGCAAGGGCACCTCCGCGTTCGCGGGACGCATCGGCGAGCGCGTCGCGACCGAGCAGTGCACGGTCGTCGACGACGGCACGCTCGCGGGCCGCCGCGGCTCGCTGAACGTCGACGACGAGGGCACGCCGACGAAGTGCACGACGCTGATCGAGAACGGCGTGCTGAGGGGCTACATGCACGACAAGCTGAACGCGCGGCTGATGAAGATGCAGCCGACCGGCAACGCGCGCCGCGAGTCGTTCGCGCACGTGCCGATGCCGCGCATGACGAACACGTACATGCTGCCCGGCAAGTACGATCCGGAGGAGATCATCGCGTCGGTCGAGAAGGGTATCTACGCGCCGAGCTTCGGCGGCGGGCAGGTCGACATCACGTCCGGCAAGTTCGTGTTCTCCGCTTCCGAGGCTTATCTGATCGAGCGCGGCAAGACGACCGTGCCGGTGAAGGGCGCAATGCTGATCGGCAGCGGGCCCGAGGTGCTGACGCGCGTGTCGATGGTCGGCAACGACCTCGAGCTCGATCCGG
>CAYWGQ010000085.1:0-16042 GCA_964457725.1 uncultured Gammaproteobacteria bacterium
ACGTTCTCCATCACGTACGAGCCGAGCGGCCGCTCGAGCACGATCTCCTCGCCGCGAAACAGCACATCCTGGAAACCCCAGACGGGTGCGCTCAGCGCGGACGGATAGCCCATCTCGCCGCGGGCGGCGAGCAATGCGAGGCGCACCCCCCGGCTCGTCGCGTCGCCGGCGGCCCAGCTCTTCCGGGAACCGGTGTTCGGCGCGTGCCGATAGGTGCGCAGCGCCCCGCCGTCGATCCACGCATTCGAGAGCGCCGCGACGATCTCGTCGCGGCCGCAGCCGAGCATCGCCGCCGCGACCGCCGTGCTCGCGACGCGGACGAGCAGCACGTGATCGAGGCCGACGCGGTTGAAGCTGTTCTTGAGCGCGAGGACGCCCTGGATCTCGTGGGCCTTGATCATCGCGGTCAGCACGTCGCCGACCGTGACGTCGCCGCCGTTCCGGGCGCGGTAATCGGCGACGGCGAGGATCGCGCCCAAGTTGTCGGACGGATGGCCCCACTCGGCTGCGAGCCAGGTGTCGTTGTAGTCGAGCCAGCGGATCATCGCGCCGACGTTGAACGCGGCGGTCACCGGGTCGAGCTCGTAGCGGGTGTCCGGCACGCGAGCCCCCCGGGCGAGCGTCGCGCCGGGCACGACCGGACCGAGCAGCTTGGTGCACGCGGGGAACTGCAATGCGAGCATCCCGCAGCCGAGGGTGTCGAGCAGGCAGTAGCGCGCGATCCGCCGCGCCTCCTCGCCGTCGGCGCGGAACTCGAGCACGTAGTCCGCGAGATCCGTCAGCAGCCGATCCGGCGGCGGCCGGGCGGCATCGCGGGTGCCGATCGAGCTCATGGGAACGCGCTTCGCTCAAACCCTCGCAGAGCCCCGCAATATACCATTGCGCGTTCGGACGGCGCGCCGTGAACGTCCGGCCCATTCGGTCACCGAGCGATGTTGAGCTACCTGCACGCCTATCACGCGGGCAATCACGCGGACGCGCTGAAGCACGTCGTGCTCGTCGCGCTGCTCGACGCCCTCACGGCCAAGGAGAAGCCGCTCCGCTACATCGAGACGCATGCCGGCGCCGGCGGCTACGACCTCCGCTCCGCGGCCGCGCAAAAGACGCGCGAATGGGAATCCGGGATCGGCAAGCTGTGGCGCGCGGAGCAGCCGCCGGCGGCGGTCGCGCGGCTCCTCGAGCTCGTCCGCCGATTCAACGGTGGGGGCGAGCGGCTCGTCCGTTATCCCGGCTCGCCGTGGCTCGCACGGCAATGCCTGCGCCCGGAGGACAGCGCCTATCTGTTCGAGCTGCATCCGGCGGAGCACCGCGCGCTCGCGGCGAGCACGAAGGACGACGGCCGCGTGCGTGTGCGCCGACAGAACGGGCTCGTCGAGCTCGTCGGGCTCGTCCCGCCGCCGGAGCGGCGCGCGCTCGTCCTCGTCGACCCGTCCTACGAGAACGACGGCGAGCGCGACGCGGCGCTGACGGCGCTGTCGCGGGCTCACCGGCGCTTCGCGACCGGCGTGTACGCGTTGTGGTATCCGATCGTCGAGCGGCGCTTCGTCGACGCGCTCGAGCGGGGGCTCGCGGCCGCGGCGCTCGAGCCGTTCGCGCTGCTCGAGCTCTCGATTCGGCCGGATACGCGCGGGCGAGGGCTGACCGGCAGCGGGATGATCGTCGTCAATCCGCCGTGGGGCGCGCGCGAGCGCCTCGCGGAGGCGCTTCCGTGGCTCGCGCGGACGTTGGGCGGCGGACGAGGCCGGCACCGCCTCCTCTACCCACGCTGACGCCGGGGCAGGCGCCGCTACAGCCCGGCCGCGGCGTGAATCTCGGGCGCGGTATCGCGCAGGATCTCGGCGATCGCCGCACGGTCCTCCGCTGTGAGGTGTGCGTACGCGTCGCGCTCGTCGGCGCCCCGGAGGATCTCGCCGAGCCGGCGGTACACGTACGTCTTGCTCGCCTCGGGCAGCGCCGCGAAGCCGTCGGAGTAGATCACGTAGCTCAGCGGATGACGGAACAGCCGCCGCTCGAGGTCGAGGTCGCGCAACGAGCGGCCCTGCGCGTCGCGCGGCCCGCGGCTCGCGAAGTGCTCCGCGAACCCGGACGTGCCCTCGATCCGATCCGTCAGCGGCGCTTCGCCCGACAGGAACAGCGCCTCGACGAGCGGCTCGTTGATCGCCGCGAGGCGCGCGGCCACGCTCGGCGCATCGGCCTGCCCGCCGCTCTCGGCCAGCGCGACCTGCGTGTCCCAGCTCGCCCGCGTGATCGCGTTCTGCACGCGCACCTGGTGCTCGAGGATCAGCAGCGCGACGATGTCGCTCGTGTTCGTCAGATACGCGCTCGTGTCGACGACGCCGTCGAGGTCGTCGAGATTGCCGGTCCTGAGCTCGTCCAGCCGCTCGAAATCGCTGAAATCGCGGATGATGACGTTGCCGAGGTGCACTTGGCTGCCGTGCCGGCCGCTGACGTACCACCCGCCCCAGCGGCTCCGAAGCGGCGTGCGGTCGCTCGTCAGGATCCAGCCTTCGTGCGAGACGAGCCGCCCGCCCGCGTCCGTGTAGCCGGAGCCGGTGATCAGTCGAGGCACCCCGCCGCCGGACAGCGAATAGGCGTCGTGGCAGCGCAGGCACCGGTCGAGCTGCCGCTCGACCCGCGGCGCGGGAGTCGCCGGCTCGAGCGTGTAGAAGATCGCGCCGAGCGTCGGATCGAACGTCGCGATCTCGAACGGCGGGTCGGCGTTCTGGACATATGCGACGTAGGTGTCGTCGTTGAAGTAGATCGCGCGCGGGGTCGCTGCGCTGATGCCGCTCGTCTGCAGGCTCGTCCGGGAGAAGACGAGCGCTTGCGAGGACGGGTCGATCTCGAGCGCGGCGAGGAGCGCCGCGAGCGCGGCCTTCGGATTCGAGCCGTCGAGCGCGACGTCGCCTGCGGCCAAGCGCTCGCGCAGACGCTCGACGCGGTTGCTCGGCGTCGCCGTCAGGTAGCCGATGACGCCGTATTCGACCTCGTAACGATGCGGCCTCGCGCTCTCGACGGCCGCTTCGCGGCGCTCGGCCTCCGGCGGCTCGGCTCTCAGGCCGTCGGGCGCGAACCGAAGCGCCGCCGCGACCGCGAGCACCGCGACCGCGCCGAGCGCCGCGAGCACCGCTTTCGACCGGGAACGCCTCATGGTCCGAAATTGTCGTGCGCGGCGCCCGAGAGGGCAACTCGCGGCGCGCCCCCTCCGCATATCGGTAAGCCGCACTCGACAACGGATGCGTCTACGCCGTACGCTTCGCGCGGCCAAGTCACGAGAGCGGCCCCGTGGGGATATTCGTCTGGCTCGAGCAAACCTGGCTCGCGGATTGGGTGCGGGTCTCCGTTCTGGGTTACCCGCTGATGATCACCTGTCATGCGATCGGCATGGCCGTCATGGTCGGTCTCGCGAGCGTCGTCGGCCTCCGGCTGCTCGGCGCGTTCCGCAGCCTGCCCTATAGCGCGCTCGATCGCTTTTTTGCGATCGCCTGGCTCGGCTTCGGCGTGAATCTGCTGTCGGGGATCGGCTTGTTCGCGTCCCAGGCGACCTCCTACGCCGTCAACGGCGTGTTCTTGACCAAGCTCGCCTTCGTGTTCCTCGGCGCGATCGCCGTCGCCTACCTGCAGGCGGCCGCGGTACGGTCGCCGGTCGCCGACGCGGCCCCGCCGAGCGCGAGCGTCCGCGCCGTCGCGGCGGCCTCGTTGATCTTCTGGACCGGCGCCATCGTGATGGGCCGGCTCACGGCGTATCTGTAGGACCGGCCGATGGAAGCGATCTTCGACTGGATAGCCGCGACCCCGATCAACTCCTTCGTGCTCGACTCCGCCTGGACGTGGCCGACGCTCGAGACGTTGCACTTCATCGGGCTGTGCTTGCTGATGGGGGCGCTGCTCGTGATGGATCTCCGGCTGATCGGCTTCGAGCGGGCGATTCCGCTGAAGGCCGTTCACTCGCTGATGCCGCTCGCGATCGGCGGATTCGTCATCAATCTCGTGACCGGCGTGCTGTTCGTGTTCGGCGATCCGCACCGCTACGGCATCAACCTCGCCTTCCAGCTGAAAATGCTGCTCGTGCTGCTCGCGGGGCTGAATTTCTGGCTGTACTACGCCAAGGTCGAGCCGCGGCTCGCGACGCTCGGCCCGACGGATGCGACGCCGCCGCTCGCGAAGACGGTCGGCGCCGTGTCGCTCGTAGTCTGGTTCGGCGTGCTCGCCTTCGGCCGGCTGATCCCGTACATCGGCACGGGCTGATGCCCGTCAGCGCTCGAGCGCCGGATCCGCCGGAACCGGCTCGGGCGCCTCCGGCTCGTCACTCGCGGGGGCGGCCTGCGCCTTCGCGCTCATGCGGAACGGCGCGCTTTCGACCACGGCGCGGATCAGCGCGCGGAACCGATAACCCTCCGCGGCCGCCTCGCGTGCGATCTGCCGGACGAACGGCATGTCCGAAGGCGTCAACGCTCGGCCGAGCGCTCGGCCGAGCAGGTGCTCGGCTACCGTCCGCACGTACGGCTCGGAGTACCGCAGCAGGAACCGGCGCAGCTCGGCCGGACCGTCGACCGCAGAGCCGTCGTACAGCACCGCCGACGCGTCGATCGGCACGCCGTTGTCCTCCGCGCGGGCGCGGCCGATCGCATCGAACGGCTCGAGCGCGAGCCCGATCGGATCGGTCAGCGCATGGCAGCCCGAGCACGCGGGGTCGTCGCGGTGGCGCTCGACTTGCCTGCGGAGCGGCGTCACGCGCACGTTGTGCGCGAGATCCGGCGCCACCGGCTCGAGCTCCGGGACGTCCGGAGGCGGCGCCGGCGGCGATACGCCGAGCAGGTTCTCGAGCACCCACTTGCCGCGCAGCACCGGCGACGTGCGCGTAGGCAACGACGAGACCGCCAGGAAGCTGCCTTTGCCGAGGAGCCCGCGGCGGTGGTCGTGCTCGGGGCCGAGGCTCACGCGCCGAAACCGGCTGCCGCCGACGCCGGAGATGCCGTAGTGCCGCGCGAGCCGCTCGTCGACGAAGGTGTAGTCGGCGGTCAGCAGCTCGAGCACGCTCCGATCCTCCCGCAGCACGCTCGCGAGCAGCAGCTCGGTCTCGCGCCGGAATCCGCGGCGAAGGTTGTCGTCGAAGTCCGGGAACAGACGCACCGCCGGCGCGTGCGCGTCGAGCGTGTCGAGATCGAGCCACTCGGCCGCAAAGCCCTCGATCAGCGCCGCCGAACGCCCGTCGTCGAGCATTCGCTCGATCTCGGCCCGGAGCCCGTCCGGGTCCCGCAGCCGGCCGTCCTCGGCCGCAGCGAGCAGCGGCTCGTCCGGCACGCTCCGCCAGAGAAAGAACGACAGCCGCGAGGCGAGCGACAGATCGTCGACCGCGAACGCGTCTCCCGGCGCCGCGTCGGCGGGCTCGGGCTCGAGCCGCAAGACGAATTTCGGATCCGACAAGAGCCGCTGCAGCAACGCCTCGATGCCGGCCTCGAACCCGCCGCGGGCATGGCCTTCGCGGTAGAACTGCAGCAGATCCGCATGGTCCTCCGGAGTATCGGTGCCCCGGTAGGCGCGGCGCGCGAGCCGCGCGGCGATGTCGGCCGCGCAGGCGTCCTCGTCGGCTTCGCTCGCGGGCCGGCACGAAAGCACCGCCCGCCGGCTCGGCGTGTCGCCCGCGCCGGTCGGCGCGAACGGCCCGTCGATGCGCACGGCGGCGACGTGCGGGTAGAACGTCAGCCCCGGCAGCCCCCCGGTCGCGATCCGGCTGCGCTCGAACGGCCGGTTCATATCGAGCAGCGGCGCCCGGTTCGTCGCCGGAAACGTCACGCCGATCGCATGCGGCCCGGCCTCGAGCGCCAGCGGCACGTCGATCGCCGGCGGCCCGCCGTCCTCGTCCTCGCCGGCGGCGAGCGCCTCGTCCCAATCGACGAGCGCGACGCGGCGGCCGTCGACGAGCACCTCGAGCTTCTCGCCGCGAACGTCGCCGAACGGCCGGCCGCCGGCGCCGCGGGTCACCGGGAAGACGCGGATCACGTACTCGCCGTCGGCGGGGAACACGTGGTCGATCGCGAGGCCGCCGCGGGTCCCGAACGGCAACCCTTCGACGTGCCCATTCTGCGTCGCGTCGATCGGCGCGCGGTAGGTCGTCTGCGTCGGCTCGGTCACGCGGCCGAGCGCGAGGCGGCTCAACCGGCCCGCGGCGGACAGATAAGCGTCGAGCAGCTCCGGCGGCAACGGCGCGCTCGAGCCGGCCTCGTAATCGTCCGGGGGCAAGAACGCGGCAGCGTCGATGTCGAGCGCGAGGACGTCGCGCACCGCGTTCGCGTACTCCGCGCGCCCGAGCCGGCGGAGCCCGGGCGGCGGCAGCCGCGGCACGAGCGTCCGGTCGAGCTCCCCCTCGATGAACGACGCGAGGGAAGCGTAAACGCGCGGCGTCGGACGCGGATTGTCGGCCGGCGGCATCACGCCGGCGCGAAGCTTGCGGACGACCTCTTCCCAGGCTGCCGGGGCGTCGGCGATCGCGGCGAGACTGAGGTCCGCGAGCGAGAGATTGCCGGCCCGCTCGGCGGCGTTGTGGCAGTCGAGGCAGTAGCGCTCGATCGTCGCCGCATGCTCGGCCAGGAGCGCCTCGCGCGGGCGCTCGCAGCCGAGCGCCGCGAGCACGGCGGCCGCGACCGCCGTCCGCATCGCGAAGGATTTGCAGCGCACCGGTCTCCCCGCCCGTCGATCGACCGCGTGCACTATATACGCGACTCGACGAGAGACAAGCGCGGCCCCGCTCGAGCCGCACGCGGCCGGAAGTCGCCCTCGCAGCGCAGGCCGGCTATGCTGCGCTTCCCGTTTCTCGTCCCCGCTTCACGCATCCGAGGAGGCCCGAAGCCAATGGCGGCATTGACTCTCAAGCAGGCGAATGCGATTTGCGCAAAGGCGCTCGAGAAAGCGCGGCAGATGAACATCAAGCCCGTCACCGTGGTCGTGCTCGACGAGAGCGGTCACCCGAAAGCGATGCAGCGCGAGGACGGTGCGAGCATGTTCCGGTTCGACGTCGCTCTCGGCAAGGCGTGGGCGGCCGTCGGAATGGGCGCATCGAGCCGGGCGCTCGCGGCGCGGGCGAAGGACAACCCGAACTTTTTCATCACCCTGGCCGCGACCGCGCAGGGCAAGTTCCTGCCGCAGATCGGCGGCGTGCTGATCCGCGACGGCTCCGGGGCGATCATCGGCGCGGCGGGCGCGAGCGGCGGCACCGGCGAAGAGGACGAGGCGATCTGCATTCACGGCATCGAGCAGGCGGGGCTCACGGCCGACGCGAACCCCTGACCGCCGCTCGCCGAGCGGCTTCGAGCGTCACAGGCAGCCGCAGGGATGCGGCACCGTGTTACTGAAGGACTGGATCGAGCCCGATGCCTTTTGCCCGCCTCGAGCACAAGCACCGCGTGTTCCTGGTCTGCGTGATCGGGATCTTCTTCACGGTGTTCGACACGAGCTCCGCTATCGTCGCGTTGCCGACGATCGCGCTCGAGCTCGACACCGATCTGCCGACCGCCCAGTGGGTCATCATCGGCAACGGCCTGACGATCGCGGCGCTGCTCGTGCCGATGGGCCGGCTGTCCGACCTGATCGGACGCAAACGCATCTACGTGCTCGGCTCGCTCGCGTTCGCGGTCGGCTCGGTCGGCGCCGCGGTGGCCGGATCGATCTTCGGCCTGATCGGCGCGCGAGCGTTCGTCGGCATCGGCTCCGCGATGACGCAGGGCACGGCGATGGCGATCATGGCCGGCAACTTCGAGCCGCACGAGCGAGCCCGCGTCTTCGGGCTGCAGCTCGGGGTCGTCGGCCTCGGTGCGATCGCGGGGCCGGCGACGGGCGGGGTCATCGTCGGCACCGTCGGCTGGCGAATGCTGTTCGCGATCAGCGCCGTCGCAATGCTCGCGCTCGCGATAACGGGGCAGCGCGTGCTACGCCGCCGTGCGAAGCGGCCGAAAGCGACCGGTCCCGCGTTCGACTACGCGGGCGCGCTAACCTTCTCGGGTTTCCTGGTCGCGGTGCTGCTCACGCTGACGCTCGGCCCGCGGGCGGGCTGGAGCGAGCCGCTGACGCTCGCAGGCGCGGCCGCGAGCGTGCTGTTGCTCGCGGCATTCGTCGCGATCGAGCGCGTCCACCCGGCACCGATGCTCGACCTCGCACTGTTTCGCAACGGTGCGTTCGGCATCGGCTCGCTCGGCGCGGTCGTCACGTTCATGGGCATCTCGGCGACGCGCTTTCTAGCGCCGTTCTTCCTGCAGGGCGTCAAGGGACTGTCGCCGGCGCAAGTCGGGCTCGTGATCGTGCCCGCCGCGCTCGTGACCGCGGTCGCGGCGCCGTTCGCGGGCCGGCTCGCCGACGCCTACGGCGTGCGGCTCTTCGCGAACCTCGGCATGGGCATCACGCTGCTCGGCTTCGGCCTGTTCACCGCGCTCGAGGTGTCGACGCCGGTCTGGGCGGTCGTTGCGGGGCTGATGGTGATGTCGCTCGGGATGTCGACGTTCGGCGCCGCGAACACCGCGTCGATCCTGAACTCGATCGACGCGGGCGCGCACGGCGTCGCGTCAGGGTTCGTCAACCTGTGCCGCAACTCCGGCAACGTGATCGGCATCGCGTTCGGCACGGCGGTGGTCGCGCTCACGATGGGCGCGGCCGGCTATCCGCCGTCGCTCGATGCCGTCGGGCCGGACGCCGATCGCGGGCTGCAGGTCGCGTTCACGCGCGGCATGGAGGTCGCCTGCTCGGCGCTCGCGCTGCTCGCGCTCGGCGTCCTCGTGATTCTCGTCGTCTGGTCGTGGCGGCACCGGCGCGAATCGACCGCCGCCGCCGCAGCCGCTCCACCGGGCACCGCCCTGCCCGAGAATCCGACCGAGATCCCGTAGCGGCCGGGCAGGACCCGCTGCCGCGCCGGGATCTCTGTCGCTCAGCGCGTCAGCCGATAGATCAGAATCGCGGCGCGCTGCACCGCACGCGGAATCGACTCGAGGTCGACGCGCTCGTCCGGCGTGTGCCCGCCCTCCCCGTATGGCCCGAGGCCCGCGAGGCCGTCCGTGTACGGCGCGACGAACGAGATGTCGGACGCGCCGCGCAGCGCCGGGTCCACCGCGCGGAGCGCTCCGCCGCCGAGCTCCTCGTTGATCGCGGACAGCATCTCGAGCAGCGCGCGGTTGCCCTCGGTCGGCGCCATCGGCGGATAGGCGTCGGCGAACGCGATCGACGCCTCGGTGTGCGGCAGGCTGCGCGCGACGATCGCACGCATCCGCTCGCGCACCCGCTCGAGCTGCTCGGAGGAGATCGTCCGGATGCCGCCGTGCACGACCGCGCGTCTGGGCACGACGTTCGTCTTGCCGAACGCGCGCCCGCGCGTCTCCGCCGCGTCGTATTCGACGTCCGTGCCGCCGAGAATCGTGCCCGCGTTGAAGGCGAGGTACGGCTCCTCGGCGAGCTCCTCGTAGAACGCCGCGAGTATCCGCGCGGCCTCGAAGATCGCGCCCGCACCGACCTCTGCGCTGAAGATTCGCGAGGAGTGCGCCTGCCGCCCGGCGACCTCGAGGCGCCATTCGCTCGAGCTGCGGCGGCCCGTCACGATCAGCTCGCCGGAAGCGTCGCGGGTGCCGGCCTCGAACTCGAGCGCGACGTCGGCGAAGCGGCCCGCCTCGACGAGGTGCGCGCGACTCTCGGCAAGCGGCTCGCCCGGATTCTCCTCCTCCCCGGTGTAGGCGACGACGATCTGCGCGCCGTCGAGCGCGCCGGCGGCGGCGAGCGCCTTCAGCGCGTAGACGATCACGAGGTTGCCGGACTTCATGTCCGCGACGCCCGGCCCGCGCGCCCACGCGCCGTCGCGGACGAACGTCTGGAAGGCATCGTCGCGCTCGAACACGGTGTCGAGATGGCCGATCAGCAGCACCCTCTTGCCGCGGTCGCCTTCGCGCCGCGCGAACAGGTGACCGCCGCGATTCACGTGCGCGAGGTCGATCCACTCGGTCGCGAAGCCGAGCGCTTCGAGCTCGCGCTCGAGCAAGGCGCCGACGGCGCGCACGCCGTCGGGGTTCATCGTGCCGCTGTTGACGTTGACGTGGCGCTCGAGGTCGGCCTCGAGCGCGGCGCGCTCGGCGTCGACGAACGCAACGATCGCGTGCTCGGTCGCATCGAGCTCCGCCCGGACACCGCCCGCCGCCGCCGCGAGCGCGAGCGCGGCCGCGACGCCCCATCCCCTCCGCCACCACCGGTAGGAGCGGCTGTCCAGCCGCGACTCTTCTTCTCGGCGCGGTAGGTGTCGCACGGTTACCGCGGGCGGCGCGGCTTCACACAGCCCCTTCCAGGGACGCATCACGGCAACGCGAGCGCGACGAGCTCGGCCGGGCGGTCGCGGCCGACCGCGACGACGATGTACTGCTTGCCGTCGACCATGTACGTCATCGGCAAGCCCGTGACCGCGCCCGGCAGCTCGATCTCGGCGAGGATCGCGCCGGTCGCCTTGTCGTGCGCGCGCAGCACCGGCTCGCCGCCGTAACCGGGGCTCGAGAAGAGCAGCGTCTTCGTCACGAGCAGCGTCGCGCGGCTCGGCTTGCCGGTCCGCGGCAGCTCGATACCCGCGAGCGCCGGATGGTCCCGCACCTCTGCCGGCGTGTCGTCGTTCGCGATCATCCACAGATGCTCGCCGCTGTTCATGTCGATCGCGGTGATCCGCCCCCACGGCGGCTTCACGAGCGGCAGCCCGAGCGGCTTCGGCGCTTCGCCGTTCACGAACAGGAAGCGCACGTCCGAGCGGCCGTCCGCCGCGTTCACTGCGAACACGGTCGGGTTCGTCTGCGAGCCGACGTAGAGAACCCCGGTCTCGGGATCGGCCGCACCGCCTTCCCAGTTCGCACCGCCGCCGTAGTGCGGCAGCACGAGCGTGCCGCGCGTGCCGTCCGGCGCGTCGATCAGCGACGGCGGCGTAAAGATCGGCCCCAGCCGCAGACCTTCGACCGCCGCGAGCGCCGCCGCGCGGATCTCGGGCGTGAAGTCGATCAGATCGGCTTCCGTCACGCCTTGCCGATCGAACGGCGCGGGCTTCGTCGGGAACGGCTGCGTCGGCGACGTCCACTCTCCCGGCACGTCCGACGCAGGCACCGGACGCTCCTCGATCGGCCAGAGCGGCTCGCCGGTCTCGCGATCGAACGCGAACGCGAACGCCTGCTTCGTCAGCTGCACGACCGCCTTGACCGGCCGGCCGTCGACGGTCACGTCGAGCAGGATCGGCGAGGTCGGATTGTCCCAGTCCCAGATGTCGTGATGGACGAGCTGCCGATGCCACCGCCGCTCGCCGGTTGCAACGTCGAGCGCGACGAGGCTGTTCGCGAACAGATTCGCGCCCGGCCGCTCGCCGCCGTACATGTCGCTGGTCGCGCCTTCGACCGGCAAGTAGACGAGCCCGAGCGCCGGGTCCGCCGCCATCGGGGCCCAGACGCCGGCGTTGCCGGTGTACTCGGCGGAGCCGTCGAGCCACGTGTCGTAGCCGAACTCGCCGGGCTCCGGAATCGTGTGGAACGTCCAGAGGAGCGCGCCGGAGCGCGCGTCGAAGCCGCGGACGTCGAGCTTCGTCGCGGTCTTCGACCTCGGCCGCGCGCCGACGCCGCCCGCGGGTCCGACGACGATCACGTCGCCGACGACGAGCGGCGGCGACGAGGAGCCGGCCTCGGGAGCCTCGGTCGGACCGCGCAGGCCGCGCATCAGGTCGACGAACCCGGCTTCGCCGAACTCGCGCTTCGGCAGCCCGGTCTTGGCATCGAGCGCGACGAGCGTGAACCCGGGCGTGACGACGAAGATCCGCTCGTCGTCGGCGCCGTCGCTCCAGTAGGCGACGCCGCGGCCGGCCATCTTGCGCGGCGCACGCGCGAACCGCTCGCCCTCGTCCGGTCGCCAGATCCACAGCGTCTCGCCGGTCGCCGCGTCGATCGCGGCGACGTTGCGCGTGACCCCGGCCGTCGCGTAGAGCACGCCGCCGATCATCAGCGGCGTCGTCTCGTTCTTGATCTCCGGCGTCGGCCCGAAGTTGCCGCCATACCAGCGCCACGCGACCCGCAAGTCGCGGACGTTACCCGCGTCGATCTGCGCGAGCGGCGAATAGCGCTGCGCGTACAGGCCTCCGCCGTAGACCGGCCACTCGACCATCGTCGCATCGGTCGCACCGCGGTCCTGGGCGTGGCCGGCGGCCGCGAGGCCGAGCGCAGCGAGCACCGGGAGCGTTCGGGTCGACGTCGTTCGCATCGCGTCTCCTTCGATCCCCGGATCAATTCAGGTCGCAGGCATGCTGCTTGAGGAGCGCGAGCGGCACGATGTCGAGCGCCCGGCGGTGCGTGCTCTTCAGCCGCACGCGCGGCGCCATCCCGTGCTGATACGCCTCGAGCCAACGCGCGGCACACAGGCACCAGCGGTCGCCCGGCTTCAGTCCCGGAAACTCGAACTCGGGGCTCGGCGTCGTCAGATCGTTGCCGCGGAAACGCGAGAACTCGAGGAACTCTTTCGTCACCTCGACGCAAACCGTGTGCGAGCCGACATCCTCGGCGCTCGTGTTGCAGCAGCCGTCGCGGAAGAAGCCCGTTCGCGGCCGCTCGCTGCATGCCTCGAGCGTCTCGCCGAACACGTTCAGAGACGGCTCCACGCTCAGCGCTCCGCGCCTTCGATCGTCGGCGCGCCGAAGCCGCGCAGCGCCTCGGGTACCTCCAAGCCAACGATCGTGGCCTCGCTCGCAACGGCCCTGGCCGTCGGCCGCACGCTCGTCGCTCTCATGGCGTCCCCCCACACCGCCGACACGGTGCGGTGATTCTACTCGGTTCGCTCGGCTCGCGGCGCGCAGTCCGCGACAGGCGCCGTCACGCGCTCGCCGGCGCCGGCCGCGCCGCGTCGCGCGATCGGGCTTCGAGCAGGCTCATGACCTCGCGCGCGACATCCGCGAGCAGCGCCTTTTCCGCCTCCGTCACTTTGCGCGGGGCGGCATCGATCACGCAGACGGAGCCGAGCGCCCGTCCGCTCGCCGAGCGAAGCGGCGCGCCGGCGTAGAACCGTATGCCGTGCTCGAGCAGAAACGGGTTGTCCGCGAAGCGCGGGTCGGCGAGCGTGTCCTCGATCACGAGGATGTCGTTGCCGGCGACCACGTGGCCGCAGAGGGACGTCTCGCGAGGACTCTTGCCGGCTTCGGCCAACTCCGACGGCAACCCGGTCTGCGCCACCCAGTGCTGGTGCTCCGTGTCGACCAGCGTGACGAGCGAGATCGGCACGCCGAACCGCTCCGCCAGGCCGCGCGTGAAGCGGTCGAGCTCGGGGTCGCGCGCATCGAGATCCCCGAGCTCCTCGAGCTCGCGCAGCCGCTCCTGCTCGTCGGCCGGAATCGGCGCGCGGGCGTAAGCCTTCGACGTCACCCGGTTCACGGCCGCGACCGCGGCCGTCAGCGTATCCGCCGTGCCCACCAGCGAGGGCAGCCGTTCCTCCCGCTCTTCCTCCACGTCCATCCAGCGGCCGCGCACGATCGGCGTCCTCGGCGCCCGCCGTGCGAGCCGCCGCGCCGTTCGCAGAGCGCGCTGCGCGCCGCGCACGTCGAGGTAGGAGAGAAAGATCGCGTCGAAGGCGGACAGATCGAACGTATCGAGGTGCGCCCGCGCGAGCGCTTGCGCGGGGACGACGCGAACCTCGTAGCCCTCGCGCTCGAGCAGCTGCGCGAGCATCGTCACCGCGACGAGGTCGAGCCCGGAGCGGCCGGCCGCGCACAGGACGCGGCCGCGCGGCTCGCGCTCGACCGCCTCGACCTCCTCGGGCACGTCCGCGTCCTCGCGCTCGGCGATCTCGTTGACGACCTGCAGCGCGGAGCGGGTCACGAGCTGGCGGCGAGCGGACGGGAGGGTCCGCCTCGCGTCGTCCTCGGCGGCGAGCCGCAACGCCGGCAGCACGACCTCGTCGTAGAGCTCGAGCAACCCTTTCGCCTCCTCCTCGAGATATTTTTCCGCGAGACGGACGTTCTCGTCCGCGTCGCCGGCGAGCAGCCGCTGATAGAAGCGCTCCGGCATCGACAGCGCGGGCGCGCTGCCTAGCAGCACGTCGAGGAACGCGAGCGACGGGAAGTACCTGCCGAGAACGGCGAGACAGACGGTCACCGGCGTCGACAGCAACAGGCCGATCGGCCCCCACAGCGACGTCCAGAAGATCGCGGCGAAGATGATCGCGACGGCGGAGATGCTCGTGCTCGAGCCGTAGAGCAGCGGCTCGACGAAATTGTTGCTGACGAGCTCGATCGACAGGATCAGCGCGACCGTGAGCAAGAGCGTCGTCCAGCCCGGATCGACCGCCACGGCGAGAAGGAGCGGGAACGCCGCCGAGAGCACGGGGCCGAGATACGGGATGAACCTGAGCAACACGGCGAGCACGGCCCACAGGAACGCGTTCGGGATACCGATCGCCCAGAGCCCGAGACCGAACGGTATCCCGTAGGTCACGTTCACGACGAGCTGCATCAGCAGATAGCGGCTCACTCGCTGCCCGGCCTCGTCGAGCGCCTCGGTCGTGACGTACAGGTTCGGGCCGAGCAACCGAATCAATCGATTACGGAGCTCCTCGCGCTCGAGCAGGATGAAGATCACGAGCACGACCACGATGCCGGCCTTGCCGATCGGGCCGATCAGCGGCCCCGCGACTTCCGCGATCACCTCGATCGGCGAGAGCGGCGGCTCCTCGATCCGCACGACGGGCACCTGGCTCTCGGCGGCGGCCTCCTGCCCCTCGTCGAGCTCCTCGCGCAGCTCCTGCACCATCCGCGACGCCCGATCGACGACGCCGCCGCCCGGCGCGGCCTCCCGCAGCGAGCGGAGCTTGGCCGTGATGTTCGACTGATAGTCCGGCAGCTCGGTCGCGAGCTGCGTGACCTGCGCACCGACGAGGAGCCCGAACGCGCCGATCAGCAGGAAAGCGCCGGCGGCGACGATCACGACTGCGGCGACTTTCGGCAGCCGCCAGCGCCGCAGCCGGTTCACGAGCGGCGCGAGCAGGAACGACAGCAGGATCGCGATCGCGAGCGGAATCAGCACTCCACGGCCGACGTAAAGTGCAGCGACGACGAGCGCGATGCTCGCCGCTGTCCCGAGCCAGCTCTTCGCAGCCTTCAGCTCGTCGTCGTCGGCATCGCGCCCGTTGCCGTCGTTCACAGGGCCGGGGCGCGCTACTTGCGAATCCTGCATGCGCGGATGCGTTCCGTGGGCGAGAACCCGCTGGAAGCAAATTCCATGCCCTCCCGCTCGCTACGGCACGAGTTGTGCATCCGCCGATCGAAGAGCTCGACGCTCATTCCGACCGGAGCCTTCTCGATGACGAGTGCCCGCCGCGTTCTGGCCGGCCTGCCCGCGCCGCTCGGCGCGACCTGGGACGGCCAGGGCACGAACTTTGCGCTGTTCTCCGCGCACGTCGACCGCGTCGAGCTCTGCCTCTTCCATCCGACGACGCACGATGAGGTCGAGCGCATCGTGCTACCGGAATATACGAACGAGATCTGGCACGGCTATCTGCCGGAGGTCGGTCCTGGGACTCTGTACGGCTATCGCGTCCACGGCCGCTACGATCCCGGGCAGGGTCATCGTTTCAACCCGCACAAGCTGCTGCTCGACCCCTACGCGAAGGCCCTGGTCGGCAACGTCGCCTGGTCGCCGGCGCTGTTCGGCTACGACCTCGACTCGCCCGACAAGGATCTGTCGTTCGACACCCGCGACAGCGCACCCGGCATGCCGAAATGCCAGGTCGTCGATCCATCGTTCGACTGGAACGGCGACGAGCGTCCGCAGATTCCGTGGGAGCGGACCATCTTCTACGAGCTGCACGTGCGCGGCTACACGATGCTGCACCCGGCCGTGCCCCCGGAGCTGCGCGGCAACTTCAAGGGTCTCGGGCAGCAGCCGGTTGTCGACTACATCAAGAGCCTCGGTGTGACCGCGATCGAGCTCTTGCCGATTCACGCGTTCGTGCAGGATTCCCACCTGCTCGAGAAAGGCCTGCGCAATTACTGGGGCTACAACTCGATCGCGTTCTT
>CAYWGQ010000086.1:0-15952 GCA_964457725.1 uncultured Gammaproteobacteria bacterium
GCGTCGTTCACGCCGTCGCCGGTCATCGCGACCGTCCAGCCGAGCCGCTGCAGCGCCTCGACGATTCGGAGCTTGTGCTCCGGGTTCACGCGCGCGTACACGGAGACTTCGTCGACGACGCGCTCGAGCTCGTCCTCGCCGAGCCGCTCGAGCTCTGCTCCGGTCAGCGCTTCGGACCGCGAGCCGATCCCGAGCTCCGCGGCGATCACCGCGGCCGTGCGCGGATGGTCGCCGGTGATCATGATCGAGCGGATGCCGGCGCGCTTCGCCCGCTCGACCGCGGCCTTCGCTTCCTCGCGCGGCGGATCGAGCATGCCGATCAGCCCGGCGAACACGAGATCGCGCTCGAGCCGGCCGTCGCAGCGCTCGGCCGCGACGCGCTCGCGCGGCAGCTCGCGGTAGGCCGCGCCGAGCGTGCGGAGCGCCTCGCCGGCGAGCGCCTCGTTCTGCGCGGCGATCTCGGCGCGCCGCTCGTCCGTGAGCGGGCGTTCCTCCTCGCCGACGCGCTCGGCGATGCAGCGCTCGAGCAGGACGTCGGGCGCGCCTTTCGTCATCACGATCGCCGTGCCCGGCCGTTCGGCGTCCGCGTGCACGGTGCTCATCAGCTTCCGCTCGGAGGAGAACGGAATCTCGTCGATTCGAGGGTGACGCTCGTCGAGCGCCGCCGGATCGAGGCCGGCCTTCCGCGCGGCCGTCAGCAGCGCGCCTTCGGTCGGATCGCCGTGCAGCGTCCAGCGGCCATCCTGCTCGGCGAGCACGGCGTTGTTCGCCCGCTCCGCGATCGTGAGGACGCGCTCGAGCTCGGCCGCGAGCGCGCCGTCGAGCGGCCGCCCGTCCGCGGACGACACTTCGCCCGCGGGCTCGTAACCCGTGCCGGTGAGCACCGTGCGGCCGCTCGCCGTGACGATCGCCCGCACGGTCATCTCGTTGCGCGTCAGCGTGCCCGTCTTGTCGGATGCAATCACGTCGGTCGAGCCGAGCGTCTCGACGGCGGCGAGCCGCCGCACGATCGCGTTCCGCGCTGCCATCCGCTGGACGCCGAGCGCGAGCACCGCCGTCACGACGGCCGGCAGGCCTTCCGGCACGGCCGCGACCGCGAGCGCAACGCCGAGGATCAGCACGTCGAAGAGGCCCGCGATGCCGTCCACGTCCTGGACGACGAGGATCGTGCCGATCATCGCGACCGCGATCGCGACGACGACGATGCCGAGCAGCTTGCCGACGCGGTCGAGCTCCCTCTGGAGCGGGGTCGGCTCTTCCTCGGTCGCCTCGAGCATCCCGGCGATGCGCCCGATCTCCGTCTGCATGCCGGTCGCGGTCACGATTGCGCGGCCGCGGCCGTAGGTCGCCGTCGTGCCGCTGAAGATCATGTTGCGCCGATCGCCGAGCGGCGCGTCCTCGTCGAGCGGCGCCGTGTCCTTCGCGACGGGCACGCTCTCGCCGGTCAATGCCGCCTCGGCGACGGTCAAGGAGACCGACTCGAGCAGGCGTGCGTCGGCCGGGATCGTGTCGCCTTCCTCGACCAGCACCACGTCGCCGGGCACGAGATCGGCCGCCGCGACCTGCTGCTGGCACCCGTCGCGGACCACGCGCGCGTGCGCGGCGGACATGTTGCGCAGCGCGGCGACGGCCGCTTCCGCGCGCGATTGCTGGATGTAGCCGATCAGCGCGTTCAGCAGGACGATCGCGAAGATCGCGATCGCCTCGTACGGCAGCGCGCTGTCGCGCTCGAGCAGCCAGATCGAGAGCGAGATCGCGGCGGCCGCGACGAGGAGCAGCACGAGCGCGTCGCGGAACTGCTCGAGGAAGCGCTGCAGCGCGGACACGGGTGCGGCCTCGGCCAGGCGATTCGGACCATGGCGCTCGAGCCGCGCGCGTGCCTCCGCGGACGAGAGCCCGCGTGCCGCGTCGCTCCCCAAGGCCGAGACGACCGCCTCCGCCGGGCGGCGATGCGCGTCGAATTCCGTCAAGGCGAAGGCTTCCTCGGCATGCGCGTCATGCTAGCCCGGCATGGAACTTGCTGCGACCGTATCATCGCCGCGAGGGATCGTCCGATGCGTTTGCTGCTCGTTGCGTGCGCGACGGTCGCGCTCGCCGAAGGCGCGGCGGCGCAGGAGCTCGGCCGCGCCCGCACGTGGGAGTTCGGCTTCAACGTGTTCGACACCTCCTCGGTCGCACTCGCCGGCGACGGGGGCTCGTCGATCGACGTCGACGGCGACATCGGCTACGGCGCGGTCGGCGCCTACAACTTCACGGATCGCCTCGCGCTCTCGGCCGAGCTGAACTGGACGACGCCGAGCTACTCCGCCGTCCTGACGGCCGAGGACACCGGCCTCGATGCCGTCGTCGACACGGAGCTCGAGGTGTCGTTGCTGATGGTCAAAGGCGTCTACTATGTCCTCGAGCGCGACCTCACGCCGTTCGTCGAGGTCGGCATCGGCTGGGCGGACATCGACTCGAATATCGTCGAGGGTCCGCCGCTGACGCGCTGCTGGTGGGATCCGTGGTGGGGATACGTCTGCCGGCAGTTCTACGACACCTACACCGATACCCGCACGACCTATGCCGCCGCGCTCGGCGTGCGCTTCGACTTCGGCCGCTCGAACGTGCTGAAGGCGAGCCTCGGAACG
Source organism: uncultured Gammaproteobacteria bacterium (assembly GCA_964457725.1). Taxonomy (GTDB): domain Bacteria; phylum Pseudomonadota; class Gammaproteobacteria; order Steroidobacterales; family Rariloculaceae; genus FEN-1219. Next base: position 2,631 of record CAYWGQ010000086.1, read on the forward strand.
CTCCGTATCGACACGAGCGACCGCACCGAGGATCACGAGCAGGACGTCGTGCGCGTCGAGGTTCTGTGGAAGTTCTGAGGCGGCGCACACGTCAGGTCGCCGGTAGCTGCGCGGGCTTCGGCTCCGCGACTTCCCCGCCAGGACGGGCGCGACCCGCCATCTGCGCGCCCGCTTCCGGCGGCAGCCGCCACATCGGCCAGGCGGACGACGCCGCGATCAGCGCGACGGCGCCGAACGCGAGGTAGAAGTTCCCGGCGTGCTCGGCCGGACGGTTCCCGAGCCAGCCGAAGAGCTCGAGCAGGTAGCCGCCGATCGCGATGCCGAACGACAGCGACAGCTGCTGCACCATCCCGGCGAGGCTCGACGCCTGTCCCATCCGCACCGAGTCCACCTCCGCGTAGCTGATCGCGTTCAGGCTCGTGAACTGCAACGACCTGAAGCAGCCGCTCGCGAGCAGCGTCGCGATGATGAGCGCGTGGGGCGTCTCCGGGCGGAACAGGCCGAACGACGCGAGGAGCGCGGCGGCCGCGAGCCCGTTCCAGACGAGCACGCGGCGGAAGCCGAAGCGCTTCAGCACCCGGGCCGCGATCGTCTTCATGAAGATCGCGCCGATCGACGACACGAAGGTCAGCAGCCCGGACTCGACGGGGCTCAAGCCGAAACCGAGCTGCAGCATCATCGGCAGCAGAAAAGGGGTCGCGCCGATCCCGATTCGAAAGAGCGAGCCGCCGGCGACCCCCGCGCGGTAAGTCGGCAGGCGAAAGAGCCGCAGATCGAGCAGCGGCCGCGGGTGGCGGCGGGCGTGAAGCACGTAGACCGCGAGCGCCGCGAGCCCGCCGGCGAGCGCGACCGCGGCGACGCCGGTCGGCACGAGCGCGAGGCCGAGCGTCGAGAAGCCGAACATCGCGGCCGCGAGCCCGAGACCCGTCAGCAGGAAGCCGCGCCAGTCGAGCGGCGCTATCGCTTCGCGCACGTCCGGCACGAAGCGCCTGCCGAGCAGGATGCCCAGCACGCCGATCGGCACGTTCACGAGGAAGATCCAGCGCCAGTGGAAATAGGTCGTGATGAAGCCGCCGAGCGGGGGGCCGACCATCGGTCCGATCAGCGCAGGGATCGTGAGCCACGAGAGCGCTTGGACGAGGTGCTCCTTCGGCACCGTCCGCAGCAGCACGAGCCGGCCGACCGGCACCATCATCGCGCCGCCCATGCCCTGGACGAACCGCGCCGCGACCAGCGCCTCGAGCGATCCGCTCGCGGCGCAGCCGAGCGACCCCGCAAGGAACACGGCGATCGCGATCGTGAACGTGTGGCGTGCGCCGAAGCGGTCCGCGACCCAGCCGCTGACCGGGATGAACACGGCGAGCGCGAGCAGGTAGGCCGTCAGCGCGAGCTTCAGCGCGACCGGCTCCGTGCCGAGATCCCGCGCGATCGCCGGCAGCGACGTCGAGATCACGGTCGAGTCCATGTTCTCGATGAAGAGCGCGCAGGCGACGATCAGCGGCAGCAGCCGCGGCGGTCTCGTCATGCGGAAAAGGGGCGATCGCTGCCGGTCGGCGGCGGTGGAGATACGAGGGGCATGAGGGACAGTCTACAGGGGCCGCGCCCGGACCTCGGGCCCGACCGCGGCGGGCCGGAGGGCGGACGGCACGCTCGGCCGCAGCCGCGCGAACGCCGCCGCGTTCGCGGGCCGCGGCCGGTCGGGCCGCTCGATCAGCGAGGGAGCCGCTAGGTGCCGCTCGCCCAGTAGGGCTTCGGCTCTTCCTTCGCGTTCGCGAGGAGGCGCGGCGCGCCGTTCGCGGTCTCTAGCGACACGAGCGAGCGCTCCTTGTCGAGGCGAATCTCGGCCGCGAGCGACATCGTGCCTTCGCCGGTGCCGTTCTGGTCGAGGTAGAGCTCGATGACGGAGTAGCCGAGGCTCTCGCCGGCGGCGCCGCTGCCCGCTGTCCACGGCTGGAACTCGTAGGAGCCGATTCGCTTGTCCGTCACGACCGTGACACGCTCGCCGTCGCCCGTCTGCACCCGATGCGCGTACTTGACCGCGTAGCCGACGGCCGAGTCGCTCTGCCACACGTAGCCGAGAGTCGGCAGGGCGGACAGCGCCTTCGCGGCGTCGGCCTCCTGCTCGAGCGCGGCGACGACGGCTTCGCGCCCGGCATCGTCGGACCACTCGCGGATGTCGATCCGCACGCCGATGTCGCTCGGCTTCATCGCGGTCGTCGTCGCGGTGAAGCGTTCGACGTTCGGCAGCCGCGATTGGGCGATGGCCGCGCCGGTCGCGAGGGCGGCCGCGAGCGCGAGGACGGCGGCTGCGCTAGCTCGCATCGTTGTACGGCCGGATCGACACGACCGCCTCCGTCTGATTGGCGGGCCGGTGCGGCGACGTGGCCGTGACCCACGTGCCCGGCTCGAGGTTGGCGATCCTGCCGGCCGAGTCGGCCGGGACCGGCACCTTGAAAACGACGTACCGGCCGTCGAGCTCGGACGCCACGAACTCGACCGGCATCGACATTCGCTCGTCGCTCGAGCCCGTGCCGCGCTCGAGGCCGCGAACCCCGGCAGCGAACGAAATGCCGGACCACGTCAGCGTCGCGCGGTCTCCCGCGCGGAGCGACTCGAGGTCGACGCCGTCGGTGTGCTCCACGATCCTTGCTTTGACGGTTGCCGTGTTGCTCGCCGGATCGAAGGCGACGAGCTCGGCGGACCATTCATAGGTGCCCGAGTCGGCCGCTTCACCCGTCGCGGCCACGGACTCCTTCGCGCAGACCAGCGCGAGGAGACCGAAGCTCAGCACCGCCGCGCGCCTCACGGCGCCGGGTGTCGAGATTGCATGTCTCATGCGCTCCCTCCTGGTTGCCAGGTTGGTTGGGTTGTTGGGGCGCCCGGCCGGACGGCGGCCCGCCGGACCCCGGTCGCGTGGGGACGGAATCCCGATTTTCAAGGGGGGCGGCCGGCCGGTCGGCCGCCGTCTTCCATCCCACGACCGGGGAATAAGTTAAGTCGAACCCGGTCGCCGATGTCACCCCTTGGTGACCGCGGTGGAACCGACGCTGTTACCGGGCCGCACTAGCATCGACCGAACGCCCACCAGGACTCGGGCGGCGTTTTTCTGTGCGGAGCGGGGGAAGCGGAGCCGATGTCGATCTCTCTCGAGCAGGTTTCGAAGCACTACGACGGCACACCGGTGCTGAGCGACGTGTCGGTCACGATCGACGACGCCGAGCTGTTCGTGCTGCTCGGCCCGTCGGGCAGCGGTAAGAGCACGTTACTCCGGGCGATTGCCGGCCTCACGACGATCGACCACGGCCGGATCGTGCTGCACGGCCGCGACGTCACGCATCAGAGCGCACGGGAGCGCGAGGTCGGCTTCGTCTTCCAGAACTACGCGCTGTTCCCCCACATGAGCGTCGCGGACAACATCGAATTCGCGCTTCGCGCCCGGCGCGTGCCCGCCCATGCGAGGCGGAAGCGCCGGCTCGAGCTCCTGCGGCTGGTCGCGCTCGAGGGCTTCGGCGAGCGCTTGCCGGGCGAGCTCTCGGGCGGGCAGCAGCAGCGCGTCGCCGTCGCGCGGGCGCTCGCGCACGAGCCGCGCGTGCTCCTGCTCGACGAGCCGTTCGGCGCTCTCGACGCGAAGACGCGCGACGAGCTGCGCCGGGCGATCCGCGAGATTCAGCGGCAGGTCGGCATTACGACCGTGCTCGTGACGCACGATCAGGAGGAGGCGTTCACGATGGCCGACCGCATCGGGGTGATGGACCGCGGCCGCCTGCAGGACGCGGACTCGCCCCGGATGCTCTACTCGCAGCCCCGCACGCGCTTCGTCGCGACCTTCCTCGGCGCCGCGAACCTGCTGCTCGGCCGGCACGAGACGGACGGCGTGCGCCTCGGAGCGTCGGTCTTCGAGGTTCCCCGCTGGCCGCAAACGGCGCGGATCGGCGCGGAGGCGACCGTCGTCGTGCGCCCGGAGGACCTGACGGTCGTGCCGGCCGGTGCGGTATCGCCGCTGCAGAGGATCGGCAGCGGCACCGTCGTCGGGATCGAGTACGCCGGCTCGATCGAGCGGATTCGCGTCGCGGTCGAAAGCGGCGAGGCGCTCGCGAGCGCGGTCCGGCCGGCGGCGCCGGAGCTCATGCTCGACGTCGTGCGAAGCGCGCGCGACGGCGAGGGTGTGCCGCTCGCGCTCGGTGACCCGGTCGCCGTCGGCGCGAGCCGCGTGCACGTGCTGCCGACGCCGATCGGCAGCCTGCGGCTGATCGGCGCGGACGACGGCGAGCTCGAGCGGCTCGCGGCCTCGCCGCTGATCCGCGACCTCGCGTCGCGGATGCACATCGTCCCGACCTGCTGCGATCGGCGCACGGACGATCCGAGCAAGGCCGCACGCGGCCTGCCGGTCGTGCCGCTCGGCGGGACGCCGCTGCTCGGCGCCGTTCTCGACGTGCTCGGCCGCGGCGCGCAGCAGGTGCTCGCGATCGGCAGCCCCGAGCGGCGCGTCGAGCAGCTCCTGATGTTCCTGCAAGGCGGCCGCGCCGCGTCGGACGGCGCGCTCGCCGCCGCCGGCACGCTGCTGCGCCATCTGGCCGTCGAGGCGACGATGCTCGTGCCGGCGGACGAAGGGCCGGCACGGGGCCCGCACTATCGGGCGCTGCTCGATCTGCGGAACGCCGCGCTGCGCGTCCACGGCGTCGACGTGCGGACGGAGGTCTTCCACGGCGACTTGAGCGCGCCGCTCGGCCCGCGGCTCGCGGCCGGCGAGGGCGCTCTCGTGCTGATCGGCCTCGAGTCGCTCGCGTCGGGCCGAGCCCTGCTCGGGCAGCTGGCGGCCCTGTTCGCGAAGCATCCGCCGGTGGCCGTGCTGATCGTCTGCGGCCCGGATTCGGCCGAGCGTGCGCAGAGCGCCGCGGAGTCGCCGCCGGCGATCGCGGCGACCCGAAGAGGCTGAGCCGTGGGCCGGTTCCGGTCCGCGCTGCTGCCGCTCGTCGCGCTCGCGGCGGGCGCTTGCGGGGGCGGCGGCTCCTCGGCGGGAGGGCCGCGCGTCGAGCTGCTGAACGTCTCCTACGACCCGACGCGCGAGCTCTATCGCGAGTTCAACGAGGCGTTCGCGACGCACTGGCGCGAGCAGACGGGCGAGGAGGTCGTCGTGCAGCAATCGCACGCAGGCTCGGGCAGCCAGGCGCGTGCGGTGATCGACGGCTTGCACGCCGACGTCGTCACGCTCGCGCTCGCTTACGACATCGATGCGATCCACCGGTTGAGCCGCCGGCTGCGGGCCGATTGGCGCGCGCGCTTGCCGCACGGCAGCGCGCCGTACACGTCGACGATCGTGTTCCTCGTCCGCGCGGGCAATCCGAAAGGCATTCGCGATTGGGGAGATCTGCTCCAGCCGGGGCTTGAGGTCGTCACGCCGAACCCGAAGACGTCCGGTGGGGCGCGCTGGAACTATCTCGCCGCGTGGGGCTATGCGCTCGAGCGCGCGCTCGGCGGCGACCTGGCTGCGATCCACACCGTCTCGCCCGAGGAGCGGGAACGGGCGGACGGCGAGGCGCGCGCGTACGTCGAGGCGCTCTACCGGCAGGTCCCCGTGCTCGACCGCGGCGCGCGCGCGGCGACGAACACGTTCGTGCAGCGCCGCATCGGCGACGTGCTGCTCGCGTGGGAGAACGAGGCGCTGCTCGCGCTCGAGGAGGTCCGCGACGGCGAGCTCGAGATCGTGCTGCCTTCCGTCAGCATCCTGGCCGAGCCGACGGTCGCGGTCGTCGACACGATCGTCGATCGCAAGGGCACTCGCGCGGTCGCCGAGGCGTATCTCGAGTACCTGTACTCGCCGGAGGGCCAGGACATCGTCGCGCGGCATCACTTCCGTCCGCGCGACCCCGAGGTCGCCGAGCGCTACCGCAGCCGCTATCCGGACCTCCGCCTCTTCACGATCGACGAGGTGTTCGGCGGCTGGGAGCAAGCGCAGCGCAAGCACTTCGACGACGGCGGCGAGTTCGATCGGATCTTCGCCGCCGGCTCCGGCGCCGGGCCGCGCTAGCCGCGATGCGGCGGCCGCATCACTGAGGCATCGCGGAGCAGGCGATGGCGACGATCGCACGATCCCGTCCGTGGGTGACGCCGAGCGTGCTGCCCGGCTTCGGGTTGACGCTCGGTTTCGCCGCGACGTTCTTGTCCTTGATCGTGCTGATCCCGCTCGGAGCGCTGATCGTGCAGGCCGCGAGCGTGCCGCTGCCCGAGATCTGGACGATCGCGACCGAGCCGCGGGCGCTCGCGAGCTACCGGCTGACGTTCGGCGCAGCGCTGCTCGCCGCGTCGCTGAACGCCGTGTTCGGGCTCGTGATCGCGTGGACCCTCGTGCGCTACGACTTCCCCGGGCGCCGGCTGGTCGACGCGATCATCGATCTGCCGTTCGCGTTGCCGACCGCGGTGTCCGGCATCGCGCTCGCGACGGTGTTCGCGCCGCAGGGGTGGCTCGGCCAATGGCTCGAGCCGCTCGGCGTTCGCGTCGCCTATACGTGGGTCGGAGTCGTCGTCGCGCTGACGCTGATCGGCCTGCCGTTCGTCGTGCGGTCCGTGCAGCCCGCGCTCGCGGACGTCGAGGCCGGGCTCGAGGACGCGGCGGAGTCGCTCGGCGCCGGCCGCCTGACGGTCTTCCGGCGCGTGATCCTGCCCGCGGTCACGCCCGCGCTCGCGAGCGGGTTCACGCTCGCGCTCGCGCGCGGAATCGGCGAGTACGGCTCCGTGATCTTCATCGCCGGCAACTTGCCGATGCTGACCGAGATCACGCCGCTGCTGATCGTGATCAAGCTCGAGCAATACGATTACCTCGGCGCCGCGGTGCTCGGCCTCGTGATGCTCGTCGTCTCGTTCGTGATGCTGCTCACGATCAACGCGTTGAACGGCTGGCGCGCGCGCCGGCTGACGGTCCGCCGCTGATGGCCGCGCACGCTGCGCACTCGCGGCGGGACCGGCCGGGCGAGGGCGAAGGCAGCCGCGTGCTGCGCTTCGTGCTGATCGCGGTGTCGCTCGGCTTCCTCACGGTGATCCTCGCCGTGCCGGTCATCGCCGTGCTCGCCGGGGCGTTCGCGAACGGCTTCGGCGCGTACGTCGACGCGTTGACGACCCCCGATACGCTCGCCGCGATCCGGCTGACGCTCTTGACCGCGGCGATCGTCGTGCCGCTGAACACGCTGTTCGGCATCGCTGCGGCGTGGGCGATCGCTAAGTTCGATTTCCGGGGTAGGGATCTGCTGATCACGTTGATCGATCTGCCGTTCTCGGTGTCGCCGGTCATCGCCGGTCTCGTGTTCGTGCTCCTGTTCGGCGCGCAGGGGATGCTCGGCCCGTGGCTGCGCGACCTCGACGTCCAGATCATCTTCGCGTTCCCCGGCATCGTTCTCGCGACCTTGCTCGTGACGTTCCCGTACGTCGCCCGCGAGCTGATCCCGGTCATGCAGCTGCAGGGGAACCAGGCCGAGGAGGCCGCGGTCAGTCTCGGTGCCCGCGGTCCGACCGTCTTCTTTCGCGTGACGCTGCCGACCATCAAATGGGCGCTCGCGTACGGGATCATCCTCTGCAATGCCCGGGCGATGGGCGAATTCGGCGCCGTGGCGGTCGTGTCCGGGCACATCCGGGGTCTCACGACGACGATGCCGTTGCAGGTGGAGATCCTGTACAACGAGTATGATCTCGTCGGGGCGTTCGCCGTCGCGTCGCTGCTGATGTCGCTTGCGCTGCTCACGCTGCTCGTGAAAACGCTGATCGAATACGTCGCCGGGCGCCGGCGGATCGCGGCCGCCCAGGAGGTCTGATGCTGCGTGGGTTCGGCATCGCGGGCTGGGTTGCGCTCGCGACGGCATTGCTCGTGACGCTCGCCGTCGCGGCGGTGTCGTTGCACGGCGTGCGGACGCTGCGCGCGCAGGCCGAGGCCGCCGCGCTGACTCGGGCGGAGCTCGGGGTCACGGCCGCGCACGAGAGCATCCGGCAGAGCATCGAGGATTTGCTCGCGGCCGCACGGGTGCTCGGCGAGCGGCCGACGCTCCAGCGGCTCCTCCGCGGGCGCGACGACGAGCAGCTCCGCTCCTTTCTCGCGCGCTACTGCGAGGCTGCGGCGCTCGACGGCTGCGCAGTCTTCCGCGGGGAGACGCTGATCGCGACCGGCGACGAGCGGATCGTGTGGCCGCAGATCATCTCGTCCGCGCTCGAGCAGGGCGAGCGCTTCCTCGCGACCGGTGCGATTCCCGACGTCGCGGTCGCGGGCGCGCGCGCGGCCGCGACCGAGCACGCGGACGTGACCGTGCACGTGGTTCGCCGGATGGACGACGCATTCGCCGCGCGGCTGTCGGAGCGCTCCGGGCTCGAGATCAGGATCGCGGACTACGGCGTGCGCGAGTCCCTCGACGGTCCGTTCGGCGTGCTGAATTCCGACGCGCTCGCGCGGGGCGGGCCGGTCGCTGCCTATCTGCCCGGCGAGCGCGCGTACGCCGCGAGCGTGCCGGTCGCGGCCGCGACCGGCGAGACGGTCGCGATGCTGCACGCCGTGCTGCCGGAGCGCGAGGTGATGGATCCGGTCGACACGATGGCGCGGCGAATGCTCGTCGTCGCGGCGATCGTCGCGCTGCTCGCGACGACCGCCGGCATCCTGATCGGCCGGCACTGGATCGGCGGCATCCGCAGGCTGACGGCCGCGGCCGAGCGCATCGGCGCCGGCGACCTCGCGGACTCGATCCCGGCCGAGGGCGGGCGCGAGCTCGCCGTGCTCGCGACGACGATGGAAGACATGCGCCGCAACCTGATCGCGCTGACGAGCGAGCTCCGCAGGCGCGAGGCCGAAGCGCAGGCCGTGCTCGGCGGCATCGTCGAAGGCGTGTACGCGGTCGACGACGACCGCCGCGTCAGGTTCCTGAATCCGCGCGCCGAGGGAGTGCTCGGCGTGCGCGCCGAGGAGGTGTTGGGAAAGTTCTGCGGCGACGTGCTGAAGCCGGAGCGCGACGAGCGCGGCCGCCGGCCGTGCGAGCACGCCTGCCCGATCATCGAGGCACGGCGGCGCGGCTCCGCGCAAGCGGTCGAGCGGATCGAGCCGGTGCCGGGTCGGGTCCGGCGCGTCGTGATCGCGAGCGCCGCGTCGAACGAGGAGCTGCAGGTCCAGGTGCTGCGCGACGAGACCGAGCTCGAGGCCGTGCGCCGCACGCGGGACACCGTGCTCGCGAACATCTCGCACGAGTTCCGCACGCCGCTGACCGCGCAGCTCGCGTCGATCGAGCTCTTGCGCGACGGCCTCGGCACGATGGGCCTCGACGCGCAGCGCGAGCTCGTCGCGTCGCTCGAGCGCGGCGTGCAGCGGCTCACGTGGCTGATCGACAATCTGCTCGAGAGCGTTCGCATCGAGTCCGGCCAGCTCGCGATCAGGCGGCAGCAGGTCGCGCTCGCGGACGTCCTCGACGCGGCGAAAGACTTGATCGGACCGCTGATCGAGCAGCGCGGCCAGCGGCTCGAGATCGAGTCCGCGGAGGCGTTGCCGACGATCACCGGCGATCGCCAGCGTTTGACGCAGGTCGTCGTCAATCTGCTCGCGAACGCGAGCAAGTTCGGGCCGCCCGGCAGCACGATCCGGGTCGGCGCGTGCGCCGCGGACGGCGGCGTCGCGTTCTGGGTCGACGATGAAGGCCCGGGCCCGCGCGAAGGCGACGACACGGTCCTGTTCGAGCGGTTCCGCCGCTCGGGGGGCGAGGATCCGGAGCAGAGCGGGCTCGGTCTGGGGCTTTACATCGTGCGCTCGATCGTCGAGCGGCACGGCGGGCACGTGACACTCGAGCGGACGGCCGACGCGCGCACGCGCGCGCGCGTCGAGCTGCCGCAGCGGCAGGAGGCGGCAGCGTGAAGATTCTGCTCGTCGACGACGACCCCGATCTGCTCGCGGTCACCGCGTTTGCGCTGCAGCAGGCCGGCTTCCAGGTCGTGAAGGCGACCGAAGGCGCGTTCGCGCTGCAGGCGTTCGAGGAGGAGCAGCCCGATCTCGCGGTGCTCGACATCAACCTGCCGCGGATGAACGGCTTCGAGCTCGCGAAGCGCCTGCGCGAGAAGAGCTCCGTGCCGATTCTGATGCTGACCGCGCGCAGCGAGGAGGAGGACGTCGTCCAATCGCTCGCGCTCGGCGCGGACGACTATCTGACGAAACCGTTCAGCCCGCGGATTCTGCTCGCGCGGATTCGCGCGCTGCTTCGGCGAAGCGGGCTCGAGGCGCAGGGCGAGGCGCGCCTCGGGGGGCTGACGCTCGACGCCGACGAGCTCGCGCTGCGGGACGCTTCGGGGCGGCTGCTGCGGCTGACGCCGCTCGAGGCGAAGTTCCTGCAGCTCTTGTTCGCGCACGACGGCCGCACCGTCTCGACCGAGCGCATCCTGAGCCACGTCTGGGGTCAGCGCGCCGGCGGCAACCGCCAGCTTCTGAAGCAGCTCGTGCATCGCTTGCGGCAGAAGCTCGAAGCGCACGGCTTCGATGCGATCGTCCGCACGGTGCCGAACGCGGGCTACAGCGCGTCCGTTCCGGACGACCCGGGTACTTCCGCGACGAAGTAGGCCCGCGCGCCGGCGACTGCTGGCACGTACTTTGCCTCGCTTCGGGGTCCAGCCTACTTCGGCGAGGAGGCATGGTCTCGAACGCCTTGATCGTCACGCTCTCCCCGCGTGACTACGATGCCGCGCTGTTCGACCTCGACGGCGTGCTCACTCGCACGGCGAGCGTTCACGCGGCGGCATGGCAGCGGCTCTTCGACGATTTCCTGCGCCGCCGGGCCGAGGCGACCGGCGAGCCGTTCGTGCCGTTCGACCCGGACGTCGATTACCGCTGCTACGTGGACGGCAAGCCGCGGCAAGACGGCGTCGCGTCGTTTCTCGAGTCCCGCGGCATCGATCTGCCGCCGGGGACGCCGGACGATCCGCCCGGCGCGGAGTCCGTGCACGGGCTCGGCAGGCTGAAGGACCGCTATTTCCTCGAGCACCTCGAGCGGCACGGCGTCGAGGTGTTCGAGAGCTCGATCGCGCTCGTGCAGACGCTGCGCGCCGAGGGGATGAAGGTCGCGGTCGTCTCCTCGAGCAGCAACTGCGCGGCCGTGCTCGAGGCGGCCGGCGTGGCAGGCCTGTTCGACGCGCGGATCGACGGCGTCGAGATCGCGAGGCTCGGTCTCGCCGGGAAGCCGGCGCCCGATACGTTCCTCGAGGCCGCGCGGCGGCTCGGCGCGTCGCCGGACCGAGCCGTCGTCATCGAGGACGCGATCGCCGGCGTCGCCGCTGGCCGCGCGGGGGCCTTCGGCTACGTCATCGGCGTCGATCGCGTAGGCCGTTCGCAGGAGCTGCGCGACGCCGGCGCCGACGTCGTCGTCACGGACCTCGCGCAGGTCCGGGTCGCGGCGGATGCGCCTTCGTCGTGGCGGCTGCTGTACGAGGGCTTCGACCCCGAGCGCGAGGGCCTGCGCGAGGCGCTCTGCGCGCTCGGCAACGGCTACTTCGCCACTCGCGGCGCGCTGCCGTGGGTTCGCGCGGACGGCACCCATTATCCCGGCACGTACCTCGCCGGCGGCTACAACCGCCTGCACACCGACATCGCTGGACGAGTCGTCGAGAACGAGGACCTCGTCAATTTGCCGAACTGGCTCGCGCTCGAGATCCGCCTCGCCGATGGGGAATGGCTCGACATTCGCACCGTGCGGCTCCTGTCCTATCGCCAGGAGCTCGACTTGCGCTGCGCGGAGCTGTTCCGCGAGATCGAGCTCGAGGACGCGAGCGGCCGGCGAACCGCGCTCGCCGAGCGGCGCCTCGTCTCGATGGCCGACATGCACCTCGCGGCGTTCGAGCTCACGATCGAGCCGCGCAACTGGTCCGGCAACGTCGCGATCCGCTCGGCGATCGACGGGCGCGTCGTCAACTCCGGAGCGAAGCTCTACGAGCGCTTCAACAACCGGCATCTCGAGCCGCTTCTCTGCGAGGCCGTCGGCGCCGACGCGGTGCAGCTCGTCGTGAGGACGAGCCAGTCGAACCTGCACGTCGCGATCGCGGCCCGCACGCAGGCGTTCGTGAACGACGCGCCGGTCGGCGCATCTCGCACGCCGGTGCGCGATGCCGCTTACGTCGGCCAGGACTTCGAGGTCGCCGTCCGGGAAGGGGACAAGCTTTCGCTCGAGAAGGTGGCGGCGCTCTATTCGTCCCGGGATCAGGCGATCTCCGAAAGCGGGCTCGCCGCGCGCAAGGCGATCGTGCGCGCCGGGCGCTACGACGACCTGCGGGCCCGCCACATGCACGTCTGGAAGCACCTCTGGCGGCGCTTCGACGTGCAGCTCAGGGAGGCCGGTACCGCGCTCAGGCTGAATACGCCGATGCTGCTGCGCCTGCACATTCTGCATCTGCTGCAGGCGGCGTCGCCGAACTCGGTCGGGCTCGACGTCGGCGTGCCGGCGCGCGGCTGGACCGGCGAGGCGTATCAGGGGCACATCTTCTGGGACGAGCTCTTCATCTTTCCGACGCTGAATTTCCGCGCGCCGGAGATCACCCGCTCGCTGCTGATGTACCGCTACCGCCGCCTCGACGAGGCGCGTGCGGCGGCGGCGGCCGAAGGCTTCCTAGGGGCGATGTTCCCGTGGCAGAGCGGCAGCGACGGGCAGGAGGAGACGCAGGAGCTCAACCTGAATCCGCGCTCCGGGCGCTGGGTGCCGGACAATACCCACCTCCAGCGCCACGTCGGCAGCGCGATCGCCTGGAACGTGTGGCAGTACTTCCAGGTCACGCACGACCTCGAGTTCATGGAGTTCTACGGCGCCGAGCTGATCCTCGAGATCGCCCGGTTCTGGGCCAGCATCGCGACGTTCGACACCGAGCGCGGCCGCTACGTGATCCGCGGCGTGATGGGGCCCGACGAGTTCCACGACGCGTATCCCGACGCGCTCACGCCGGGGCTCGACAACAACGCGTACACGAATCTGATGGCGGTCTGGGTGCTGCTGCGGGCGTTCGACGTGCTCGCCCTGCTGCCCGACATTCGCCGCATCGAGCTGATGACGCGCCTCGGGCTCACGAGCGACGACCTGACGCGCTGGGAAGACGTGAGCCGCCGCATGTTCGTGCCGTTCCACGACGACGGCATCATCAGCCAATTCGAGGGGTACGAGAAGCTCGCGGAGCTCGACTGGGACGCGTATCGGGAGCGATACGGCAACATCCAGCGGCTCGAGCTCATCCTCGAGGCGGAGGGCGACAGCGCGAACCGCTACAAGGTCTCGAAGCAGGCCGACGTGCTGATGCTGTTCTATCTCTTCTCGTCCGAGGAGCTCTGCGAGCTGCTC
>CAYWGQ010000087.1:0-15853 GCA_964457725.1 uncultured Gammaproteobacteria bacterium
GACGCCGCCCTCTCAAGGCGGAAACACGAGTTCGAGTCTCGTAGGGAGCGCCAATATTTTCAGTCGGTTACCCCCCGCAGCGCTCGCCGCAAGCATCCGCGCAAAGGTTGGGCTTGAAACTCGGACCGCTACGGCGACACTCCGTCGTTCGGCTGCACCGCCGCCGCGATCAGACCGAGGCCGCTCCGCAGGTAATGGCAAGCGGTGAGCCGGAATCCCGCTCCCAACAGCAGTCCACCGAGCTCCGCCTCCGTTCTTTCTCGCGCGCCGAGCATCACGAGCATGTTCAGGTCGCTCCGCGCGAGCGCCCGATGCTCCTCGGTCGGCGCGAGCCGCTCCGGCATCACCCGCTCGATCAGCACGAGCCGCGCATCCGCCGTCATCGCCGCGCGGCACGCGCTCAGAATCGCGAGCGCATCGTCGTCGTCCCAGTCGTGGATCACGCTCTTCAGCACGTAGACGTCGCCGCCGACGGGTACGCTCGTGAAGAAATCGCCGGCGACGAGCTCACAGCGCTCGCCCAAGCCGCGCGCCTCGAAGTGACGCGGCGCGGCGGCGATCGCGTGCGGGCGGTCGAGCAGCACGCCGCGCGCGGTCGGATGCGCTTCGAGAATCGCGGCGAGCAGCTCGCCGTAGCCGCCGCCCACGTCGACGACGCGCTTGCCGGCGAAGTCGTACGCTCGCGCGATCTCCGGTGCCGCGAGACGCGTCAGCGCGACCATGGCCTCGTTGAACGTCGCGGCATACTCGGCATCCTGCTCCAGATGCGCGAAGCCTCCTCCGCCGCCGAGCAGCGTCCGTGCGCCCCGTCCGATCCGCACGCTGTCGGCGAGGCGGTGCCAGAGCGGTTGCTGCCGGTCCGCCCACAGGGCCGCGACCGCGCGGAGCGAGCCCGGCGAGTCGGCTGCGAGCAAGCGCCCGAGCGGCGTGATCTCGTAGCGGCCGTCGCTCCGCTCCGCACAGAGATCGAGCGTGACGAGCGCCCGCAGCAGCCGGCGAAGCGCACGCCGATCGGCCGAGACGGCAGCGGCGAGCGTCGCGTCGGCCTGCGGCCCCTCGAGCAGCAGGTCCGGAAGACCGAGATCGACGGCAGCCGCCACCGCGTGCGTCATCCACGCGGCGCCGACGATGCCGAGCAGCCGGCTCGCTTGAGCGGCGCTGCTCTCCGCCGCGCTCATTCGTCGAGCCCTTCGCGTTCCGGCTCCGGCAGGTCTCGGCTCGCGACGAGCCCGATCGCGCACACGGCACCGGTGACGAGCGCCGCCGCGGCCGCGAGCTTCAGTGCCGGCGTCGCGCCGGGCATCGCGTTCGCGAGCTGAGTCGTCGCGAGCGCGGCCGACGTGCCGAGGATGCGGCCGCCGACGTTGGCGGCGAAGCTCTCGCCGGTGCCGCGCAGGTGCGTCGGATACGCACGCGGCAGATAGTTGCCCCAGAAGCTCAGCTGCGCGGAGACCAGCGCCGACAAGACGAACGCGCCGAGCATGAGCCCCTCGAAGCTCGACGTCCCCGGCACGAGCAGCACGAGCGGATACGCGACGAGCGCGAGCCACTGCGAGCCGCGCAGCAGGGTCGTGCGCCGGATCAGCGTGACGGCGAGCAGGGCGAACGCGAGGCGGCCCGCGAGCTGCCCGAAGTCGAGGAGCAGCTGGATCAGACTGACCATCTGCTCCTGCTCGCGCGCCGGCAGATCCGCGACCTGCGGCAGCGACGGGACGAGGCGCACGACGTGCTGGATCCCGCCCGTCGTCAGCGCGACCGTGCACGCCGCGAGCAGCGCGGTCACGAGCGTCGTTCGCCGCAGCGCCGGGGCGAACAGCGCCCCCACGCTCGGCCTGCGCAGCGTCCCCGCTTCCTTCTTCGCGCGCCACACCGGCGACTCCGGCAGGAACGGACGCGCGAGCATCACCGGGATCGCCGGCAGCGCGCCGAACATGTACGTGTAACGCCATGCGTCGTGCTCGCCGCGGATCGCGGGAAACGACTCGCCGTGGGTCACCGCCGCGTAGTACGCGGCGGCGACGAGGAACCCGCCGAGCGCGCTCATCGCCTGCGTGTAGCCGAGCGCCGCCTCGCGCCGCTTGCGCTCCGGAAAGAGCTCGGCGATCCAGGCGATTGCCGCGACGAACTCGACGCAGACGCCGATCAGCGCGACGCACCGCCAGGCCAGCAGCTCCGGCAGCGTCGTCGCGAAGCCCGCGGCGACGGCGGCGGCGCCGTACAGCACGATGCTGAAGACCAGCACGCGCTGCCGTCCGTACCGGTCCGTCAGATATCCGCCGAGCAGCCCGAACAGGCCGCCCGTCGCCGGCGGAAAGAACAGGAGCCACCCCGCCCAGCGGTTGAAGGCCGGCGTGCCGGGGTCGAGGCCGCCGAGGTCGAGCAGCACCGGCCGCAGCAGAATCGGCTGGACGACGATCTCGTAGACGTCGAACACGAAGCCGAGCCCGGCGACGATGCAGATCAGCGCCGGCCAGCGCGCCCGGGTCGGAAAGGAATCGGCTACCGTTTCCGCGACCTGCATCGCGATGCAGAATGGCGCAGCCGGCCCTGAAAGTCTTGCGGGTTTCGATGAAAGTCGTGAAAGCCCCGGCGCGTGAGCACTCCGGCCCGATCTACGAGTTCGGCCCGCACCGAATGGACGTGGCCCGCCGCCGGCTGACCCGCGACGGCGAGGCCGTTCCCCTCTTCCCCCGGTCGTTCGACGCGCTCGCGCTGCTGATCGAGCACCGCGGCAAGCTGCTCGACAAGGAGTTCCTGCTCCGGACGCTGTGGCCCGATGCGCCGGTCGAGGACAACAGCCTCGCGCGCGCGATCTCCGACATCCGCCGCGCACTCGGCGAGGGCCCGAAGGAGCAACGCTACGTCGCGACCGTGCCGCGCGTCGGCTATCGATTCGTCGCGGACGTGCGGATCGTCCCGGACGGCCGGGCGCCGGCGAGCGGCCCTGCGCACGAGCGGCCGGCCGACGTCCGGTCGCTCGCCGTGCTGCCGTTCGCCTCGATCGGCGCGGCCGACGAGGACTACCTCGGGCTCGGCCTGACCGACGCGCTGATCGCGCGCTTGAGCGCGCTGCGGACGCTCGTCGTCCGGCCGACGAGCTCGGTCCTCCGCTACGCCAGCGACGCGGCGCCCGCCGCGGCCGGTCGCGCACTCGGCGTCGACGCCGTCGTCAGCGGCTCGGTTCGCCGCCTCGGCTCGCGCGTCCGCGTGAGCGTGCAGCTCCTCTCGACGCGGCGCGAGACGGCGCTCTGGGCCGAGCGGTTCGAGATCGAGTCGGACGACGTCTTCGCGATCGAGGACTCGATCTCCGACCGAATTGCGGCGACTCTTGCACTCGAGTTGACGCGACGCGAGCGCGAGCTGCTCGCCCGGCAGCGCACGGCGGACGCGGAAGCGTATCGCCGGTTCCTGAAGGGCCGCTATTTCTGGACGAAGCGCACGGAGGCGAGCCTGCTCTCGGCAATCGAGTGCTACGAGCAGGCCCTCGAGCGCGAGCCCGGCTTCGCGCTCGCCTGGGCCGGGATCTCGGATTGCTATGTAACCCTCTCGCTCTTCTCTGCGATCCCGGGCGGCCTCGACCCGTCGGCGACGTTGCCCAAGGCGCGCGACGCCGCGCTCCGGGCGCTCGCGCTCGACGACTCACTCGCCGAAGCGCACGCGTCGCTCGCGCACGCGCTGCTCTTCCACGACTGGGACTGGCCCGCGAGCGAGCGCTCGTTCCGGCACGCGATCGCGCTCGATCCGAGCTACCCGTTCGCCCACCACTGGTACGCGATGGCGCTCGGTATCGTCGCCCGTCACGAGGAAGCGCTCGCCGAGATACGCCGCGCGCGGGAGCTCGATCCGCTGTCGCTGATCGTGAACGGCAACCTCGCTTACCTGCTCTACCGCGCCCGCCGCTACGACGAAGCCGTGGCCGAGGGAGAGAACGCGGTCGCGATGGACCCGACGTTCCCGGTGAACCGCTACCGCCTCGGGCTCGCTTACCAGGCGAAGGGCCTCCACGATCGGGCGATCGCCGAGTTCGAGGCGATGCGGCCGTCCGCGAGCGATCCGCTCGGCTGGACCGCGCTCGCGCACGCGTATGCCGTAATCGGCAGGACGCGCGAAGCCGAGGCGCTGCTCGAGACGCTGCTCGCGCTGCGCGGCGAGCGCTACGTCTCCGCGGTGTTTCTCGCGGAGATCGAGGCCGGCCTCGGGCGGACCGAGCGGGCGCTCGACTGGCTCGAGCGCGCGATGGACGAGCGGCCGACGATCCTGCTGTCGCTGCGGGTGAACCCGAAGTTCGACCGCCTGCGGGCCGAGCCGCGCTTCCGCGAGATCGAAAGGCGAATCGGCATCTGGGGCTGAGCGCCGGGCCGGCCGAGGGGCGCGAGTGCCGTGCACCCGCGGTGAGACATCGCGCCGTGCCGGACCTCCGCCCGGGCGCTAGAATTCACGAAACCCAACGAGGGACGCCATGTCAAACGTCAGTGTGCCGGTCGCCGGGGGTTCGCTCGTCGAACGTCTGTTCCTCTGGATCTGGCGGCTTGCGAACACCGCGCTGCTCGCGCTCGGGGTCTGGGTGCTGTGGCGCCAGACCGTGCAAATCGAGAACTTGAACGGGGAAATGCTGAATCTGATCGACTACCTGAACGTGATCGCCGAGCGGCTCGGATAAGCCGATGACCTTTCTTCGCTTTGCGATCGCGGCAGTCGGCGGCTTCGCGATCACGGTCGGCATGCTGCTGATGATGAGCGACTTCGCCGAGAACCTGCGCGAACGCGACGGCATGCGGTACTTCCGGATCACGGATTTCATTCCTGCGACCGAGAGCCGCTTGCCGCCGCCACCGCGCGCGCCCGCGCTGCCTCCGGATCGCCCTCGAGTGCAGTATCAGCGGGGGCAGGACCGACTGCTCAGGACCGACCGTCCGATAGTCGATCAGCCGACAGTCGGCGAGCCGCCGGTGCGCGAGCCGACGCTCGATCCGTCAGAGGTCGTGCCGGACGAGCCCGAGTAGCCGCGGAGCGCGATCAGAACCGCGTGCCGTCCTCGAGGATCACGCCCAAAGCGTAACCGCCGTCGCTGCCGTCGCGCGTCGGCGCCGCGATCAGCGTGATCTTGTCGCCCGGCTCGACCATGCCGTCGCGCCAACCGGAGCGGAAGTAGTTGTTGCGGCTGTGGCCCTCGAACTCGATGTCGCGCGTGCCTTTGTCGTCCGTGACCTCGAGCACGATCTTCGTGTGCGGGTTCGCCGGCACGAACTCCTTCACGATGCCGGTCACGTGATTGTCGCGAATCGTCAGATCGAAGCGGATCGCCGAGTGATGCGCCTGCGTTCCGAGCGGTGCGAGCGCACACGCGATCGCGATCAGGACGCGCGGCCGAAGCTGCTCGCCCCGCGACGGGACGCCGCGCATGCGGAGCGCGCTCGAACGGCAGGTTGCCATTGCTCCCCCGCTCAACGCCGGCTCGTCAGCGCCTGCTCGCGCAGCTCTTCGATGCGCTGCTCCCACGCGGGCTCGTTGCACTCGTACGGCAGGAGCCTCACGCCCGGCAGGAACGACCACTTCTTCTCCGCGCTGACCGGCTCCGTGTAGAAAACCGGGTCCGTCATCGTCATCCGCGCGGTCAGCACCTTGCCGCCGTCGTCGCTGGTCTCCAGCGTGTACTCTTCGACGATCCGCGCCTGGTCGCTGTGCGGATACTGGCGCTGGTCGAGCGCCTCCTTCAGGTGCGTCGTCTCGACGATCAGCTTGTCGCCTTCCCAGCGTCCGACCGAGTAGCCGTTGCGGTCCGGGAAGAGATCCTCCTCGTTCGCTCGGCCGTTCAGGAAGATGCGCCGGATCTCGGCGTGCGCCTCGTAGACGATCAGGATGATGTCCTCGTGCTGGACGATCTCCATCGGATACCCGCCGGAACCGAGCATCGAGCCCGGCATCCCGGCCCCGAGACACCAGCCGCCCGGCGTCTCGCCGAGCGGGTCGACGAGCGCGCGGAACTCCTCGACCTTCGCGCGGGCGTCGGGGCGAAGCGGCAGATCCGCGAGGCCGGGCCCGCCCCTGAAGCCGCCGCCTTGCTGCCCGGGCGCGCGGTACGTGCCCCAAACGCCGGTGAAATCCGGCCGATCCGCCGCGGTTGCAGCGGCGGCCGCGAGCGCGAGGCCCGCGCCGAGCAGGGTCGCCCGAAGCGCGCGGGCGCGGCGTCGACTCGGTTCGCTTGATCGTATGGTCATCGGTTCACCGCTCGGCCCGCCGCATCAGAACTGCGTGCCGTCCTTCAAGATGAAGTTTTTCACGTAACCGCCGTCCTCGCCGGTGCGCATCGGCGCGATCTCGATCGCGATCTCGTCGCCGACCTTGACCATGTCGGGCCGCCAACCGCGGCGGAACACGTTGTTGCGGCTATGGCCTTCGTACTCGATGTCGCGCTTGCCCTTCTCGTCCTCGACCGTCAGCACCAGCTCGATGTGCGGGTTCGCGACCGTGATCTCCTTCACGACGCCGTCGATCCGCACGGTCTGTGCGAAGTCGAACTGGGCGGCGGAGTGATGGCCGAACGCCGCGGGCGCAACGCACGCGGCAGCGAGGACGATCCACTTCGAGCGGCTATCGAGCATCTGTAGTCTCCAGATCCCGCGCCCTTCGTAGCGGCGCTGTCGTGCGCGGCATGTATTGCATGGCGGCCGTCCGAATCGGCCGAACATGCCCTTCATAAATCGTCCGCTCGGCGATAGTCAACTCTTGAGTCGGAAGTATTCGTGAGACCGGGCCGAAACCGGCCGCACCCGGCTCGAAGACGCGCGGGCGAGCCGGGGGGACTCGAAGGAAGGCCTCGGCGCGCTTGATGTATCTTCAGAGTCGCCGCCGAGCGACACTGGCGCATGTCATTGTTCTTGGTGCTAATATTCCTCGCGCTGGGGGCAACGACGATTCTGAGAACGCACTCGACAGCGCGGAGTCTGCGGGGCGAGCGGGTCTCCTTTCGGAGCGACCCGTCCGCCCTTTTCGTTTCGTCACCCCGCTTCACCGCGACGAGCCGCAGACGCCGACGCGTCGAGGCGGCTCGATCCCTTGGCACCACCTCTTCGCCGTACCGGCGCGCGCGCGGGGCCGGCACGGGCGAGCTTATGCACGAGCGATGAGGCAAACGAAGATCGACACGGTTCGCTTCGACGGCGACTCCGGCGAGCAATACGAGTTTCGCGTATACCTGTGGCAGACCCGGTTCAAGCCGCTGCCGGGTGTCTACGTGATCGCCTCGCGCACCATCGAGCCCGGGCAGGAGCCGGAATACACGCCGGTCTACGTCGGCACCGCGGCCGATCTCTCGCGCGTGCTCGCGAACCATCCGCATCACGAGTGCTTCGAGCTCTACCTCGCCAACACGATCGCGGTGCTACAGCAGGAAGACGAGGCGGCCCGCGTTCGCGTCGCGAAGGACCTGATCGGCAAGCTTCGGCCGCCGTGCAACTCCGAGAACTTCGAGTGAGCGCGGACGGGGGCGAGGTCATCCACGACGAGGCACGGCGGCGGTTCATCGTGAGAACGGGCACCGGCCGCGAGGCCGTGCTCGAGTACGCCTGGGCCGCCGGCCGCGCGCTCGACCTTCGTCACACCTGGGTGCCGCCGGAGCACCGCGGCCGGGGCATCGCGTCGGTTCTCGTCGAGGCAGCCCTCGCCTACGCCAAAGCGAACGGCTACCGGATCGTTGCGACCTGCCCGTTCGTCGCCGCGTACGTCCGCGCGAACCCGGAGCACGAGGCGCTCCTCGCCCGCTGAAACCTTCCCTCGCCGGCGGCCCGTCTCAATCGACGACGACGCCTTCCTCCGCGAGCGCGGCCTCGAGCGGTCCGAGGTGCTTCTCGTAGCGGCGCCACGCGCCGATCGAGGTCGAGTACAGCGGCCGGCGCACTTGCACGGAGCTCGCGGTCGCGACCGGCGCTGCATTCGCGTGAAAGTCGAGGCAGGCGTCTTCCCACGGCAGACCGCAGAATCGCAGTAGTCGCTCCGTCGTCGCGCGCTGCTCGCGGACGAGCTCCTCGTAGTGCACTTCCAGGAACGCGTCCGCCGGCAGGATCTCGCGCCAGTGGCGGACAAGCCGGTCGAACGCAGCGTAGTACCGGCCGATATCGGCGAGGTCGTACGCGTAGCTGTAATAGTGGAAGCCGAGCGCGAACAGCTGGCGGTAGTTGCCGACGCACGTATCGAGCGGGTGGCGGCGGAGGCAGACGATCTTCGCGCGCGGCAACGCGCGGTGGATGAAGCCGGCGTAGAAGAAATTGAGCGGCATCTTGTCCGTGAAGCGCGCGGTTCGGCCGGTCAGCGGCCGCGTGCTCTCGAGATAGCGAAGGCCGAGCGTCGCGGGATCGATCCCGGCGCCGTGGACGACCGTTTCCTCGTCGAGCACGCGGCTCGAACGCGTGCCCGCCGAGCGCTTCAGGCAGATGCCGAAGTTCTGGAGCTCCCCGGCCGACGTGACCGCGGAATGGCTCGATAGGATCCGCTCGACGAGCGTCGTGCCCGTCCGCGGCATGCCGACGACGAAAATCGGCTCCTCGCTCGAGTGACCGGCTGCGGTGCCGCCGATCCACTCCGCGGTGCAGACGCGTTGCACCGCCTCGAACAGCCGTCGATCGCCGTCGAAGCGGTAGCCGAGCGAAGCGCGCTTTCGCGCTTTGCCGCGCTCGAGATATCCGAACGCAGCGTCGTAGTTGCCGAGATCTTCGTGCTCCTTCGCGAGCGCGTGGCAGAGGAGCAGCTCGCCGTCGACGTCGTCGCCGACCTCGGCGAGCAGCCGCTCGAGCCGCTCGACGTGGTTCGACTCCGGCGTCTGGCGATCGAGCTCCGCGAGCGCGAAGTGCGCGCGGTAGAGCTTCGGCGCGGCAGCGATGGCCGCCTCGTACGCCGTCCGCGCCTCGGCGAAGCGGCCGATCATCCGCAGCGCGGACGCGTAGTTCAGCTGGAACGACGGATTCTCCGGCGCGAGGCGCACCGCGCGGCCGAACGCGTCGGCCGCCCGGACGTGCTCGCCGAGCCGCGCGAGCACGACGCCCGCCGTGTCCAAGGTGAGCGCATCGCGGGATTCCGCCGCCGCGAGGGCGCGCTCCGCGGCCGCGAGGGCCTCGGGCTCACGCCGGAGGAGCGCGAGACACCGCGCGAGCTGGGCGTGATACTCGGCGGGCGGTGCAGGAGCGAGCTCGATCGCGCGCGCGATCAGCTTCGCGGCCTCGCCGACGCGGTTCGCGGCCGCGGCCGCCGCACCGAGCAGGAAATGCGCGTCGGCGTGCCGCGGGTCGCGGCTCAGAAGCATTCGGCATACGCGTTCGGCGCCGGCGTGATCGCCGGCGTTCAGCCGCTCCTCGGCGTGGCGCCGAAGCCGCTCGAGCTCTGCGACTGCGCTTGCGATCTTCCCGCCCGCCTACTCTCCGAAGCGATAGCGGAATTCTAGCCCGACGCTGCGCGGACGCAGCACGTTGCGGTAGTAGCGGCGGAGATCGAAGCCGTTCACGTTGCGGATGAAGCTCGGATCCTGACGCACGCCGGTCTCCGCGAACTTGTCGGTGAGGTTGTCGGCGAACAGCGTCGCGGACCAGTTGTCCCTCGAGAGCCCGACGGAGAGGTTGTGCACGGTGTAGCCGCCGAGCACCTCGCCGTCGTTGCGCAGACCCACTTTGGTGTACACGTCGCTCGAGAACGTGAACCCGTAGCCCGCCTCGAGCATCAAGCCGTTCGCGAGCGGCCGGAAGTAGCCGAGATAGACGCTGCCCTGGTGCTCGGGCGTGCCGGAGAGACGATCGCCGTCCACGGCGTCGGCGCCGTCGACGAGCCCGGGCGCGTCGTCGGTCAGCTTCGCGTCCGTGTAGGCGTAGGTCGTCGAAAGCTGCCAGCGCTCGCCGATCCGGTTCTGCACCGCCACCTCGAGGCCGCGGCTCCGCGCGTCGTTACCATTCACGGTGATCGGCATCGAGCCGATCGCAGTCCGCGCCAACGTCTGGATGTCCTTCCAATCGATGTGGAAGACGGCCGCGTTGACGGTCAGGTCGCCGCCGCGCCAGGTGCCGTGCACGCCGAGCTCGAAGTTCGTCGTGCGATCGGGCTCGTAGAGCACCTCGTCGGGCATCGTGCACGCCGTCTGGTTCGGCGGGATCGGGGTCGGGCACGGCTCGATGGGGTTCACGCCGCCCATCCGGTAACCCTCGCTCAACGTCGCGTAGCCCATCAGGTTATCGTTGAAGTCGTACGACGCGTTCAGCTTACCGAGGAAACCGGAATCGTCTGCGACGTTCGCGTCGAAGGTGCCGTCGTCGAAGAACGGAAAGTCCACCTGAATGGAGACGTCGTCCTCGAACTCGTAGAACCGCCCGCCGAACGCGATCCGGAGCCGGTCGGTGACCTGGTAGCTGGCCTCGCCGAAGATCGCCTGCTCCGTGAGGTTCTGCGTCGTGAGCTGCAGATACTCGAGGTCGCCCCGCGGCGGCGTCACGCCGAACGCGAACTCGGGGTACTCCGGCGTGAACTCCTCGCTGGTCGCGTCGAGGTCGAAGTCGTTGTAGAACAGGCCTACGATCCAGCCCCACGGACCGTTGCCGGTCGAGACGAGCCGGAGCTCCTGGTTCAGGCGCTTCTCGGTCAGGTTCTCGCGCGTGAACGCCGTGAACGTCGGGAACGTTTCGTAGCCGAAGCCGAAGTCGAGCAGCAGGTCCGTTTGATCGCGCTGCCCGGTCTGGTCGTAGTCGGAGACGCCGGTGGCCGAGGTCAGCTCCGCGAAGCCGAGGTCGGCGACCACTTCGAGCGAGAGCAGCTGGTTCTTCCGATCGTTCGGCTCGAGCACCCGGTGCGCGGACTCGTACGGTCCGGTGCCGAACGCGTGCCGGTGATTGATCGTGCGCGCGCCGACCTCCATGTCCTGGAAGTAGTAGCTCAGCGTCGCGGAGACCGAGTCGGACGCCTCCCATAGGAGGGCGAGCCTACCGGAGGTCGTCTGCTGCCAGTCCGCGTCGTCGACGCGCCGCAGGTTGGCCGCGACGTCGGCCGGATCCGTGAGGTCGGGTTGCGGATTCGAGACGCCGGGCTCGCGGACCAAATACGCGTAGTCGATGAAGCCCGGATCGTCGTAGTAGCCGATCGCCGCGCGGAACGCGAGCCGGTCGTCGATGATCGGCACGTTGACCGTGAAATCCGCGTCGTAGCCGGTGCCGCTGCTGTGTGCGAGGCTGAACAGGCTGCCGTGCGCCTCGAACGACACGCTCTCGGTGCTCGGCGCGGTCGGAATGTAGCGCACGGCGCCGCCGAGCGTGCCCGCGCCGTAGAGCGTGCCCTGCGGGCCGATCAGCACCTCGACGCGCTCGAGGTCCTTCATCCGGAAATCGACGTAGAGCGGAATCTCGCCGAGATAGCTCGCGACGGTTTCGCCGCTCGTGTTGCCGAGGAACTCGCCCGCGTTCAAGGAGCGCACGTTCAGGCCGCGCACGGTCATCAGCTCGGCGTCGCGCGGACCTTGCTCGACGACCGTCAGGCCCGGCACCCACCGGGCGAACTCCGTGAGCCGCGTCAACCGCTGCCGCTCGAGCGTATCGCCGGTGATCGCGGCGATGTTGAACGGCAGCTCCTGCACGGTCGTCGCCCGGCGCGAAGCGGTGACGATCACCTCTTCGAGGGGCTGACCTTGCGCAAGGACGATACCGGGGCCGAGTGCGGCTGCGACGGCTGCGGTCAACGGTCGGACAGCCGGCCGGTAAGCGGAACGATCCTTGCGGCACATCGAATGATTTCCTTTCAAGTTACGGCATTTGCGAGAATGCTGCCGGTGCAGCATTGCGCCGGGTTATGTAGCACAAGCGTTGAACGGCAAACAAGCAACACCGTCGCTTACACGCGTGATCGGAGTCGCAATCCGCGCAAATTGGGTGGTTGCACTAACGCCACCGCGCCGCGGAGCAAGCGAATGAGTGACGCACCGCACGTAACGCCCGGTGCAAAGTCGGTGCCGGCCACGCTGCTGCGCCGGCTCGCCGCATTTGTGTACGACACGTTTCTTGCGGCCGGGCTGATCGTGCTCTACTCGTTCGCGATCGTGGCCTTGCGCGGGATGCGTGCCGTCGAGCCGGGCTCGGTATGGTTCGGCGCGAGCCTGATCGGGCTCCACGCCCTCTTCTTCTGCTGGTTCTGGGTGCACGGCGGACAGACGCTCGGCATGCGGGCGTGGCGGCTCAGGGTCGAACGCCGCGACGGCGGGCCTGTCGGCTGGCGGCGTGCCGCCGCACGCTATGCGGCCGCGTGGCTGTCGCTCGCCGCGGCCGGGATCGGCTTCGTCTGGAGCCTGCTGGACCGCGAGCGCCGCTGCTGGCACGACATCCTGACGGACACCCGCGTCGTGCTCGAGCCGCGTCGCCGCTGACCGGGAGCGAGCTCCCCGCGGGACGTCAACGCGTTCGCGCGAGCGCGAGCGCGATCGCGGCGAGCAACAGCGCGCTTGGGGCCCACGCGACAACGAGCGGATCGAGGTCGAACACCTCGCCGCTGTTCTCGAGCAGCTCGCCGAGCACGTAGTAGCCGAGCCCGATCACGAGCCCGACCAGCATCCGCGCGCCCTGCCCCGCCGAGCGCAAGCCGCCGAACACGAACGGCAGCGCGAGCACCGTCATCAACGCGACCGCGACGACATCGGCGATTCGGCTCCAGTACGCGACGAGGTACCGGTTCGCATCGAGGTCGTTCGCGCGCAGGTACCGGATGTAGTTCTCGAGACCGGTCTTGTCGAGGAGATCCGGCCGCACGACCGCGAAGTTCAAGAGCTCCGGGCTCAGCTCCGATTCGAGCACCGCCTCGCGCTCGCGCCGCGCCTCGACGCGATCCTCGAAGAACGACGTCTCGCCGAAGTTCGCGAGGACCCAGCGGTTGTAGCTGTCGATCTCGGCCGAATCGGCGCGGGCGATCTGCGCGAGCGCGTCGTCGCCCCTGAGCTCGAACAGCAGCACGCCGCCGCGATAACCAAACTCGCCGGGGCTCCGCCGGACGTTCAGTATCGTGTTGCCCTGCTTGAGCCACGCGGACTGACCGTCGGCGAGATCGACGTCCTCGTGCAGCGCCTGCGTGCGCATCTCCCGCGCGTACGCGCCTAGCGTCGGCGCGAGCGACTCGCCGAGCAGCGCCATCACGACGCTCAAGCCGAAGCCCGCGAGCGCGACGGCGCCGAGCAGCTGCGGCATCGACACCCCGCTCGCGCGCATCACGACGAGCTCGCGATGGACCGCGAGATTGCCGAGGCCGAGCAGCGCGCCGATCAGCGCGGCGGCCGGCATCGTCTCGAACACGAGGCGCGGGAGCCGCAGCGCGACGAACATCAGCGCTTGGGAGAGCCCATAGTCGCCGGTGCCGACGTCGCCGAGCTGGCCGACGAACTCGATCGCGGCGCCGACGGTCACCATGACGGCGAGCGCCGTCGCGACGCCCTTGTAGATCGCGACGATCAGATAGCGGCGCAGCGTCGTCACGCGCTCGCCTCCGGCGGCGAGGGCGTGAACCAGCCGGCCGCGCGCCCGAGCAGCCAGAGCGCGACGAGCGCGGCGGCGCCGTGCACCCACCACAACCCGATCCACTCGGGCACGAGCTCCCGCTCCACCCAGACCCGGGCGATCGAGAGCACGTTCACGTACGTCATATAAAGGAGAAGCGCGATTCCGACCTTCGCATAGCGCCCCTCCCGGGGCGTCGAGCGGCTCGCGAGCGCGACCGCGAGCAGCGTCAGCACGAGCAACGAGACCGGCGCCGAGAGCCGCCACTGGAGCTCCGCACGCTCGGCGGGATCGCGCGAGCCGACGAGCGCGGCCGTCGGCGCGGCGGCAACGCGTTGCGTCGGCTCCTCGTCGGGCTCGGTCCGGACCGGAATGCCGTGCTCCTCGAACTCGATCATCAGGAACGACCGCTCGCCGGGCACGCCCTCGTAGCGGCGGCCGTCGTGCAAGACGAACTGCGTCTCGCCGGTCGACGGCTCCTGCACGCGGTTGCCGCGCTGGGCGACGATCGCGACGACCCGCTCGTCCGCCATGCTGTGCACGAACACGCCGTCGATACGGTCGCCCGAGACCGCTCGGGCGTAGACGATCGTGTCGCCCGAGTCCGGGGAGGTGAACTGCCCGGGCTCGAGCACGTCGAGCCGAACCGCCTCCCGGGCCGCGAACCGGATCTCCTCGATGCGCTGCATCGCTTGGGGCGCCTGGTCGAGCGCGAGCCAGCTCACCCCGGCAGCGAGCACGATCGCGAGCACGCCGATCGGCACGAGGAGGCGGCCGGGTCCGATCCCGCACGCCCAGAGCGCGGCCATCTCGCTGTCGCGGGTCAGACGCGCGAGCGCCATGATGATCCCGAGGAACGCGGCGAGCGGCGCGAGCAGCGTCAAGTAATTGAGCGAGGTGAGCCCGAGCACCGCGAAGACCACGTCGCGCGGCAGGCGATCGGCCGCGGCATCGCCCAGGATCTCGGCGAACTGGTTGCTCATGAAGATCACGAACAGGACCGCGAGCACCACGAGCCAGTTGCCGACGACTTCGCGGAGAATGTAGCGGGTGATTAAACTCACTGTCCGAGGCGTTTCCGGTCGCCCAAGTCGATCGAGTACACTAGCCCGCACTTTTCTCGCGCTATTCCAACACGATAGCACAAGGCCGGCGCGGCACCCGGACCGGTCGGGGGTGTGCCCCGGCCGCGGCCGCCCTGCGGTCGGCCGCCCTGATGCCGAGGAGGCAGCGTATGGAGTTTCCGGTCAAACCCGGCGAGGCCGCGACTCAGCGAACC
Source organism: uncultured Gammaproteobacteria bacterium (assembly GCA_964457725.1). Taxonomy (GTDB): domain Bacteria; phylum Pseudomonadota; class Gammaproteobacteria; order Steroidobacterales; family Rariloculaceae; genus FEN-1219. The sequence continues at coordinate 14,779 of CAYWGQ010000087.1, forward strand.
GCGTGCGCGATCCTGCCGGTCTTCGAGGACGGCCAGCTGCGCGGCGCGACGCGCGCGTACGACACGGCGTCCCGAGGCGCGATCAAGAAGCTGATTCGCGGCAGCGACGGCGCGGGCCGGCTCGGCAGCACGATGATGGTGCACCGCACGCAAGGCACCGCGGCGGAGCGCTGGCTGCTCGTCGGCTGCGGCAAGCACGCCGAGTTCAACGCGACGCGCCTCGCGAGCGCGGTCGGCTCGGCCGTCCAGGCGCTTCGAGGCAGCGGCGTGCGCGAGGCGATCAGCTATCTCGCGTACGAGCTGCCGCACGGGTTGAGCGCGCGCGATGCAGCGCGGCTTGCGGTCGGGGCCGCCCGCGGCGCGATCTACCGCTTCGAGGAGCTGAAGAGCAAGCGCGATCCCGCCACCAGGCTGTCCCGCCTCGGGCTCGCTCGGCCGGACGGCAGCGACGTGCGCGAGACGCGCGAGGGCATCCGGATCGGCACCGCGATCGCGAACGGCACGGATCTCGCCCGTGACCTCGGCAACCGGCCGCCGAACGTCTGCACGCCGTCGCACATCGCCGCCACGGCGAAAGACGTCGCGAAACGGCTGCCGAACCTGAAGGCGCAGGCGCTCACCGAGCGCGACATGGAGCGGCTCGGCATGGGTGCCCTCCTCGCGGTCACGCGCGGCGCGGAGGAGCCCGCGCGGCTGATCGTGCTCGAGTACCGCGGCGCCGGCGACTCGGCGCCGGTCGCGATCTGCGGCAAGGGAGTGACGTTCGATACCGGCGGCATCTCGCTGAAGCCCCCGGCGAAAATGGACGAGATGAAGTTCGACATGTGCGGCGCCGCGGGCGTGCTCGGCGCGATGGCGGCGATCGCCGAGCTCGAGCTGCCCGTGAACGCGGTCGCGATCATCCCGGCCTGCGAGAACATGCCGAGCGGCCGCGCGACACGCCCCGGCGACGTGATCAAGACGATGTCCGGGCAGACCGTCGAGATCATCAACACCGACGCCGAGGGGCGGTTGATCCTTTGCGATGCGCTGACGTATGCGCGCCGCTACAAGTCGCGTTACCTGCTCGACGTCG
>CAYWGQ010000088.1:0-15570 GCA_964457725.1 uncultured Gammaproteobacteria bacterium
GGGGTGCCGCCTGGGGCCAGCGGGATGTCCGTCGGCCCCACCTGGGGCTGCACGAGGAAGATGGAGGCGCGCGACCTGTCGCACATCGCGCTGCCCGATGCGCCGACCGGCATTCCGAACACGTTCGACGAGCAGCTGAGCTTGATGTTCGACCTCGTCCACCTCGCGTGGCAGGCGAACATGACCCGCGTCGTCACGTTCATGATGGCCGCGGAGGTCAGCAACATGACCTACAACCACGTAGGCGTCTCCGACGCGTTCCACGCGCTGTCCCACCACCAGAACAACGCGGCGAAGCTCGCGCGGCTCGAGCGTGTGCAGGTTTATCACACCGAGCAGTTCGCGAAGTTCGTCGAGAAGCTCAGCGTCACGCCGGACGGCGACGGCTCGATGCTCGACAACGCGATCCTGCTCTACGGCAGCAACATGAGCGACAGCAACGCGCACGATCACTTCCCGCTGCCGAACGCGGTGCTCGGCGGCGGCTGCGGCGCGCTGCAGGGGCAGCAGCACCTGCGCTACCCCGACCGCACGCCGGTCGCGAACCTGCTCGTCACGCTGCTCGATCGCGCCGGCGTCCCGATCGAGCAGCTCGGCGACAGCACCGGCGAGCTCGCCGAAGTCTGACGCGATGCGCCACGGAGGCCGGCGGTTCCCCGACACGCCCGCGGCCGTCCGGCGGCTCCTCGCGTGCGCGGCGGCGCTGCTGCTCGCGGCGGTCGCGCAGGCCGCCGATCCGCTGATCGCGGCCGCCAAGGGCGGCGATCGCCGCGCGGCTCTCGCGCTCCTCGCGGAGCGCGCCGACGTGCGCGGCGCCGAGCCCGACGGCACGACCGCGCTGCACTGGGCCGTCTATCACGACGATGCCGAGCTCGTCGAACGGCTGCTCGCCGCGGGCGCCGACGTCGCGGCCGCGAACGACTACGGCGCGACGCCGATGTCCGAGGCCGCCGTGCGCGCGAACCCGATCGTGCTGCGGCAGCTGCTCGCGGCGGGCGCGGATCCCGACTCGCCGAACGCAGACGGTCAGACTGCGTTGATGGTGGTCGCACGCACGGACGTCGTCGAAGCCGCCAAGGCGCTGATCGACGCCGGCGCCGACGTGAACGCGCGCGAGCTGCGCAAGGGCCAGACGGCGCTGATGTGGGCCGCGGCGCAGAGCCGGCCGGCAATGGTGAAGCTCCTGCTCGACGCGGGAGCGGACGCGAACGCGCGCTCCGGGCAGTACCCGTGGGAGCGGCGCGTGACGGCCGAGCCGCGGACGAAGTACGTGCCGTCGGGCGGGCTGACGCCGCTCCTCTACGCCGCCCGCGAGGGCTGCGCCGAGTGCGTGCGCGCGCTCCTCGACGCCGGCGCCGAGATCGACATGACCGATCCGGACGGGATCACGCCGCTCCTGATCGCGCTCCTGAACGCGAATTTCGATACCGCGAAGCTGCTGCTCGCGCGCGGTGCGAACCCGAACAAGTGGGACTGGTGGGGTCGCACGCCGCTATACGCCGCGGTCGACTACAACACCTTGCCGACCGGCGGGCGGCCCGACCGGCCGTCGCTCGACGAGACGACGGCGCTCGAGATGATGCGGCTCCTGCTCGACGCAGGCGCGAATCCGAACGCGCAGCTGAAGCTGTTTCCGCCGTATCGGAGCCTCAGGATGGACCGCGGAGCCGACGCGTTGCTCGATATCGGCACGACGCCGCTCTTGCGGGCCGCGCGAGCGGCCGACCTCGACGCGATGCGGCTGCTTCTTGCGCGCGGTGCGCGCGTCGACCTGCCGCAGCACCGCGGCGTGACCCCGCTGATGGCCGCCGCCGCGCACAACGCGCGCGATACCCGCGGCCGCTTCAAGACCGAGGAGCAGGCGATCGAGGCCGCCCGGCTGCTGCTCGCGGCCGGCGCCGACATCAACGCGCGCGACGAGCGCGGTCGGACCGTGCTGCACACTGCCGCGTCGCAAGGCTTCGACGAGCTGGTCGCGTTCCTGGCTGCGCACGGTGCCGACCTCGCCGCGGCCGACGCGGACGGGCTCACGCCGGTCGCTGCGGCGCTCGGCGAGCACCTCGGCGCGCGGCGGACGTCCGCCGACATCCACGAGGGCACGGCCCGGCTGCTCCGGGACCTGATCGCCGCCGCCGAAACGGCGGCCGCCCAGTAGCGGCCGGGCAACGACGCCGCCTCCGACGAGGGGCCGGCCGGCCCGATCTCGCGGTTTTCCATATTTTGGAACTTGGCCGCCGCCCGGCCCGCCGAGGCGTTCTGCCGGCGCCGCGCGGTCGGCAAGCAGGGCGGCGCGGGGGCGCCGGAGAGCGGGGCCGCCGGAACCGGCATCGCGGACCCCGTCGCACGGGTCACTAGTACTGCTAGCACCATGTCTCGCAAAGAAAAATAACTTTCTTCTCGTTTGAGAACTATCGGATTTGCGGGTAATCTTCGAAGGGACGGACAGGCGCCGCGCTCCGGGTCGGCGGCGCGCCGCGGGGGTCTTTGCACCGATCTGGATTCCGGGGGATTTGCCGATGCGCGTTCGTAGCTTTCCGGGTCTTCAACAACGTGCGCTTCGCGTTGGATTGTCCGCAACCCTCGCGGCGCTCGCGACGACCGCCGCTTGGCAATCGGCGTTCGCCGCCGTCGCCGACGCGGCGCGCGATGCGAACGTCGAGGAAGTGCGCAAGCTGATCGCGAGCGGCGCAGACGTCAACGCCACCGATCCCGACGGCACCTCGCCGCTGCTGTGGGCGACGTATCAGCTCCAGCCGGAGCTCGTCGCGTTGCTGCTCGAAGCCGGTGCGAACCCGAACGTCGCGAACGCGCTCGGCGTCACGCCGCTGCTCCAGGCGAGCCGCTACGGCGACGCGCATACGATCAAGTTGCTGCTCGATGCAGGCGCGGACATCGAGGCCGCGTCGCGCGACGGCGAGACGCCGCTGATGGCTGCGGCGCGCACGGGCAACGTCGAAGCCGTCAACGTGCTGCTCGCGGCCGGTGCGAATCCGAACGCAGTCGAGTCGCTCGAGCATCAGACCGCGCTGATGTGGGCGACCGCGGAGGGGCACCTCGAGGTCGTCGACGCGCTGCTCGACGCGGGCGCCGATCCGAACCTGCAGGCGCGCGTGTCGGAGCTCACTCGGCGCAGCACGCGTGCCGATTTCCCGTCCGGCGGCTTCACCGCGGCGATGTGGGCCGCGCGTAACGGCGACGAGGCGATCCTTCGCCGGCTCGTCGAGGCGGGTGCGGATCTGAACATCACGAACGGCGACGGCGCGACCGCGATGATGCTCGCGATCGTCAACGATCGCTTCGATCTCGCGGCGACGCTGCTCGAGCTCGGTGCGGACGCGAACGACGGGTCGCTGTACTTCGCGGCGGAGATGCGCGACGCGACGACCGACTGGCGCGCACGCGACGGCTCGCGGCTGCGTCCGGATCATCCGAACGAGCTGACCGCGCTCGATTTGACGCGGCTGCTGCTCGAGGCCGGCGCCGACCCGAACAAACCGTTCGCAGGGCGGATGAGCAACTATTCGATGTGCTGCGATACGCATACGCAGGCGACGCCGTTCTTCCGCGCGTCGGTCGCCGCCGACGTCGAGGCGATGAAGCTGATGATCGCGCACGGCGCGGACCTCGAGTGGACGCCCTCGCCGGTCGAGGTCGGGCCGCGGATGGCGCCGGGCGGCGGCAACGTCGGCAAGACGCCGCTGATGGTCGCGATGAACGGCGGCAAGGGCGTCGGCATGGCCGGCGGCCCGGGCGACATCCGCGAGGGCGCGGCCCCGCCGTTCCGCGAGGTCTCGAACCGCAACCCGCTCGATGCGGTGCAGTTGCTCCTCGAGGCCGGAGCGAACCCGAATGCGAAGACGTCTTCCGGCGAGTCGGTCCTCCACATGGCCGCGACGGAAGGCAAGCTCGACATCGTGCGCGCGCTCGTCGCGGGCGGCGCGGATCTGAACATCAAGAACGCCGACGGCCTCACTCCGCTGCAGGTCGTCGAGAAGCAAGAGCCGCGGCCGCCGCCCCCGCCCGCCGGTGCGCTCGCCGGCATCGAGCAGGGCGCGCAGCCGGCCGAGGTGGCCGCGCTGCTCCGCGAGCTCGCGAGCGGCGGCGTGCAGGCCAGCGTTTCGGAGGGCCGATCGCAGTGAGAGCTTCCGCTTATGTCGTCGGTATCGGTGTCGCCGCGGCAGCGGCGGGGACGGCGTGGTATCTCGCCGGCCGTTCGCCCGAGGCCAGGCTCGACGACCATTGGTCGATGATCGGGCAGTACTGCACGGACTGCCACAACGACGCCGAGTACACCGCCGACCTGTCCCTCGAGGGGCGCAGCCCCGAGGACATCCGCGCAAACCCGGGTATCTGGGAGGAAGTCGTTCACAAGCTGACGATCGGCGCGATGCCGCCGCGCGACCAGCCGCAGCCGGATCCGAAGATCCGCGAGCAGTTCGTGACGGCCCTCGTCAGCACGCTCGATGCGGCTGCGGCCGCGAAGCCGTACGCCGGCACGAAGACCGTGCATCGGCTGAACCGCGTCGAGTACGCGAACGCGATTCGCGACCTGCTCGGCGTCGAGGCGAATCTCGCGTCGCTGCTGCCGAGCGACGGCGGCGACTTCGGCTTCGACAACATCGCCGACGTCCTTCGCACGTCGCCGATGCTTCTCGAGCGGTACCTGACGGTCGCGCTGCGCGTCGCGGACATGGCGGTCGGCAACCCCGAGGCGCCTCTGATCGCGAGCGAGTACCGCATTCCGTTCGAGCTCACTCAGGACTACCACCTCGAAGGCTTGCCGCTCGGCACGCGCGGCGGCATCAAGGTCACGCACACGTTCCCGGCCGACGGCGAGTACGTCTTCGCCGGCCGCCTCGTGCGCGGCGTCGAGGAGGGACTGTTCGGGGTCGAAGGTCACGACCGGCCGCACGAGTTCCTCGTGATGCTCGACGGCCACATCGTTTACACGGCCGAGGTCGGCGGCAAGGACGACCACGAGCTGTCGGTCGCCGAAGGTATCAACGTCGCGCAGGACGCCGTGCACGCGAAGATGACTTCGCCGCCGATCCCGGTGACCGCCGGCCCGCACGAGGTGATCTTCACCTGGAAGGAGCGCGCGACCCGCGAGCAGAACGCCTGGCAACCGGGCTTGCGCGCGTCGCTCGAGGCGCACAACCCGTCCGGCATGCCGCGGCTCGAAGACGGCGTGATCGAGGGGCCGCTCACCGTCACCGGCGTCAGCGAGACGCCGAGCCGGGAGCGCATCTTCGTCTGCCGCCCGACCGCGGAGTCCGAGGAGACGGCGTGCGCGACCGAGATTCTCTCGAAGCTCGCCCGACGGGCGTTCCGCAGGCCGGTCACGCAGGACGACATCGCGGCATCGCTCGCGTTCTACGAGCAGGCTCGGTCGAACGGCGGCGATTTCGAGGACGGGATCCGCACCGCGGTCGCGCGGATGCTCGTGAGCCCGTTCTTCCTGTTCCGCGTCGAGGCCGACTCGCCGGACGTGCCGCCAGGATCCGACCACGCGATCAGCGACGTCGAGCTCGCGTCGCGGCTGTCGTTCTTCCTGTGGTCGAGCATCCCGGACGAGGAGCTGCTCGCGCTCGCCGAAGCCGGCCGGCTGCGGGAGCCGAGCGTGCTTCGTGCCCAGGTCGACCGGATGCTCGCGGACTCGCGCGCGGACGCGCTCGTCGAGAACTTCGTCGGCCAGTGGCTGCAGCTGCGCAACATCGAGAGCCGCGTGCGCCCCGACTTCCTGCTCTACCCGGACTTCGACGAGAACCTGCGCAGAGCCTTCCGCACCGAGACGGAGATGTTGTTCGCGCACGTTCTGCGCCAGGATCGGCCGGTGCACGAGCTGGTCGAGGCGAACTACACGTTCGTGAACGAGCGGCTCGCCCGTCACTACGGTATCAAGGGCGTCTACGGCTCGAGGTTCCGGAAGGTCGAGCTGACCGATCCGAACCGCTTCGGCCTGTTCGGCCACGGCAGCATCCTCGCGCTCACGTCCGCGTCGAGCCGCACGTCGCCGATCATCCGCGGCAAGTTCATCGTCACGGAGTTCTGGAACAACCCGCCGCCGGCGCCGCCGGCCGACGTGCCGGCGCTCGAGGAGAGCGCCCCGGAAGGACGGCCGTCCACGGTCCGCGAGCAGCTCGAGCGGCATCGTGCGGATCCGAACTGCGCCGCTTGTCATAACAACATCGATCCGATCGGGTTCGCCCTCGAGAAGTTCGATGTCGACGGCACCTGGCGGGAGACGACGCGCGAGGGCTTGCCGATCGATTCGGCCGGCATTCTCGTCGACGGCACCGCGGTCAACGGGCCCGTCGAGCTGCGCCAGGCCTTGGTCCGGAACCCGGAGCTGTTCGCCGGTACGGTGACCGAGAAGATGCTGATTTACGCGCTCGGCCGCGGCCTGACGCCGGCCGACATGCCGGTGGTTCGCTCGATAGTGAGAAACGCGGCAGAGCACGACTACAGCTTGAAGGCCATTGTGTTGGGTATAGTCGACAGTTATCCGTTCCAGATGCGGACCAACGGGCCTGCATCCGAGGCGGCCACGATCGCGGAAGCGAGGAGGGGAGAGTAGGCATGTTCATTACCAAGAAGCACTTGAATCGTCGGACATTCCTGCGCGGTGCCGGAACCGCGGTTGCTCTACCGCTGCTCGACGCGATGATTCCGGCGGCGACGGCGCAGACGCTGACGGCCGGCCGGGAGCGGTTGCGCTTCGGCGCGATCTACATGCCGAACGGCGTGTATCCGGGCATGTGGCACCCGGAGAAGGTCGGCAAGGACTTCGAGTTCAACACGATCATGAAGCCGCTCGAGCGGCATCGTGCCTACCTCACCACGATCAGTCAGCTGAAGGCGCCGGACGGCAACAAGGACATGGGCGGCATCCACATGGGTGCGAGCGCCGCGTTCCTGAACGGCACCGGGCCGGTCGGCAAGAACGGCGACTTCAACCTGATCGAGTCGCGTAAGTCGATCGACCAGTACATCGCCGACGCGATCGCCGAGGACACGCCGCTTCGCTCGCTCGAGCTCGGCACCGAGGACATGGGCACGTCGGCCGGCGCATGCGACGGCTATCCGTGCGTGTTCTTCAACACGATGTCATGGCTCGACGACCACAGCCCGCTGCCGGTCGCCGTCAATCCGCAGGTGACGTTCGAGCGGATGTTCGGCGACCCGGGCACGCCGGAGCAGCGGCTGCAGCGGCTGCAGACGAAGAAGAGCATGCTCGACTCGGTCATGCACGAGACGGCGCGCCTGCAGAAGATGCTCGGCCACAGCGACAACGCGATCCTCGACGAGTACCTGACGAACATTCGGCGCGTCGAGCAACAGCTGCAGAAGATGGAGATGCGGTCGGATGCGATCGCGGCCGCGACCGGTGCGCCGGTCGGCATCCCGACGGATTTCGACGCCCATGTGACGGTCACGTACGACCTGCTCCATCTCGCGTTCCAGGGCGACATCACCCGCGTGTTCAGCTTCATGCTGGGCCACGAGGGCAGCGGCCGCAGCTACGCGCACGTCGGCGTCAAGGAGCCGCACCACTCGACGTCGCACCACAAGAACACGCCGGAGAGCCTCGACCAGTACGCGCGCATCAACGCGTACCACATGGCGAAGCTCGCGGAGTTCCTGGACAAGCTCGCGGCCACGCCGGACGGCGACGGGACGCTGCTCGATTCCTCGCTGCTGTACTTCGGCGCGGGCATGAGCAACGGCCTGCTGCACGATCGGCACAACGTGCCCGCGTTGCTGATGGGTCACGCCGGCGGCCGCCTGCAGGGCAACCGGCACATCGAGGCGAAGAAGGACGAGCCGACCTCGAATCTGCTGCTCGGCATGGCCGACATGCTGGGCGCCGAGGTCGAGCACATCGGCATCGCGACCGGCCGCCTGCTGGTCTAGGCCGAGAGCGCTCGAACGAGCCGGCCGCCGCAAACCGCGGCGGCCGGCTTTTTCTTTACTGGAAGGGCGGGGCTCGGGAAGAAGAAGGGCGCGTCGGCGGCGACGCGCCGTCTCAGCGGTTCTAGCGGCGGCTCAACGATACTCGTTGATCAGGCCGTCGAGCGCCATCTGCACGTGGAAGTCCTCCCAATCGAACTCTCCGCGCACGACGGTTTCGATCTCGCCGCGTGACTTGCCCTGGCTCACGAGCTCCGTCAGCACCTGGCTGAAGCGTATCGTGCGCTCGTGATAGGCCTCGAGGTCGGCCCGGGTGGATATCCGCCCGTGTCCCGGGACGACCGTGTCGAAGTCGAGCTCGAGCGCGGCCTCGACGGCCTTCGGCCACTCCTTCGCGCTGCCGCCGCCGCCATGGTCGACCAGCTGCGCGGACGTGCCCGGGCCGTTCGCGAAGATGTCGCCGGTCGCGAGGACCCGATAGTCCGGGAAGAGCACGACGACGTCGCCGTTCGTGTGCGCCGGACCGACCTTGTGGATCTCGACGGTCTTGCCGCCGATGTGGATCGTCGCCCGCTCGCTGACGGTGATGTTCGGCTGGCCGGGCTGGTTCAACGCGACCATCCGCGCCCGCGCCTCGTCGGAGGCGACCGCGATCGCGTCGAGCGCCTGCAGCTTCGCGTTCCCGCCGCTGTGATCGCCGTGATAGTGCGTGTTGATCACGTACTTCACGGGCTGGTCGGTCACGGTGCGCAGCAGCGCCATGATGTTCTCGTGGTCGACCTCGAACTTGTCGTCGACGAGCAGCACGCCTTCGTCGGTCACGAGGACCGTGACCAGGCCGGGGACCGCGGGATTGCTGATCACGTACATGTCGTCGTTCAGCTCGATCAGCTCGAGCGACGCGGGCTCGGAGCCGAACTGCGCGAAGGCGGACGGCCCGAGCAGGATGCCGAGCGCGGCCGCGCCGAGCCCGACGACGAGTCTTGCGTTCATCTGCTTTTTCTCCAGCCAAAGGGGGCGGCAGGGCGTTCGCGCCGCTGCCGATTCGCTTTGCTCGAAGATAGCAAAAGGCCGTTCGGCCCGCACGTCGGAGCCCGCTCGGCCGCGTGCGCTCGACCTCAAGCGGCGGTCGCCTCGCGGGCGTTCTTCAACGCCCGGGACCACCAAGCGAGGTTGTCGAGCAATGCCGCCGCGCTCTGGCGGTTCTGCTCGGTGTCGATGTCGCTCATGTCCTTCACGAACCAGGGGTTCGGTATGTGGACCGCCGAGCGGGTCGGCACCATGTCGAGCTCGACCGCGACGAGGCGCAGCTGCTCGACGCCGCGTGTGCCGCCGGCGCCGCCCCAGCTCACGAACGCGACGGCTTTGCGGCTCCACGCGAAGTAGACGTAATCGAGCGCGTTCTTCAGCACGCCCGGGTAACCGTGGTTGTACTCCGGCGAGCAGATCACGAAGCCGTCGGCCTCGCGGATCTTCTCGCGCCAGCGAACGACGACGGGATTCGTGTAGTTGTCTTTCGCGAGGCCCGGCGGCAAGGCCTCCTCGAAGAACGGCAGCGGGTACTCGCGCAGATCCAGCAGCTCCGTCTCGAAGTCCGGCCGCGCCTTCGCGAGGTCGAAGATCCATTGCGCGGGCTTCTCGCCGAAGCGATTCGCACGCGTGCTGCCGAGGATGACCTTGATGTTCAGCTTGCTCATGACGTGACCTTCGAGCCGGCGTGCCGGCAGAGACGGGGATTATGCAGCCGCGGGAAGGGTTCGCAACCGCCCAGGACGCAGCCGCGTTTCGCAAGCGGTCACGCAGCTCGTCGCGCGTCGACGTGAGCAGATGCACCGCGCCGGTGCGCGGCGCCGAGGGCCCGCCCCGGAGCGTCAGGAAATGGAGCGGCGGGCTCAGCGTCTGACGGGAATGTCCACCGGCGCCTCGCGGCGCAGGAACTTCCATTCCCCGTTCTCGCGGATGAACTCGTCCTCGTAATGACCGAGGAGGACGAGCTGCGGGCGGTCGTCGTCGCCGGGCGTCAGGTAGATCCACTTCGTCGTCGCCGATGCCCGGTCGCCGTCGATCCGGATCTGATCGTTGGTCATCACGTGGTAGGTGCCGGAGCCGTTCGGCTGCGGGTCGTGGCCGATCGTGCGATCCATCAGCTCGAAGATGGCCTGCGGGCCTTTCGCGCTGCCGAGACCGCCGACCCACTCGCCGTTCGTCGCGAACAGGCTCGCGAACGTCCGGTAATCGCGGCGGTCGTGCGCCTCGCCGTAGGCGAGGATCAGCGCGCGGATCGCTTCCCGATCCTCGAGAACCTGCACGCGCGCGGCGAGCGATTCGAGATCGGCCGCGCGGATCGGCGCGGCGACCAAGAGGACGGCGGCGGTTGCGGCGGCGAGCCGCGGCCAGACGGAGCCGAACGAGCGGACGTGCATCGCGTTCCCCCTCGAGGTGTGAAGACCCCTGCCGAAAGCTTAACCGGACGGACGCCCCCTTCCCAGACGCCCGGCGAGGTTGACCGAAGGTCGCCGGACGCCCTACGGTGAAGCGTACGAGGCACGAAGCCTTCGCCCGCCGGGCATCGCGCTCGGACGGCGTACCGTGCGGCCGGAGGCGCGGAGACCATGGCGAGCGAATCCGAACGAGACGGCCCGAGCCGCGGCCCGGCCGAGCAGCCGGCGGACGTGCTGCCCGACGTTCGCGACGGGCTCACGCGGAAGGAGCGCGTCGTTCTCTACGTGCTGCACGAAGCGCAGAAGGAACGAGGCGGCCGTAACGTCCCGACCGCGATGCTGTGGGGGCGCGTCTGCGAGCACTTCTACATCACGCCGGAGGAGCTTTCGGAGATGCTCGCGCGGCTCGGCGCGCGCCGATAGCCCCGAGCCTCCGTTTCGAGTCAGAAGCGGAACGTGTAGTTGACCTTCGCCGTCGCGTCCGAGAACGTGGAGTGGAAGCGGTTGTCGCGGTCCGGGTCGGCGACGTTGTGGTTGATCACGAAGTACACCTCGCGCCCGGCCTCCGGTATCCAGTGCAGCCGCATGTTGATGCCGGCCACCTCGGTGATGTTGTCGTACTGGATCAGGTTGACCCACGACACGGTCGGCGAGAACGCGATGTCGAAACCGGCGCGTACCAGCCGCGTCTCGAACGAGCCCTGCGGCAAGTCCACCTCGTTGTATTCGTAGCTCAAGCTGCCGCGGAAGCGCGCGGACGGCCGCCAGATGAGCTCGACCCACTGATCCCGGCGCGAGCCGTCGAAGAATCTCCCGCTAGGGTAGTGGACGAACCGTGCGCTCGCCGCTAGCTTGCGGTGGTTGCCCGTGCCGAGCTGAATCCCGCGCGTGTCCGAAGCGTACTCGCCGGGCGGCACGACGATGCCCGGGTAGATCTCGAACGGCTCGATCAGCACTTCGTCGAACTCGCTGTACGCGAGCATGATCGAGTCGCCGGTCCGGTTCGTGAACGTGAACGGCCTGACGAAGAAAGCCTCCGTCTGCAGGCCGCCGTCCAGATACTCGATCCTCTGGTAGTCGAAATTGAAGAGCCACGATTCGAGATAGCCGCTGCTTTTCCGCAGCATGTAGCCGAGGTTCAGATAGGCGTCGCTGATGCCCGAGCGGTTGATGAAGCCCAAGGCCGGATCGAAGTTCTCCTCGAACGCACGGTACTGCACGGTGCCCCGGAAACCTTCGCTGCTCGGCAGCCTCAAGCTCATGCCGTACGCGGCCTGCTCGTCCGTGACGCCCTCCGTGTCGCTGCGCTGATACCAGAGATCGGTCTCGAGCGCGCGGCCGCCGGGCAAACGCGTGTTGCGATAGAGGAAATCGACGCCCGCGAGCGAGTTGTCGAGGTTGCCGGTCGGGTTGCCCTCGGTCGCGATCATGCCGACGCTCGACTCGTTCAGCACGCCGAGCTTCGCGCGGACGACGGAGAGCGTGTCCGCGTCGATCGCGCCGAACGCCTCTTGGCGGATCGACAGGGCGCCGAGCTCCCAGCGGCCGATGCGGCCGCTCACCTTGCCGCCGTAATCGAGATCGACCACCTGCCCGGTCGGGCTCAAGCCGATGCGCCGCGAGAAGAACGGCCGGCCGTTCTGTGCAGTGTTGAGGCCCGGGATCTGCGACTGGCGCTGCCCGCCGATCCCGCCGAACTCGAAGATGTCCGCTTCGCGCAGGAAGAAGTCGCGCTTCTCCGGGAAGAACAGCCCGAACCGCGTCAGGTTCACTTGCCGGTCGTCGACCTCGGTCGCGGAAAAATCCGTGTTGATCGTCAGCGAGGCGTTCAGCTGCGGCGTCAGCCGGTACGCGAGGTCGAGCGACGGCTCGAGATCCGAGCTCGCCCCGCCGCTCGCGAAAACCTTGCGCCGCGTCGCGCTGACCGACGGCACGACCTCGAGGCCGAGGCCCTGCTCGAGACCCTCGAAGCCGACTGCGAGCCCCGAGACCGACGGGTTGTAGGCGCGGTTGCGCGAGACCCAGGCGATCGTCTCGTTCTTCCGCACGACCGTGCGGGAGAAGTTCAGCCCCCAGGTGTCCGTCGTCGGATCGAAAGAGATCGACTTGAACGGAATCTCGATCTCGGCCGTCCAGCCGCCGTCGAAACGGCCCGCCGCCGCGTCGAAGATCGTGTCCCAGTCGCCGTAGAACTCGGTCACGTTGCGATACAGGCCGTCCGCCCGGACGCCGTTCGGGTTCACGCCGAAGAAGTAGCCGCTGCGCCGGTCGTTGAACGGATCGATCGTGACGTAGAAGCGGTCGTCCTGGCCGATGTTGTCGTTCTGGCGCAGGTTCTTCGCGGTGATCAGCTCCGGGTCCGTGTCGTAGAGCCGCGCGGCGACGTACAGCGCGTCGTCGTCGTACAGGATGTAGACCTCGGTGTGCTCGTACGGCTCGGCGTACTCGATAGGGCTCACCTGATGCAGGTCGTCGACGACGGCCGCCGCGGCCCAGACCGAATCGCTCAGGTCGCCGTCGATGACCGGCCGGGTGGGCGTGCGCACGACCCGGACGACCTTCTGCGCCGCACCGGGCAGCGGATCGTCCGGCTGCGCCGTTGCGGCCGTGGCCACGATACAAAGCACGACGCTCGCGAGCGTTGGACGCATCGACACCATCGCCGCCACAAGCACCCCCCAAACGCGCTGCGGCGCCGTTCTCGGCGGCGCGCCGCAGGCTCGGACCGACCTCGTCGCCGTTATCGGTCGCCGGTCAAACCGCCGGCTCGAGCGAAACGATACCAAGTGGCCGCGCCCGATGCAGGGCTGTCACAGCAATAGGTGTGCGCCTACCACCTCGGCGCGAAGGCGCGCTTTGCTCAGAGGACGCCCGCTTCGCGCATGACGGCCTCGCACTTCGCGCGAATCGACTCGGCCACCGCGTACGGATCGCCGCTCGCGAGCTCTTGCCGGAAGAGCTCGACGGAGAGCGGTCCCGCATAGCCTTTCGCCGCGAGCGTGCGCAGCATCGGCACGACCGGCGCAACGCCGTCGCCGGGGATCAGGCGCCAGTCGTTGTCGATCAGCTCGCGCGGGCCGTCCTGGAGATCCTGGAAGTGCACGTGTGCGAGCTCTCCGGGCTCGAGCAGCTCGAGATCCTCGAGCTTGCTCAGCCCCGAATAGAAGTGGAAGAAGTCGAGCATCGGGCGAACGCTCGGGTGCGCGGCGGTGCGGATCACGGCGAGCGTCGACGGCAAGGTCGCGAGATGCGTCGACGTGCGCGCGAACTCGATCATCGCGGTGAGCCCGAAGCTGCGCGTGATCTCGCCGACCTCGCGGATGCAGTCCGGCGTCGCCGCGAAGTCCTCCACGGTGACCGGGCGATTCGTGATCGACGGGCAGTAGAGGCGATCGAGGCCGAGCGCCGAGAACTGCTCGCAACGCCGCCGCCACGTCTCGAGCGACGCGGCCCGCGCGGATCCCGGGATCCAGACGTCCGGCAGCACCGCGGCCGCGGACACCGGCCGAAGGCCGAGATCGTCGAGCAGCCGGCGCGCGCCCGTGAGCGTATCCCGCTCGAGGAACTGATCGAGCAGCACGTCCGTGAGCTCGACGTAGCGTATGCCGGCCCGGGCCCAGCCCTCGAGCGAGCCGCGGAAACCGGCCCCGCGGGACGTGTTCTGATGAAGCGCGAGCTGCATGCCGGCGGCCGGTTGAGCGCCGAGCGGCGGCGCGAGGCCGGCCGCGAGCGGGGCTGCGAGCAGGAGGCGCCGCGTGAGCATCGACGGCAATGTATCGCCGATTCCGGAAGCGTGCCAACCCCGCGCCCATCTCGCCGCCGTCCGGTACAATCCTCAAGCTCGATGGCTGCGCGTCAGGCGCCGGCCGATACTCGACGAAGAACACCCGGGGGCACACCTTGAGACTCGGACACGATCAACGCTCCTCCGCGTGCGAGCGGCGGAGCATCCGTCGGCTCGCTGCATTCCTTTCGCTCGCCTCGCTCGCGCTGTCGGCCGCGGCGCAAGACGGCGTCCTGCCGCAGACGGGCGCGATCGCCGGCGTCGTCGCGAGCGCTGCCGGGCCCGAGGAGGGCGTCTGGGTCATCGCCGAGACGACGGACCTGCCGACGCGCTACATCAAGATCGTCGTGACGACGGACGGCGGCAGGTTCGTGATTCCTGATCTGCCGAGCGCGAACTACGAAGTGTGGGTCCGCGGCTATGGGCTCCGCGATTCGCCGCGGATCCGGTTACGGCCGGGCGCCGAGGACGTGCGGCTCGACGTCGCGCCCGCCGCGACGCCGCAGGAAGCCGCGCAGGTCTATCCCGCCGATTACTGGTGGTCGCTGCTCGAGCCGCCGGCCGAGTCCGAGTTCCGCGCGGGCGGCGGCCAGGGCATCGGGCTCGGCGCCCGCATGGAGAGCCAGGCGCATTGGCTCGACACGCTGAAGCTCGGCTGCAACTTCTGTCACCAGCTCGGCAACAAGGTCACCCGCAGCTTCGATCACTGGAGCCCGCGCTTCCGCGCGTCCGAGGGCCTCGCCGAGGCGACGAGCGAGGAGCTCTGGCACCGGCGGCTTCGCACCGGCGTGCGCGGCGGAGACATGCTCGCGCGGCTCGCCGCGCTAGGGCCGGAGCGCAGCGCTCGGGCGTTCGCGGATTGGACGGACCGCATCGCGGCCGGCGCCGTGCCGCCGCAGCCGCCGCGGCCGGAGGGCATCGAGCGCAACGTCGTGATCACGATGTGGGACTGGGGGACGCCGACGTCGTACATGCACGACGAGATCGCCACCGATAAGCGCAATCCGACGGTGAACGCCGGCGGGCCGGTCTACGCGGTGTCGAGCGGTCACGGCAAGGTGACGATTCTCGATCCGAAGTCGCACAGCACGCGCGAGGTCGTCATTCCGACGCGGCAAGACCCGCGCGAGGTGCCGACACGCTTTCCGCCGCCGACGAGCCCGTCGCCGTTCTACGGCGACTTCTACCACTGGGGACCCGAGCAGCCGTCCGATCCGCACAATCCGATGATCGACGGCCGCGGCCGCCTGTGGCTCACGTCGGCGATCCGCGCGCCGCAGAATCCGGCGTGGTGCCGCGAGGGCTCGTCCAACAAGTACGCGCGCTATTACCCGATCGACAACGCCGGCCGGCACGCGTCGTACTACGATCCGGCGACCGGCGAGTTCACGCTGATCGACACCTGCTTCACGACGCACCACCTGCAGTTTGCGT
>CAYWGQ010000089.1:0-15398 GCA_964457725.1 uncultured Gammaproteobacteria bacterium
TGTAAGTGCGACCGCGCGGCCGCGAGCAAAGCTCGCGCTCGGCGCGACGGATCATTCCAATTGCGGCGCTGCGCGAGCGAGCTCGATGCTTGTACGTGCGAGCGCCAAACCGGTCTGCCTGGCGGCAATAGCGAACGGGAACCACCCGATCCCATCCCGAACTCGGAAGTGAAAACGTTCAGCGCCGATGGTAGTGTGGAAGCTTTCCACGCGAGAGTAGGACATCGCCAGGCTTCTTAAAGCGAAAATCCCCGGCCGCACGTAGCGGTCGGGGATTTTTTTGCTCGGGCCCCCGGCCCGGTGCGCTCGCTTCAGTAACCGGCGAGCTCGAGATAGCCGCTGCCGCGGACTTCCCGTCCTCCGGCGAGGCCGGTCACGCGGACCGCGCCTTCCCAATACCGCACCGAGAGCGCGAGCTCCTGGCCGTCGAGCACCGGCTCGACGACGAGCTCGAGCTCTGCGCGGGGGATCGTGAGCCGCCAGCGCACCGGATACCTGACGCCCGTCGCCGCGCTCTGCCAGTAGCCGAGCGGTTCGAGCTGCGCGTCGTCCGCGGCGAGCGCCGTGCGCGCGCCGTTCGCGTCGATCAGCGAGCCGCCGCTGAACGGGCTCGTGCCGCCGTCCGCTTCGCGCAAGCGATACCACATCAGGTCGCGGCCATCCTCCAGCTGCAGCGCGAACCAGTCCCAGCCGACGACGCCCGCGCTCAACGCGCTCGTTCCCCACTCGCGGTCCATCCACGCGAGGCCGCGGACCTCGAATCGCTCGCCGCCCGACTCGAGCACACCCCGCGCGTCGAGGCGCGGCAGCGAGTAGTAGTACGATGCGTTGCCCGGCTCCGGTCCCTTCGCGTCGAGACCTTCGTCGCCGTGCAGAACGGCGGGCTTCAACGCCGCGAGCTCGAGCTCGATCGAGGTGTCGCCGCTCGCCGCGCGCAGCGCGATCCGCTCGCCGTCCGCGAACACGGCATGCCAGTCCTCTACCCAGACCCGCGGCGGCGTTCCTTCCGCGCCGGCGAGCCCGAGTGCGCCGCGCGCGAACCGCTCGCTCGCGACGAACCGGCCGCGCGCGGTGTCCGTCACCGCGAAGTGCGCCATCCACGCTTGATTCGTCGCCCAGGCCGAGCGGCTTTCCGGGGCCGCCGGCGCGAGCGCGAGCCGGAAGAACGTGAGCTCGAAGCCGAAGTGCCGGCCGTCCTCGGTGCCGAGGTTGCCGGTGTAGTACCACCACTCCGTGCGGTGCTCCGGGTGGCTGCCGTGATCGGCCGGAAACCGAAACGAGCGCGGGCGCGTCGCGCGCGCGAAGCCGTCGTCCTCGCCCTCGGCGAGGAAGCGGATGCCCGTCGGCGCGGTCCCCGGGTCCGTCCCGGACGGCTCGCCGCCGCCGCAGCCGCCGAGCGCGATCGCCGCGAGCGTCAGCCCGACTGTCGCCCGCCGAAGCCAAACCGCGCGCAGCCCTCGGAGCGCAGGCATCATTCCTCCCGCAGCGCGCGCGCGAGCTCCGTGCGGCTCGCACGCGCCGCCGGGTAGATGCCGGCGAGCAGCGCGGCGCCGAGCGCGACGGCGATCCCGCCGAGGAGCGGCTCGGCCGACAGCGAGAACTCCATGCTCCAGCCGAAGGACCGGCGATTGATCACGTGCACGAGGAGCGCCGCGAGCACCGCGCCGAGCGGCAGCGCCGCAAGCGCGGCGGCGGCGCCGAGCAGCGCGGTCTGCGAGACGACGAGGGCGGCGAGTTGCCGCGGCACGAAGCCGAGCGCGCGCAGCACCGCGATCTCGCGCCCGCGCTCGAGCTCGATCGACAGCAGCGCGCTCAGCATGCCGAGGAACGCGACGATCGCCGCGAGCACCCGCAGCACCTCCGTCACGCGGAACGTCCGGTCGAAGATCGCGAGCGACAGCCGCTCGAGCCCGGCGCTCGATCGCACGCGGTAGTCGAGGCCGGGCAGCGCCGCGCGAACGGCGGCCTCCGTCGCCTCCGGGTCGTAGCCCGGCGCGAGGTCGAGCCCGACTCCGGTGAGCGTGTCGTCTCGCCAGCGCTCGCGATAGAGCGCGTCGGCGATCACGACCGAGTTACCCGCGGTGTTGTAGTCGCGGAACACGCCGACGACGGTGAACGCCCGCGGTCCGTCGGCCGTCGGCAGCGTCAGCTCGGTGCCCGGCCCGAGCTCGCGGCGGTAGGCGAACGGCTCTGCGATCGCGATCCCCTCGCCCCGCTCGAGGCGCGCGAGCGCCTCGTCCCCTCCGGCCGTGATCTCGAGGCCCCACCCGCGCGGGCCGGGAGCGAAAGCCCGGAGCAGAACGTTGCCGTGCTCCGTCGGCAGATCGACGACGCGCGTCGTGCTGATGCCGCCGACGCCCCCGACCGCCGCGAGCCGGTCGAGGCCGAGCCGATCGCGCGGCACCGGCGCCGCGAACGTCACGTAGACGTCTGCGGTCAGCGTCGTGCTCAACCACGCCGCGAGGCTCGTCCTAAAGCTGCCGATCATCAGACCGACGCCGATCACGGTCGCGACCGCGACCGCGAGCGCCGCCGTCGCGACGCCCGTCCGGCTGAGCGACGCCGTGACCCCGCGGACGGCCAGCGTCCCCGGCAGGCCGAGCAAGCGTCCGGCCGGCCGCTCCACGGCGCGCATCAACCAGACGGTTGCGGCAGGCGTCAGGAGCGCACCCGCGGCGAGCACGCAGAAGAGACCGGCGAACGCGGCGGTCAAGTCGCGGGGCGCGAGCGCGATCAGCGCCGCCCCGGCCGCGATCGCCGGCAGCGCGAGGCGGGCGCCGCGCCGCGCGGCGCGCTGCGAGCCGCGCTCGAGGTCCGAACGCCGCATTGCCGCGCCCGGCGGCACGCGCGCCGCGTCGAGCGCCGGCTTCGAGGCCGCGGCCAGCGTCGCCGCGGTGCCGAGCAACGCGCCCTGCGCGTAGATCCATGGTGACGGTGCGGCCGGCTGCACTGCGGCGCTGAAGTAGAGGTCGCCGATCGTGTCGAGCACGAGCTCGACCAGCCCGATGCCGAGCAGGTGACCGAGCGCGAGCCCGGCGAGCGTCGCGGCGGCGCCGAGCACCGCGGCCTCGAGCAGCACGGCGCCGAAGATCCGCCGCCGTGGCGTGCCGACCGCGAGCAGCGTGCCGAGGGTCGCGCGACGCTGCACGATCGCGAACGACATCGTCGCGTAGATCAAGAACATGCCGACGACGAGCGCGAGCAGGCCGAGCGCGGCCAGGTTCGTCCGGAACGCGCTGGTCAGCTCGTCCACCGCCGCCGTCTCGCCGCCGGCCGGGACGAGCGCCGTGCCGCCCGGCGGCGCCGCACCGAGCGCCTCGGCCGCGGCGTCCGAAAGCGCGAGATCGATGCGGCTCAAGACGCCGTACCGGCCGGAGATCTCCTGCACCGTCGCGATGTCGCCGACGATCGGCGGCTCTGCGCCGGCATCGAGCCCGGCCGGGTCGACGAGCCCTGCGACCGTCGCGTGCGCGCGGCCGCCGCCTTCGACGCCGAGCTCGATCGGGTCGCCCGGGCCGATCGCGAGCGCGTCCGCGAGCGTCCTCGGCAGCAACACGGTGCCGGGCTCGGCGATCAGCCGGCCGATGTCCGCCGCGCCCGCCGGCACGAGCCCAGCGAACGGCCGGAGCGTGACCTCCTCGAGCGGGTCGATCCCGAGGAGCGGCACCCGCCGGCCGTGAACGATCACGTCGAGCTCGAGCGCGGGCGCGGCAAGCTCGATGCCGCGCTCGCGCACCAGCTCCGCGTAGACGCGCTCGTCGAGCTCGCCGCCGACCGGCAGCAGCCGATGCGTCGCCGCGCCGCGCAGCGTCGACGCGGACACGTCGAACGCGCGCCGGGCGCTGTCGTTCGCGAGCTCTACGCCGACGAACACGGCGACCCCGAGGCCGATCCCGGCGATCGCGAGCGCGAGCTGCCACGGATGGCGCAGATAGAACCGCGCCGATGCGCGCGCGAGCAGCCGCGTCACGGAGTTGCGTCCTCGATCCGTGCGCCGCTGATCCGCAGCACTCGGTCGGCCCTGCCGATCACCTCGCGCCCGTGCGTCGCCATCAGCAGCGTCGCGCCCCGCCGCCGGCAAGTCTGCTCGAGCAGCTCGAGCACGCGTTCGGCCGTGTCGATGTCGAGGTTGCCGGTCGGCTCGTCCGCGAGCACGACGTCCGGCTCGTGCGCGACCGCGCGCGCGATCGCGACGCGCTGCTGCTCGCCGCCGGAGAGCTCCTCCGGAAATCGGTCCGCGCAGTCGGCGATGCCGAGCTCGGCCAGCAGCGCCGCCGCGCGCCGTTGCGCTTCCCGCTTCGGCAGCTCGTTCAGCGCGAGCGGCAGCTGCACGTTCTCGCCGACGGTCAGCGTCGGAATCAGGTTGAAGAACTGGAACACGAAACCCAAGCGCCGGCGGCGCAGCTCCGCGCGCTCGCGCTCCGTCAGGCCGCCGAGATCGCGGCCGCCGACGAGCACGCTACCCGCGTCGGGCGGCTCGAGCCCGCCGATCAGCCTGAGCAGCGTCGACTTCCCGGAGCCGCTCCGCCCGACGACGACCGCGAACTCGCCGCGGCGGACGACGAGGTCTGCCTGCTCGAGGACCGTCTGATTGCCGTAGCGCTTCCCGACGCCGCGCAGCTCGACCGGCGGCGGCTCCGTAATGCTCATTGCCTCGATCCTACGCGAACTGCGAAGCGCGGTTCGCGGCTGCGGGTGCGATGCGGCACCGGGGAAAGACTTACAGGAAGCGCGACTCCTCCGCCTTCGAGAACGGCAGCGGCGACCGGCCCGCATCGGGCAGCACTTCCCAGCCGAGCCGCTCGGCGACCTCGAGCAGCTTCGCGTCGGGCCGCACCGCGACCGGCTCGCCGACCGCGCGCAAGAGCGGCAGGTCGTGGCGGGAGTCGCCGTAGGCCGCGGCCTGGGCGAGGTCGGCGCCGGCGCTCCGCGCGAGCTCGCGGGCGAGCACGAGCTTGCCGACGTCGAACGGATGCGTCTCCGGCGGATTCGCCGTGTAGCGGCCGCCGCGCTCGTTCGCGAGCGTCGCCCACGCTTCCGCAGCGCCGAGGTGGCGCGCGAGCGAACGGGCGATCGGCTGGAGCGTCCCGGACATCAGCATCACCTTGTCGCCGCGGGCGACGTGGCGATTCAGCCGCTCGACCGCCGGCGCGTGCAACTCGCGCAAGAGCCGCGTGCGCACGAATTCCTCGGCGAGCTCGGCGATCTCGCCGGTGTCGAGGCCGCTCAAGTAAGCCTTGTTCCGCTTGACCGTGTGGATCCCGCCGACCGGCACGTAACGAATCATGAACAACGCGTACGCCGCAAGCTGCCGCAGGCCTTGCCGGCGGCGGGCCAGCAGGAACCGCCAGAACATCCGCTCCGAGCTGCCCTGCACGAGCGTCCCGTCGATGTCGAAAATCGCTAGCCGCATGGCGCCTCTACGATCGCCGAGCCCGGACGGCTCCGATACGGCGAATCGAGCAAGTAGCATGCCACATCGCTGCTACTTGCTTGCCGATCCACGCAATATGTCGTCTTTCTGCGCATATACGAACTCGACGACGACCGGCAGTCCGCGCAGCACGCAGAGCACGACCGCAAGGTACACGGCGGTATAGGTCAGGCCGGTCCACAGCCAATCGATGCGCGCCCAGACCTCCGGCAGCGCCGCCGGGAACGCCGGGATCAGCACGAGGCCGCAGAACGCGCACGCCTTGACGACGGCGTAGAAGATCCGCATGAACCGGCTCGCGACGAGGAACTTCCCGGCGCGCGACCGCATCAGCGCGAACGGCGCGGTGCCTTCCGCCATCGAGTAGCTCGAGCGGATCGTGTCCACGACGACGCCGCGGATGATGAACACGAGCGGCACCCAGATCGGCACGAGGTCGTTGTCCGCGGCGACGATCCACAGTGTCAGCTCGACGACGCGGTCGCCGGCGATGTCGAACAGCGCACCGAACAGGCTCGTCTCGTTGCGTTTCCGGGCGACGTAGCCGTCGAGGCCGTCCGAGACGAAGATCAGGATGATCAGCACGAAGCTGAGGAAGTGCCACGCCGGGTTCGGAACGTAGAACAGCCAGGCGACGACGAGCAGCAGGATCAGCCGGCTCAGCGTAAGCAAGTTGGCCATCGCGCCATTATACCCGGCTGCTACGCTACTAACTGTTTGTTTTCAAAGAGTTTTTACTCTCGTTCGCCTGCCTCCCGCGGCCGCTGCGGCAATCGGTCCCACGGCACGACGAGCGGCTGGCCCCGGTGCGCGGCGGCGAGCGGCTCGACCCGGTAATAGCGGCGAAGGGCCGCGGCGCACAGCACCTCGGCGGGGGAGCCGTCGCCGACGACCGCTCCATCATGCATCAAGATCACGCGGGCGCAAAAACGTGCGGCGAGCTGCAAGTCGTGCAGCACGGCGATCACGACGTTGCCCTCGGCGGCGTAGTCGGCGAGGACCTCCATCACGTGGAGCTGATGATAGGGATCGAGTGAGGCGACCGGCTCGTCGACGAGGAGCAGCGGCGCGCGAACCGCGAGCGCGCGCGCGAGCAGGACGCGCGCACGCTCGCCGCCCGACAGCCGATCCACCGCGCGGCCGGCGAGCGCTTCCAGGTCGAGCCGGTCGATCGCCCAGTCGACCGCCGCCGCGTCCTCGGGCCGCTCGCGCTCGCCGAGCGAGCGATGCGGCAGGCGCCCGAGCGCGATCAGCTCGCGTGCGGGCAGCGGCCAATGAGCGGTCGGCGATTGCGGCAGGTACGCGAGGAGCCGGGCGCGCTCGCGCGGCTCGAGCGCGCCGAGCACGCGGCCGCGCCAAGCGACCTCCCCGGCATGCGGCACGACCCCGGCGAGCGCCTTGATCAGGCTGCTCTTGCCGGCACCGTTCGGGCCGACGAGCGCCACGAACGTCGCGGCCGCGACCGTGAACGACGTTGGCCGCAATGCGTCGCGGTCGCCGTAGCGCACCGCCACCGCGCTGACGCCGAGCTCGCGATCCGCGCTCATGCCGCGGACGCGCCGCCGCGGCGCGGCTGCATGATCAGGTGCAGGAAGAACGGCGCGCCGAGCAGCGCGGTGACGACGCCGAGCTTCAGCTCCGGGCCGGGCGGCAGCAGTCGGATCGCGCAGTCCGCTGCGAGCGTCAGCGCCGCGCCGCCGAGGAAGCTCGGTCCGAGCAGCGCGCTCGGCCGAAAGCCGGCCCACGGCCGGAGCAGGTGCGGGACGACGAGCCCGACGAAGCCGACGACGCCGGTGACCGCGACCGCGGCGCCGACCGCGAGCGCGGTGCCGCCGACGACGAGCCACTGCGTGCGCCGCGGATCGAAGCCCAAGCTCGCGGCCGTCTCGCCGCCGAGCGTCAGCGCATCGAGCCCGCGCGCCGAGGCCGCGACGAGCAGCCACCCGGCGAGCATCAGCGGCAGCACGAGCCAGACGTGCGCGAGCGTCCGGTCGGCGAGCGAGCCGAGCATCCAGAAGAGGATCTCGAGCGCGGCGTACGGGCTCGGCGCGAAATTCAGCGCGAGCGACGTCAGCGCCGCGGCGAGCGCGTTCACCGCGATGCCGGCGAGGATGATCGTCAGCAAGTCGCCGCGGCGGGCCGCGAGCCCGTAGAGCGTCGCGAGCGCCGCGAGCGAGCCGGTGACCGCGCCGATCGGCAACGCCAGCGAATCGGCGCCGGCGAGCCCGAAATAGAAGACGACGACCGCGCCGAGCGCGCCGCCGCTCGAGGCACCCAGCAGGCCGGGCTCCGCGAGCGGATTGCGGAGCAGCCCTTGGAGCGCCGCGCCGCACAGCCCGAGCGTGCCGCCGACGAGCAAGCCGAGCAGCGCACGCGGCAGACGGATCTCGAGCAGGATCACGTCCGCGAGCTCCGCGCCGCCGAAGCCGAACGTCGGTCCCGCGCTCGTTCGGCCGATCGCGAGCGAGGCCGCGGCCGCGGCGAGCGCCAGCGTTGCGAGCGTCACGTAGAGTCGCGCGGATCTCACGGTGCGGGCTGCCGGACCATCTCGACGGAGTCGAGGCTCTGCGGCAGGCCGCAGGCCCAGTATGCGGTCGGCACCGTCACCGTCGGCCGCGAGCGGGCGAGCCGCGCGAGCGCCGGGTGCAGCAGCGCTGCGTTCGCGAGCGACGGCTGATCGGCGCGATAGCCGGTGAAGACGATCAGCTCCGGGCGGCTTCGCACGAGCGTCTCCGCCGACAGGCTGCCCCAGCGATCGAGGCCCTGCTCGGCGGCGACGTTGCGCACGCCCGCGAGCTCGAGGAGCTCGTGCGCGAGCGAATCGGCCCCGACCGTGAAGCCGCCGGGCCGGACGACGACCGCGGCCGGCCGCTCGGCGGGCCGCGTCGCCTCGAGGTGCGCGCGCCGCTCGTGCATCGCGGCGATCAGCCGCTCGCCGCGCGCCTCCTGGCCGATCGCTCGCGCGACGATCGCGAGGTTTGCCGCGATGCCGGCGACGTCCGTCTCGGGCTCGAGCGCGACCACCGCGAACCCGAGCCGCGCGAGGAGGCGCCGCGTGAAGTCGTTCGTGTACGTTCCCGCGATCACGACGTCGGGCGCATGGCGGAGCAGCTCCTCCGCCGTGCCGTAGTTGAGCGCGTGGCGGCGCGCCTCGGCCGCGAGCAGCGACTCTTCGGGATCCGCGGCGAGCCAGCTCAACGTCGCGATCTGCTCGGGGTCGGCGAGCAGCAGCACGAGCTGATCCGCGCACAGATTGATCGAGGCGACGCGCGGCTTCGCAGCCGCCGCGGACGACGCCGCGAGAACGGCCGCGGCAAGCGCCGCGAGCGCGGCGAGCGTGCACCGCATCGGTAGCGACCCTCCTAGCGGGGACCGACCGTCGAGCCGCGACGGCTTCGCGGACGCGCGACCGGTCCCGATTGCAGAACTCGGGTTGTCGCCGCGACGGGAATTCCGTACCGCACGCTTCCCCGGCATGCGGAAGGACGACAGCGGCGGCAGGTTTCCTGGCTCGAGGCTCGAGCGGCTCCGCCCGGCCTTCCCAAGGCGCACGCGCCTCAGTGGCCGAGAACGAGCGGAAGCCTCGCCTCTTACAGTTGCGGGGACAGCCGCAAGCGCGTTCGCTTGCCGTTCCCTTTTAACCCCGAAGGGCACCGCCGCGAATCACGATAGGAGCGCGGTGCAGCTTTTGCAAGCGACGGGCATTCGCGCCAAGATGCGCGGCGAAAACCTGGGACTGGAGAACGGATCTGCTCGAGTATCGCGTCCGCTTGGCCGACCTGAACCGTCATCGCTTCGAGGTCGATTGCCGCATCGAGAATCCGGCCGCGGAGCAGCGCGTGTCGCTGCCGTCGTGGATCCCGGGCAGCTATCTGCTGCGCGAGTTCGCGCGGCACGTCGTCGCGATCGAAGCTGAGAGCGGCGGGCGTCCGGTCGCGGTCGAGAAGGTGGATCACTCGACCTGGTGCTGCCGCGGCGCCGAGGGCTCGCTCGACGTGCGGATCGTCGTGCACGCATTCGATCAGTCCGTGCGCGGCGCCTATCTCGACGGCCGCCGCGGCTACTTCAACGGCCCGTGCCTCTTTCTGCTGCCCGAGGGTCGCGAGACGGAAGCGGTCCGCGTCGAGATCGCGCGGCCGCGGCACGAGGCATGCGCGACGTGGCAGGTCGCGACGGCTCTGCGGCCGGTATCGGTCGACGAGCAGGGCTACGGCACGTACGCCGCGGACGACTACGACGAGCTGATCGATCACCCGGTCGAGATCAGCGACTACGAGCACGCGGAGTTCGTCGCGGCCGGCGTGCCGCACCGTCTCGTCGTCGCCGGACGCTTCGATTCCGACCTCGAGCGCGTCGCCGCGGACCTCGCGCAGCTCTGCGCGACGCAGATCGACTTCTTCGGCCGTCCGGCGCCGTTCGACCGCTACTGCTTCCTCGGCCTCGCCGTCGGCGACGGCTACGGCGGGCTCGAGCATCGCGCGTCGAGCAGCCTGATCTTCGGCCGCGACGATTTGCCGCGCGTCGGCGAGCCCGGCATACCGCCGGACTATCGGCGCTTCCTCGCGCTCGCGAGCCACGAGTACTTCCATGCGTGGCACGTGAAGCGGACGAAGCCGGCCGCTTTCATGCCGTATCGTCTCGACCGGCGTAATCACACGCGGCTGCTCTGGGTCTTCGAGGGCATCACGAGCTACTACCAGGAGCTGTTCCTGCTGCGCAGCGGCCTCGTCGGCGTGCCGGTCTTTCTCCAGCGGCTCGGCGAGCTCTTGACGCGCGTCGAGCGCACGCCCGGCCGAAAGCATCAGAGCCTCGCGCAGTCGAGCTTCGACGCGTGGGACGTGCTCTACAAGCCCGAGCCGCACGGCGTGAACACGGGCGTGAGCTACTACACGAAGGGGGCGCTCGCCGCGCTCGCGCTCGATCTGCTCTTGCGGCGCGACACGGGCGGGCGCGTCTCCCTCGACGATGTCGTGCGCGAGCTCTGGCGGCGCTACGGCGCCGAAGGGCGCGGCGTGCCCGAGGACGGGTTCGAGGCGCTCGCGGCCGAGCTCTCGGGGCTCGACCTCGCCCCGTTCTTCGACCTCGCCGTTCGTGGCACGGACGACCTGCCGCTCGACGAGCTCTTGCGCGCGGTCGCGATCGAGCTGAAACGTCGTCCGGCGGCCGGACCGGACGATCGCGGCGGCACGCCGCCCCGCGGCAACGGCAAGCCCCCGCCGGTCTGGCTGGGCTGCACGACCCGCGCGCGGGAGCACGGCCTCGAGCTCACGGCCGTGCTCGACGGCGGGCCCGCGGAGCGCGCGGGGCTCGCGCCGGGCGACGTGCTCGTCGCGCTCGATCGGCTGCGTGTCACGGAGCGCAACCTCGGCCGCAGGCTCGAGCGGTTCGAGGCCGGCGAGCGCGTGACCGCGACCGTGTTCCGCGGCGACGAGCTGCTCGAGGTCGGGCTCGTGCTGCGCGAGGCGCCGGCGGATACCTGCTACCTCGAGCTCGCGGACGGCGACGCCGCGGCGCGCGACCGCCGCAAGGCATGGCTCGGGGAGTAGCCTCGCCGTAATATCGCTGCGGCGGGTCTCCGGGCAGCTGCCCCGAGGCGTCGCAGGTGGACGCTTCGAGAAGGCGAGCGGCCCGGGC
Source organism: uncultured Gammaproteobacteria bacterium (assembly GCA_964457725.1). Lineage (GTDB taxonomy): Bacteria > Pseudomonadota > Gammaproteobacteria > Steroidobacterales > Rariloculaceae > FEN-1219. Next base: position 11,069 of record CAYWGQ010000089.1, read on the forward strand.
GCGCGGCCCGCATTGACACGACGATGATCGAGCTCGGACTGAAATTCACGCTCGCGTATCTGCTCGGCTCGGTGCTCGGCAGCCTGGTCGTCGGCTACTTCCGCGGTGGCGTCGACATCCGCCGGCTCGGCAGCGGCAACGCCGGCGGCACGAACGCGTTCCGCACGCAGGGCAAGGCGTTCGCGCTCTGGGTCATGGTCATCGACGTCGGCAAGGGGATCGCGGCCGTCGCGTTGCTCGCACCGCTGTCGCTGCCCGGCGTCGGGATCGATCCGGACGTCGACCGCGAGCTCCTGCGCTATGCGCTCGGGTTCGGCGCGATCATCGGCCACGTCTTCCCGGTCTGGTTCGAGTTCCGCGGCGGCAAGGGCGGCGCGACCGCCGCGGGTCTGCTCCTGTACTTCGCGCCGGGGCTCGCGGCGCCGGTGCTCGGCGTGTGGGTCGCGGTCGTCGTCCTGACCGGCTTCGTCGGGCTTGCGACGATGAGCGCGGGCGTCGCCGCGGCGTTGCTCGCGGCCGTGGACCTGCCGGACGAGCCCGGCTTCTTCGTGTTCGCCTGCGCGGTCGCGGCGCTCCTGATCTTCACGCACCGCGGCAACATCCGCCGGATGCTCGCCGGCACCGAGTCGCGGTTCGAGCGCGCGCGCGTCGGCCGGCTGCTCGCGCGCAAGTGACCGCTCTGACGCGCGAGTCCCTGCTCGCCGTCCTCGCCGACGGCCGCGAGCACTCGGGCGAGGACCTCGCGCGCACGTTCGGCGTCTCCCGCGCCGCGGTCTGGAAGCAGATCGGCAAGCTCGCCGATTGGCAGCTCGAGATCGAAGCGGCGCCGGGGAAGGGCTACCGCCTCGCACGGCCGCTCGAGCTGCTCGACGCGGCCGACCTCCGGCGCCGGATCGCCGGACGAACGGGCCCGGTGCGGCTCGAGCTGCACACGGAGATCGAGTCGACGAACGGCCGGCTGCTCGCGCGGCCGCCGCCGCCCGGCACGCTCGCCGTCTGCATCGCCGAGTATCAGACGGCCGGGCGCGGGCGCCGCGGCCGGCGCTGGTCCGCGCCGTTCGGCACCGCGCTCTGTCTGTCCGCGAGCTGGCAGTTCGAGCGAACGCCGCCCGAGCTCGCCGCGCTGACGCTCGCGGTCGGCGTCGTCGTCCGCGACGTGCTCGCGCGGACGGTGCGCGTGGACGCGCGGCTCAAGTGGCCGAACGACCTCGTTTGGGACGAGCGCAAGCTCGGCGGCATCCTGCTCGAGCTGATCGCCGAGGCGCAGGGCGGCTGTCACGTCGTGATCGGCGTCGGCCTGAACGTCGCGATGCCGCCGGCGCTGCTCCGGCGCTTGAGCGATTGGCCGCGCGGCGCCGTCGACCTCGCGACCGCGACCGGCGCAGTGCCGTCACGCGCGGCGCTCGCGGCGGAGCTCGTCGTCGGGCTCGACGCGCTTTGCCGTGACTATGCGGCAACCGGCTTCACCCCGTATCGCGCGGCCTGGCGCGCCGCGGATTTCCTGCGCGGCCGCTCGGTCACGCTGCACGAGCCGGCCGGCGAGATCGCGGCGACGGCGCTCGGCATCGAGGCCGACGGCGCGCTGCTCGTCGAGACGGCCGGCGGGGCGCGCAAGCGCGTGCTCGCGGGCGACGTGAGCGTGCGTGCGCCATGACCGGCTTCGTCGTCGACATCGGCAACGCGCGGATCAAGTGGGCGGAGGTCGTCGGCGGCGAGCTCCGCGCCCGCGGCGACGCGCTGCACGTCGAATCGCCGGCGCGTGCGTTCGACGCGCTCGACAGCGCGCTGCCCGAGCGGCTCGAGCGGCTGCTCGTCGCGAACGTCGCGGGCCCGCAGCTCGGCGTCCGGCTGGCCGCGCTCGCCCGGCAGCGCTTCGGTCTCGCGCCCGAGTTCGTGAAGACGACGCCGGAGCTCCTCGGCGTGCGTTGCGGGTACGAGGATCCGTCCCGGCTCGGCGTCGATCGTTGGATCTCGCTCGTCGCCGCCCACCGGCTCGTCGCCGGCGCGGTCTGCGTCGTCAGCGCAGGCACCGCGGTCACGTTCGACGCGGTCGACGCGGGAGGACAGCATCTCGGCGGGCTGATCCTCGCGGGGCCGCGGCTCGCGGCCGACGCGCTCGCGGAGGCGACCCACGACATCGGCCGCACGGCGCCGCCCGGTCCGCCGCCGGACGAGCTCGGCGTGCTCGGCCGGAGCACCGATGCCGCCGTCGGCCACGGCGCAATGCTCGCGATCGCGGCCGCGCTCGACCGTGCGCACCGGACGGTCGCGCGCGCGCTCGGCGCGCCGCCGCCGCTCCTGATCGCGGGCGGGGACGGCGCCGCAATTGTTCCATGGCTGGAAACGAAGGCCGAGTTGCGTGCAGACTTGGTGCTCGAGGGGCTCGCAATGATCATGTCCTCGACCACCCCCGGAACGCCTTGATGCGCAATCTTTTCCTCGCGCTCGTGCTCGCGAATCTCGCGTTCGCGGCGTGGCACCGCTGGTACGGCGGCGAGCGGACGGCTCCCGTCGCCCCGCTCCCCGACGGCCCTGCGATCACGCTCGTCAGCGAGGTCCGCGACGATCCGTCGGCCGCCGCTCCGGCGCCGGCGCCCGTCGTCGCGTCGCCGCCGGCCGGCCTCGCCGTGCCGGGCCTGCCGGCAGCGACCGAGCCTGCGGCCGAGCGCTGCGTCAGCGTCGGTCCGTTCCGAGAGCTCTCCCAGGCCGCGACCGCGGCCGGCAGCCTGCGGGCGGCGGGGCACGCACCGACGCAGCGCGTCGCGGAGGGGGAGATATGGGTCGGCTACTGGGTCTATCTCGAGCGGATCCCGACCGAGGAGGAGGCGGAGGCGATCCTCGCCGACATCCGCGAGCACGGCGTCACGGACTCCTACGTCATTCCCGACAACGGGGGCGACAACCGGGTCTCCCTCGGCGTCTTCAGTGAGATCGGCCGCGCGGGCCGGCGGCGAGAGGAGGTGCGCGCGCTCGGCTACGAGCCGGTCGTCACGGACCGCACGCGCCGGGGCACCGTGTACTGGGTCGACGTGCTGCTCGGCCCCGGCGAATCGCTCGATTTCGATGCGCTGCAGACCCCGGGGCGGATTCTGCGCCTCGAGCAGCGCAGCTGTCCGGAATGAATCGGATTCAGCTTTCTTAAGGTTGCCGCGTCCGGCGCGAGGGCTGACCGGCGGACGATTCGGCTATCGTGAAACGGCGTCAGGGGGCGTTGCCGCGGGCGGCGTCCGCCTGCCATGAACGGCACGCGTTACTCAAGGAGCGGACAGTGAAGAAATTTGCGAAGCACGGCTGGTGGACGTGCGCCCTCGTGGCGCTCGCAGCGACGGCGAATCTCGCGCACGCGCAAGGCGATCAGGAGGCGCGGATGCGCGCCGCGCTCGCATCCCCGGAGCGATCCGCCGAGAACAAGGCGCGCGACGCGGCGCGCAAGCCGATAGAAGTCGTGCAGTTCCTCGGGCTCGAGACCGGTATGACCGCGCTCGACGTGATCGCGGCCGGCGGCTGGTTCACGGAGGTGCTTTCGGCCGCGGTCGGGCCGACCGGCAAGGTGTATGCGCAGAACCCGACGTTCTTCACGCAGCGCGAGGGCTTCATCGAGCGCGAGCGGCAACTGCATCAGCGCCTCGGCAACGTCGAGCCGCTCCACGGCGACATCGCCGGCATCGACGGGCAGGTCGACGTCGCCGTGACGGCGCTGAACGTCCACGATCTGTACAACAACAACGGCGAGGCGGCCGCGCTGCCGCTGCTCGAGTCGATCCATCGCGCGCTGAAGCCGGGCGGCGTGCTCGGGTTCATCGACCACGTCGGTGTGGCGGGTCAGGACAACCGCGCGTTGCACCGGCTCGAGAAGTCGGTCGCCCGCGATCTGCTGACGAAGGCGGGCTTCGAGATCGAAGCCGAGTCCGATCTCCTCGCGAATCCCGCCGACGACCACACGAAGGGCGTGAACGATCCGTCCCTCGAGCGCCGCTCGGACCAGATGCTGATCCGCGCGCGCAAGCCCCGCTAGCGCTCCTCGCGCACGCCGCTCGTCGGGCCGAGCGACGGCCTGTCGAGCAGGCGACCTCGACCACCGCAACGCTCCCGTCGACGGCCATCGCCGGCCGGCGGGAGCGTCGGCCGCTCTATATAATGGTGCGACGTGCCGGTGTAGCTCAGTCGGTAGAGCAGGGGTTTTGTAAACCTCAGGTCCCGGGTTCGAATCCTGGCGCCGGCACCAAGAGCACGACACAACGATCCGTCACCGACGTTCGCGGGGCGAAAACATGCTGCACATTCACATCGTTCGGCATTGCACACGGCGCTTCCTCTCGTCGCTCGCGCT
>CAYWGQ010000090.1:0-15385 GCA_964457725.1 uncultured Gammaproteobacteria bacterium
CGAGATCGCCGAGCCGCGGGCCGGGCGGAATGTAGATCTCGTTCGTCTCGTTGCGCGCCTGGAACTCCTTCGACGTCAGCTCCTCGAAGCGCTGCAACCGCGCTTTCGCCTTCGCCTGCCGCGCCTTCGGATTCGCGCGCACCCACTCGAGCTCGGCCTTGATCGCGCGCTGGCGCGCCGCTTCCTGCTTTTCCTCGAGCGCGAGCCGCTGCTCCTTCTGCTCTAGCCACGACGTGTAATTGCCTTGCCACGGAATACCGTGGCCGCGGTCGAGCTCGAGGATCCAGCCCGCGACGTTGTCGAGGAAGTAGCGATCGTGCGTGACGGCGACGACCGTGCCCGGGAACTCGGCGAGGAAGCGCTCGAGCCACGCGACGGACTCGGCGTCCAGGTGGTTCGTCGGCTCGTCGAGGAGCAGCATGTCCGGATTCGAAAGCAACAGGCGGCAGAGCGCGACGCGCCGCCGCTCGCCGCCGGACAGGTTCTTGATCTCGGCGTCCCACGGCGGCAGGCGCAACGCGTCGGCCGCGATCTCGAGCTTGCGCTCGAGCTCCCAACCGCCCGCGGCGTCGATCGCGTCCTGGAGCTTGCCTTGCTCCTCGAGCAGCTTCGTCATCTCCTCGTCGTCGAGAGGCTCGGCGAAGCGGTCGCTGATCTGATTGAAGCGCTCGATCAGCTGCATCGTGTCCGCGACGCCTTCTTCCACTTCCTGCCGCACGGTCTTCTCCGGATCGAGCTCCGGCTCCTGCGGCAGGTAGCCGATCTTGATACCGGGCTGCGGCCGCGCCTCGCCGTCGTACTCCTTGTCGACGCCGGCCATGATCCGGAGCAGCGTCGACTTGCCCGCGCCGTTCAAGCCGAGCACGCCGATCTTCGCGCCCGGGAAGAAGCTCAAGCTGATGTCGCGGAGGATGAACCGCTTCGGCGGTACGACTTTGGCGAGCCGGTTCGTGGTATAGATGTACTGGGCCATTCCTCGAGGAGTCGGTGTTGACAGGGCCCCGCATTATCGACCATTTGCCGATCGTTTTGGCGAGTGCCCGCGCCGTCCGCGAACGGAAGCTGCAGTGCCGCGCCCCGTCGTTCTGATCAGCGGACCGGAAATCGCCGCTTACGGGTTCCCCGAGCCGCATCCGTTCGGCGCGGACCGTCACGACGCGTTCATCGCGGAGCTCGAGCGTTCGGACTGTTACGCTCGCCTCGTGCACAAGCGTGCACGGCAAGCGGAGCGCAACGAGATCGAGCTGTTTCACACGAGCGCGTACGTCGAGCGTGTAATGGCGCTTTCTCGAACCGGAGAAGGGCTGCTCGACATGGGCGACACACCGGCGTACCGGGGCGTTTACGAAGCGGCCGCGAACGTCGTCGGCGGCACGCTCGAGGCGCTCGCCGCGATCGTCGCGGGGCCGGTGCGCACCGCGTTCATTCCGATCGGCGGCCTGCATCACGCGCGCCGCGACGCCGCCGCCGGCTTTTGCGTGTTCAACGACTGCGGCGTCGCGATCGAAGCAGCGCGGCACGTGCACGGCATTCGGCGAGTCGCTTACGTCGACATCGACGCGCATCACGGCGACGGCGTGTTCTACGCGTTCGAGGACGATCCCGAGCTGATCTTCGCGGACATCCACGAGGACGGGCGGTTCCTGTACCCCGGCACGGGCGCGCGCAGCGAGCGGGGCCTCGGCGAGGCGGAGGGCACGAAGCTGAACGTGCCGATGCCGCCGGGCGCGGACGACGCAACGTTCCTGATCGCGTGGGAGGAGGTCGAACGGCACATCGACGCCGCGGCGCCGGAGCTGATCCTGCTGCAATGCGGCGCAGACTCGCTCGGCGGCGATCCGATCACACATTTGTCTTTCTCTGCCGAGTCGCACGCGTTCGCGGCCCGGCGTCTGCGCGCGCTCGCCGATCGGCATGCCGGCGGGCGGCTGCTCGCGATGGGCGGCGGCGGCTACAACCGCGACAACCTCGCGCGCGCGTGGACGCGCGTCGTCGAGGCGCTCGCGAGCTGAAGCGATGACGCTCGCCGGAGACGCACCGCTCGCCGCGGCGCTCGCCGCCGAGCTCGAGCGCGAGGAGCGCTATCTCGAGCTGATCGCGTCGGAGAACTACGTCAGCCGCCGCGTGCTCGAGGCGCAGGGCTCGGTGCTGACGAACAAATACGCGGACGGCTATCCGGGCCGGCGGTTCTACGGCGGCTGCGAGCAGGCCGACGCGGTCGAGCGCCTCGCGATCGAGCGCGCGTGCGAGCTGTTCGGCGCCGCGTACGCGAACGTGCAGCCCTACTCGGGCTCGCAGGCGAACGTCGCCGCGTTCCTCGCGCTCGCGGCGCCGGGCGACACGATCCTCGCGATGAGCCCGGCCGCCGGCGGGCACCGCACGCACGGCGCCGCGGAGAACCTGACCGGGCGCATCTTCCGCGCGGTCCACTACGGCGTCGATCCGAAGAGCGGCGAGATCGACTACGACGAGGTCGCGCACCTCGCGCGCGCCGTGCGGCCGCGAGTGCTGGTCGCCGGGTTCTCCGCCTATTCGCGGGTCGTCGATTGGACGCGCTTTCGTGCGATCGCCGACGAGGTCGGCGCGGCGTTTCTCGCGGACATGGCGCACGTCGCGGGGCTCGTCGCCGCGAGGCTGTACCCGAGCCCGGTCGGCATCGCCGACGTCACGACCTCGACGACGCACAAGACACTCCGCGGCCCGCGCGGCGGGCTGATCCTCGCGCGCGAGGGCGGTGCGCTCGCCGAGCGCCTCGACGCGGCGGTGTATCCCGGCACGCAGGGCGGTCCGCTCGTGCACGTGATCGCCGCGAAGGCCGCGGCGTTCGGCGAGGCCCTGGAGCCGGGCTTCCGGGCATATCAGGAGGCCGTGATCGCGAACGCGCGCCGGCTCGCCGCGCGGCTCGCCGCCCGCGGCTACCGCGTCGTCGGCGGCGGAACGGATAATCACATGGTGCTGATCGATCTCGAGCGCGGGGGCGAGGAGGCGGCCGAGTCGTCCGCGATCGGCGCCGGCGCGGCCGCGGAGCGTGTGCTCGAGCGAGCGCACATCGCGGTGAACCGAATCGCGATTCCGGGGCAGGCGCCCGGCGCGCCCCCACGCGGCCTGCGGCTCGGGACGCCGGCAGTCACGACCCGCGGGCTCGGCCTCGCGGAGATGGATCTCGCGGGCGACTGGGTCGCGGACGTGCTCGACGCACGCGGCGACGCGCTCGCAATCGGGCGCGTGCGCGACGCGGTGCTCGAGCTTTGCACGCGGTTCCCGGTGTACGGCTGATGCACTGCCCGTTCTGCAATCACGAGGACACGAAGGTGATCGACTCGCGGCTCGCCGGCGAGGGCCGGCAGGTGCGCAGACGCCGCGAGTGCTTGTCCTGCAACGAGCGCTTCACGACGTTCGAGACGGCCGAGCTCCTGTTGCCGCAGGTGACGAAGCGCGACAAGCGCCGCGAGCCGTTCGACGAGGCGAAGCTCCGCAACAGCATGCTCGCGGCGCTGCAAAAGCGGCCGGTGCAGACGGAGGACGTCGAGCAGGCGATTCAGCGGATCATGCATCACCTGCAGACGCTCGGCGAGCGCGAGGTGTCGAGCCGGCTGATCGGCGATCTGGTCATGGAGGAGCTGCGCCGTCTCGACGAGGTCGCGTACGTGCGTTTCGCGTCCGTCTACCGCAGCTTCCAGGACGTGACCGAGTTCCAGCGCGAGATCGAGCGGCTGCGCTCGACGCCGCCGCGGGAGCCGGGCTCCACGCGCGAGCAGATGTCGTTGCTGCCGGACGAGGACGGCAGCCCGAAGCGCCGGCGCTGAGCGGCGAGCGCCGAGGCCATGGCCACCGCCGAAGATCACGAGCACATGGCGCGCGCGCTCAGGCTCGCGCGCCGTGGGCTCTACAACACCGACCCGAACCCGCGCGTCGGCTGCGTGCTCGTGCGCGACGGCCGGATCGTCGGCGAAGGCTTCACCTGGCCCGCCGGCGGTCCGCACGCGGAGCGCGTTGCGCTCGCGGCGGCCGGGGAGGCCGCGCGCGGCGCGACCGCCTACGTCTCGCTCGAGCCGTGCTGTCACACCGGGCGCACGGGGCCTTGCTCGCGCGCGCTCGTCGAGGCGGGCGTCGCGCGGGTGGTCTGCGCGGCGCGCGATCCGAACCCGCGCGTCGACGGCGGCGGCATCCGCGAGCTCGAGGCGGCCGGGATCGAGGTCGAGTGCGGCGTGCTCGAGGCCGCGGCCGAGGCGTTGAACCGCGGCTTCTTCGCGCGGATGCGCCGCGGGCGGCCCTGGGTGCGGAGCAAGCTCGCGGCGAGCCTCGACGGACGCACCGCGCTCGCGAACGGCAAGAGCCAATGGATCACGAGCGCCGCTGCGCGCGCGGACGTGCATCGTTGGCGCGCACGCTCGAGCGCGGTCCTCACGGGCTCGGGCACGGTGCTTGCGGACGATCCGCGGCTGACCGCGCGGCTCGAGGACGAGCCGGATGCCGAGGTGCTCCAGCCGCTGCGCGTGATCGTCGACTCGCAGCTCGCGACGCCGGCGAATGCGCGGCTCTTCCGCGAGCCCGGCGAGGTCGTGATCTTCACGACGCGCGACGGCGGCGGCGACGCCGCGCGGCTCGCCGCGGCCGGTGCGCGTATCGAGCGCGTTCGCGGCGGCGACCGCTGCGATCTCGGCGACGTGCTCGCGCGGCTCGCGGCGCTCGAGGTGAACGAGGTCTGGGTCGAGGCGGGCCCGGCGTTGAACGGTGCGTTGCTCGCGGCGGGGCTGGTCGACGAGCTCGTGCTGTACTTCGCGCCGCTCGTGCTCGGGGACAGGGCGCGCGGGATGTTCGCGCTCGACGAGCTCGCGGCGCTGGACGAGGCGGTGCGGCTCGAGATCGACGACGTGCGCCGCGTGGGCACCGACTGGCGCATCATCGCGCGCCCGCTCCCGCGCGTAACCGGGTGACTCCGCCGCGGCGCGATCCCGCAGGGGGTAGGAGCGGCTGTCCAGCCGCGACCGCCGCGACGCGATCCCGCAGGGGGGTAGGAGCGGCTGTCCAGCCGCGACCGCCGCGACGCCGAACGCAGGCGCAGTCGCGGCTGGACAGCCGCTCCTACAGAGCAATCGCGACCGCCGTAGGGCGTTCCGGTCGACTGCTACCAGCGCTCGTCGATCGGTTTGTCGGGGTCGGCGGTGATGTTCAAGATCGCGCAGTGGTGGTACGAGAAGCCGCCCTCGCGCACGCCCGGGTGGTTTGCCATGAACTGGATGATCTGCAGCACGCAGCCCTCGCAGTCGATGTTCGGCACTTCGAGGTACATGCCGTAGGGTGCGGTCGGCCGCTCCGTGTGCGCCCAGAGCCCGTCGATCAGGATCGGCGGCTCGGGGTTCGTCTCGATCTTCGCCGACAGCGAGCGCGGTCCGCGCTCGGTCTGCTGCATCGTCACTTCCGGGTCCGGCGGCAGCTCGTCCATCGAGCGGGCGAGCGCGATCCGGTAGTGGCCCGGATGGAAGACCGTCTCGTCGATCGCGATCGTCAGCCGGCCGCCGCCCTTCACCTCGTTGACGACGCCGGTCGGCGTACCGGGGTCGTTCAAGGTGCCGCCGCAGGGTGCGGTCTTCTGCGGATCGCCGCGCGCATCCTCGACGATCCAACCGATCGGCGCGAGCATCTTGAAATGGGCGGCCGCCATCGGCGCCGCGGCCAGGGCCGGAATCGCGACCGCGAGGCCGCGCACGACGTTCCTCTTCATGATCCCCCCTCCGAGAGACGCCAGTCGGCGTGCCCGGATCATAGCCGAGCGCGGGGGGCGCGAAATAGCCGGGACGCTGCGACTTCGCGGCCCGGGACTCTAAAGAATTCGTTTCGGCTTCGGCGGGCGCGGGTCGTCGATCGGCCTCGGGTCCGGGACTTCGCGTCCCGGCACGTGCCCGGGCCGAGGCGGGTCCTCGACGGGCGGATTCTCGGGCTTGCCCGGGGGCACCGGCTGATCGTTCGGGTCGGGTTGCTTCGCGTGCATGTCGAGCCGAATGCAAGATGCGTTCCGCGGACCGGCGCCGGCTTGCGGTTCGCCCGGCGCCCCGGTAGGGTGCGAGCCGCCGTTGCAGGAGCGCTGAATCCCTTGTTCTCGGGCATCGTCAAAGGCGTCGGCCGCATTCTCGAGCGGCGCGATTTCGACGCCGACACGCGCATCGTGATCGCGACCGGGGGCGTGCCGCTCGGCACGCTCGAGCTCGGTGCGAGCATTGCGGTGAACGGCGTTTGCCTGACCGCGATCGAGCTCGGCGACGAGCGGTTCGCGGCGGACGTGTCGGCGGAGACGCTTCGCGTGACGACGCTCGGCGCGCTCGCGCCCGGCGCTGCCGTGAACCTCGAGCCGTCGCTCAGGCTCGGCGATCCGCTCGACGGCCATCTCGTCGCGGGCCACGTCGACGGCGTCGGCCGCGTGATCGCGGTCCGCCCGCAGGGTCGCTCGACCGAGATCGAGCTCGAGGTCCCGGAAGGGCTCGAGCGCTACGTCGCCCAGAAGGGGTCGATCGCCGTCGACGGCGTGAGCCTGACGGTGAACGAGGTGCACGGCCGGCGGTTCACCGTCAACATCGTGCCGCACACGGCCGCGGTGACGATCATCGGCGAGTACCGCGCCGGCACGGCTGTTAATATTGAGGCCGACCTGATCGCCCGCTACGTGGCCCGTCTACAGGAAGTGCGCTGACTCCCATGGCTTCCGAAGTCAAAGCCGACAACCCCTGGTCCGGCATGGACAGCATCGAGAGCATCATCGACGCGATTCGCGCCGGCGAGATGGTCGTGATGCTCGACGACGAGGACCGCGAGAACGAGGGCGACCTCGTGATGGCCGCGAGCAAGGTCCGGCCCGAGCACATTAACTTTATGGCTGCGTACGGCCGCGGCTTGATCTGCCTGACGCTGACCCGGGCGCGCGCCGAGCAGCTGCGCTTGCCGTTGATGGTCACCCACACCGACGAGCGGAAGCAGACGAACTTCACCGTCTCGATCGAGGCCGCCGAGGGCGTCACGACCGGCATTTCCGCGCACGACCGCGCGCGGACCGTCCGCGCCGCCGTCGCGCCGAACGCGCGTCCGGAGGATCTGCGCCAGCCCGGCCACATCTTCCCGCTCGTCGCGCAACCGGGCGGCGTGCTGACTCGGGCCGGACATACGGAAGCCGGCTGCGACCTCGCGCGGCTCGCGGGGCTCGAGCCCGCGGCGGTGATCGTCGAGATCCTGAACGAGGACGGCACCATGGCCCGGCGCGACGACCTGCTGCGCTTCGCGCGCCGTCACCGTCTGAAGATCGGCACGGTGGCGGATCTGATCCGCTATCGGCTCGCGAAAGAGGAGTCGGTCGAGCAGATCGCCGAGCGCGTCGTCGAGACGCCGTTCGGGCAGTTCCGGATGGTCTGCTTCGAGGATCACGTCAATCGCGCGGTGCACCTTGCGCTCGTCCGCGGCACCATCGACCCCGCGTCGCCGACGCTGGTCCGCGTGCACCGGCAGGACACGCTCGGCGACGTGATCCGCGTGCAGGATCCGAGCCTGCATCGGCCGCTGCAGGACGCGATGGAGTACGTCGCGCGCGAAGGCGCCGGCGTGCTCGTCGTTCTGCGGCTCGAGGAGAGCGCACGCGACCTGATGCGCGCGGTGCGCGCGCTCGGCGGCGGCGAGCCCGAGGCCGGCCCAGCCGGCGAATCGACGCCCGCGTCGCAGCACCATCCGATGGACTTGCGGACGTTCGGCACCGGCGCGCAGATCCTGCGCGCGCTCGGCGTGAAGCGCATGCGGGTCATGAGCCAGCCGAAGCACATGCACGCGCTCTCGGGGTTCGGCCTCGAGGTGGTCGAGTACGTGACGCCGGACGGCGAGCGGGGCGAGCCGAATGGATGAGCGCGTGCGCAGATTCGAGGGCGAGCCGAATGCGCGAGGTTTGCGGTTCGGCGTCGTCGGCGCCCGTTTCAACGACTTCATCGTCGACCGGCTCGTCGACGCGGCCGTCGACACGTTGCTCAAGCACGGCGCGGATCCGGCCGACGTGCACGTCGTGCGCGTGCCGGGCGCCTTCGAGATGCCGCTCGCGCTCGCGAAGCTCGCGGCGAGCCGCCGCTACGACGCGCTCGTCGCGCTCGGCTGCGTGATCCGCGGCGCGACCGCCCATTTCGACTACGTCGCGGGCGAGGTGAGCCGCGGCGTCGCCGAGGCGAGCCTCGCTCACGAGCTGCCGATCGGTTTCGGCGTGCTCACGGTGGACACGCTCGAGCAGGCGATCGACAGGGCAGGCGGGAAGGCCGGGAACAAGGGAGCCGAAGCCGCGCTGGCGGCCGTCGAGATGGCGACGCTGCTGCGCCGCCTGGAGCAGTGACGTGGCGCGGCAGGGCGCCGCGGCGCGGGCCCGAAGCCGAGCCAGGGAGCTCCTGGTCAAGGCGCTTTATCAGCGTCAGCTCGGCGGCCACGATCTCGCCGAGCTGCGTGCGCAGTTCGCTGCGGAGCCGGAGTTTCTGAACGCGGACGCGGCCTACTTCGACGCGCTGCTCGCGAGCGTGCTCGAGGAGGCGGACTCGCTCGACGGGCTGATCGCTCGCCACGCGGCGCGCTCGCTCGAGCAGCTCGACGCGGTGGGGCGCGCGATCCTGTGGCTCGGGCTCGCGGAGCTGAAGCATCGACCGGACGTGCCGACGAAAGTCGTGATCAACGAGGCGGTGAATCTGGCGAAGCGGTATGGTGCGACCGACAGCTTCAAGTTCGTGAACGCCGTGCTCGACAAGACGGTGAAGGAAATGGGGCCGGAGTGGGGCCGAGCGCCGGGATGAGCCTCGGCGAGTTCGAGATCATCGCTCGCTATTTCGACCGTCCGCCGGCCGACCCGGACGTGCTGCTCGGCATCGGGGACGACGCCGCGGTGCTCGCTATCGGCGGCTCCGCCGTCGTCGCCGTCGACACGCTCGTCGCGGGCGTGCATTTCCACGACGCGATCGCCGCCGACGCGCTCGGCCACCGCGCGCTTGCGGTGAACCTGAGCGACCTTGCCGCGATGGGCGCGACGCCGCGCTGGTGCACGCTCGCGCTGACCGTGCCGAAGGCCGACGACGAATGGCTCGAGGCGTTCGCGCGCGGGCTGTTCGCCCTCGCGGAGCGCCACGGCGTCTCGCTCGTCGGCGGCGATCTCACGCGCGGACCGTTGACGGTCACCGTCCAGGTAATCGGCACCGCAGGCGCCCGTTCGCTGACGCGCGCGGGCGGTCACCCCGGCGACGACGTCTACGTGACGGGCTCGCTCGGCGATGCGGCCGGCGGCATCGCGCTCGTGGCCGAGCGGCATCCGGCCGCGAGCGCCGCGGCCAACGCGCTGCGCGAGCGGTTCTGCCGGCCGACGCCCCGCGTCGCCGAGGGCGTCGCGCTCGCGCCGTACGCGAGCGCGGCGATCGACGTCTCCGACGGGCTGCTCGCCGATCTCGGCCACATCTGCGAGCGGAGCGGCTGCGGGGCGGTCGTCGACGTCGAGCGCGTGCCGCTCTCGGCGGAGCTGCTGACGCTGTTTCCGCCGCAGCAGGCGCTCGCCTACGCGCTCGCGGGCGGCGACGACTACGAGCTCTGCTTCACGGCGCCGCCCGCGCAAGCGGAGCGGATCGAGGCGGCGCTCGAGGCGTGCGGCACGCCCGCGCGGCGCATCGGGCAGCTCGTCGCGGGCGAGGGCGTCGTCTGCCGGCGCGACGGCGAGCCGTTCACTCCGCCGTCGCGCGGCTACACCCACTTCTGACGGTGCGCCCCCCGCGACGCCTCATCTCCGTAGGAGCGGCTGTCGAGCCGCGATCTGCCGTTGCGTAGGAGCGGCTGTCTAGCCGCGACTGCCGCGCCGCGAGCACCGGCACGCCGCAGCGCGGCGTCGGCGTTGCGTAGGAGCGGCTGTCGAGCCGCGACCGCCGTGCCGCGAACGCCGGCACGCCGCAGCGCCGCGTCGGCGCAGATGGCCACAGGTGGTCCAGCACCGCTCCCGCCAAGAGTCGCGGCTGGACAGCCGCTCCTACGGAGGAGGGACGGTCGCGGCGCGGGGGGCGCGCCTGCCGAAGAGCCGCGGGGGGCGCGCCGTTGAAGCCGACCGCGCGGCTGCTGCGCGATCCGGTGCACTTTCTCGCGCTCGGCGCAGGCGCGGGTCTCGCGCCGCGCGCTCCCGGAACCGCGGGCTCGCTCCTCGCGTTGCCGTTCGCGTGGCTGCTGCTCGAGTGGCCGCTCGCTTGGCGCATCGCGGTCGTTGCAGCGGTCTGCGTCGCCGGCGTCGCGATCTGCGGCGCGAGCGCGCGCAAGCTCGGCGTGCACGATCATCCGGCGATCGTTTTCGACGAGATCGCCGGTCTGCTCGCTACTTCTCTCGTGCTCGATTCGCGTCCCGCGATGCTTTTCTTAGCTTTTGTTCTGTTTCGAATTTTCGACATCGCCAAGCCCTGGCCGATCCGGGATGCAGATCACAGATTACGCGGCGGTATGGGCATTATGCTTGACGACCTGATGGCGGCCGCTTACGCGGCCGTATGTCTTCGCGCAATCGACGTACTTTTACTGGCTACATAATTCGAAATGCAAGCCAAAGCTCAAAGCGCGGTGCGAAATTCGACGGCCCGCGCGATCCCCGAGCGCATCGGCAAGTACGTCATCATCAACGAGGTGGGGCAGGGTAGCACCGGGCGCGTGTTCCTGTCGCACGATCCGTATTACGGCCGCGACGTCGCGATCAAGCTGTACAACATCGAGGAAGAGGACGAGCAGAAGGCGCGCGTCACGCGCAAGATGTTCTTCAACGAGGCGCAGATGATGGGGCGCCTCCAGCACCCGAACATCTTGCCGATCTACGATGCGGGCGAGGAGAACGGCTCCTATTATGTCGTGACGGAGCACGTCCACGGCGCGCGCACGCTCGCGGCCTACTGCAAGCCGGACAACCTGCTGCGCGTCGACGACGTCGTCGAGATCATGTTCAAGTGCGCGAAGGGCCTGCACTATGCGCACAGCCGCGGCGTGATCCATCGCGACGTCAAGCCGAGCAACATCATGCTCACGCTCGACAACGACGTGCGGATCATCGATTTCGGCATCGCGCTGATCAAGGACTCCGATGTCTCGCGAATCGAGGGCATCGCCGGCAGCCCGAGCTACATGTCGCCGGAGCAGGTGCAGTCCGGGGAGATCACCGCGCGCACGGACCTCTACTCGCTCGGCGCGGTGATGTACGAGCTCCTGACCGGGTTCCGGCCGTTCCGCGCGAACAGCCTGAGCAAGCTGCTGCATCAGATCGTCTACGCGACGCCGCCGCCGATCCATACGCTGCGCGAGGATATCTCCGAGGAGCTCGAGGAGGTGGTCGCGAAGGCTCTGCAGAAGGAGGCGGCGAAGCGCTACCAGAGCGGTCTCGAGTTCGCGGCGGCCCTGACGCGCGTCTATCAGACGCTCCGCAGCCAGTACGATCGGATCGACAAGCAGGAGCAGTTCGATCTGCTCCGCAAGCTGCGCTTCTTCCACGACTTCTCGCATTCGGAGATCTGGGAGATCCTCCGCGCGAGCGAGTGGCGGAACTACGAGCCGGGCGACGAGATCATCCGCGAGGGCGAGCTCGACGACCGCTTCTACATCATCGTGACGGGCGAGGTCAGCGTGCAGTCGGGCCGCCGTGCGGCCGGCACGCTCGCGGCGGGCGACTGCTTCGGCGAGGCGAGCTACGTGCGCGGCGCGCGCCGCACCGCGACGATCTGCGCGACCACGCCGGTCACGTTGGTCCGCGTCAGCTCGACGCTGCTCGAGCAGGCGTCGTCCTCGTGCCAGCTGCGCTTCAACAAGGTGTTCTTGCGCTCGATGATCGAGCGCCTGCAGGGCATCGCCTCGTCGCCGGTCACCTGACCGCGCCTCGCGGCCGGCGTCACGCGTCGCCGTTGCCGCCGCTCGGGAAGGGCTCGGGCTCGGCCTGGTCGGTCTTCTTCAGCAGGATCTCGACCTTCTGCTCCGCTTCCTTCAGCACCGCCTGGCACTCGCGCGTGAGCTTCATGCCGCGCTCGAACTCCGCAAGCGCCTGCTCGAGCGAGAGCTCGCCGCCCTCGAGCCGCTCGACGAGCGTCTCCAGCTCCGCGAGCGATTTCTCGAGCTGACCGAGGTTCGTTTCCGTCGTCGTCATCGCAGTGGTTGCCCCGAGGAAGCCGCCACCGTACACACGGCCGGAGAGACGGTCAAACCGTCGCCGCGCACCGAATTTTCCGGCGGAACGGTGAGTACCGGTCGGACGGTCTGCGAGTTGACAAGGGTTAGGAGCGCACACTAGATTACCGCTCATTAGACCAAGTCTAAATTTTCTCGGCGGAGCGGCGGCGTGCCGCGGCCGCCCGCCGATGTGGACGTCGTTTTGTCCTAGGAGAGCACGATGCAACTGAAAGGCAGCAAGACGGAGCAGAATCTGAAGGACGCGTTCGCGGGCGAGTCCCAGGCGAACCGCCGCTACTTGTACTTCGCCGCCAAGGCGGACGTCGAGGGCTACAACGACGTCGCCGCGGTGTTCCGCTCGACGGCCGAGGGCGAGACGGGCCACGCGCACGGTCACCTCGAGTACCTCGAGGCGGTCGGCGACCCCGCCACCGGTCTGCCGATCGGCGGCACGGACCTGAACCTGAAGGCCGCGATCGCGGGCGAGACCCACGAGTACACCGATATGTACCCGGGCATGGCGAAGACCGCCCGCGAGGAGGGCTTCGACGAGATCGCCGATTGGTTCGAGACCCTCGCGAAGGCGGAGCGCTCGCACGCGAACCGCTTCCAGAAGGCCCTCGACACTCTGAGCTGACCGGCTCGCCGGTCTCCGGTGCTCGGCCCGGCCGCGCGTTCGCGGCCCGGGCCGAGGCACATTCGCACGCAGGACGGGCATGGCCGAGCAACCGACCACACCGCGGCGCGAAGGCAGCCTCGACGCGCCGATCCGCCACACGATCGATTGGCGCTCCGCCGAGTATCGCGACGAGCAGGCGCTCTTCGCCGAGCTCGAGCGCGTCTTCGACATCTGCCACGGTTGCCGCCGCTGCTTCAGCCTCTGTAACGCGTTCCCGACGCTGTTCGATCTCGTCGACGAATCGGAGACGGGCGAGGTCGACGCGGTGCCGAAGGAGGCGTACTGGAAGGTCGTCGAGCACTGCTACCTCTGCGACATGTGCTACATGACGAAGTGCCCGTACGTGCCGCCGCACGAGTGGAACGTCGACTTCCCGCACCTGATGCTGCGCGCGAAGGTGAAGCACTTCGAGGACCACGGCGCGAGCTTCCGCGATCGCGTGCTGTCGTCGACCGAGACGGTCGGCAAGCTCGCGGGCATTCCGGTCGTCGCCGAGACGGTCAACGCGGTCAACCGCACGAAAGCCGGGCGCAAGGCGCTCGAGGGCGTGCTCGGCGTCGCGAGCGAGGCGCCGGTGCCGAGGTACTACTCGAAGACCGCGCGCTCGCGGCTGAAGGACAAGGTCGGCCGGAAGGCCGTCGACGCCAAGCCGGCCGGCGACACGCGCGGCAAGGTGCTCGTGTTCGCGACGTGCTACGGCAACCGCAACGGCCCGAAGCTCGTCGAGGACCTGGTCGCGGTGCTCGAGCACAACGGCATCCCGACCGCGCTGCCCGCTGCCGAGCGTTGCTGCGGCATGCCGAAGCTCGAGCTCGGGGACTTGAAGGCGGTCGAGCAGTTCAAAGAGGCGAACATCGCCGAGCTCGACGCCTGGGTCGCGGACGGCTGGGACCTGACGGCGGTCGTGCCTTCCTGCGTGCTGATGTTCAAGCAGGAGCTGCCGCTGATGTTCCCGGAGGACGAGCGTGTGCGGCGCGTCGCCGAGGCGTTCTACGATCCGTTCGAGTACCTGATGCTCCGGCATCGGGCCGGGGCGCTCAGCACCGACTTCAAGCAGAGCCTCGGCGCGGTCAGCTATCAGGTGCCGTGTCATCTGCGCGTGCAGAACATCGGTTTGAAGACCCGCGAGGTGCTCGAGCTGGTGCCCGATACGAAGGTGCAGCCGATCGAGCGCTGCTCCGGGCACGACGGCACGTACGCCGTGAAGAAGGAGTATCACGGCATCTCGCGGAAGATCGCGCGGCCGGTCGCCCGCCAGGTCGACACGGCCAAGGCTAGCCATTTCACGAGCGACTGCCCGATGGCGGCCGAGCAGATCGCGTCGGTCGCCGAGTCAGCCGCGCCGACGCATCCGGTCAGTCTGTTGCGGTTGGCGTACGGCATATGATGCCAAGGAGGCGAGCGCCATGGAAAAGCTACGCGTGGCAGATCTCTACTCCCTCGAGCAGTACCACAAGGTCCGCGGCGATTTCCGCAGCCGCGTGCTCGAGCACAAGAAGCGCCGCCAGATCGCGGTCGGGCCGAACGTGACCCTGACGTTCGAGGACCGCCTGACGATGCAGTATCAAGTGCAGGAGATGCTGCGGATCGAGCGCATCTTCGAGGAGGAGGCGATCGAGGAGGAGCTCGACGCCTACAACCCGCTGATCCCCGACGGCACGAACTGGAAGGCGACGATGATGATCGAGTTCGAGGACGTCGCCGAGCGCCGCCGCGCGCTCGCCGAGCTCGCGGGCGTCGAGGACACCGTGTATGTCGAGATCGGCGGCCGGCGCATCATGGCGATCGCGGACGAGGACCTCGAGCGCTCGAGCGAGGAGAAGACGTCCGCCGTGCACTTCTTGCGCTTCGAGCTCGACGACGCGGCGCGCGCGGCGCTCCGCGACGGCGCCGAGCTCGCGGTCGGCGTCGACCACCCCCGCTACTCTCATCGCGCGGTCGCGGACGACCGGCTTCGCGAGGCGCTGCTCGCCGATCTCGCCTGAGCGGCTCGTCGCCGACTTGAGCCGAGCGCGTTCTTCCGCGCTACAATCCCCTCGCGTTTCGCGCTCCCTCGTTCAAGCGGGAGCGGCCGTGGAGAGCCCTGTGGGAGCGGCCTCCGCGCCGCGACTGCCCGATCGTGAGCTTGGCGGCAGTCGCGGCACGGCGCCCGCTCCCACGAAAGACAGACGTTCCCCTCGGCTTTTTTCGGTTGGGAAATGAGCAAGGCCTATCGCGCTGCCGACATTGAAGTCCTAAGCGGCCTCGAGCCCGTGCGCCGCCGCCCGGGCATGTACACGGACACGAGCCGACCGAACCACCTCGCGCACGAGGTCGTCGACAACAGCGTCGACGAGGCGATCGCGGGCCATGCGAAGCGGATCGAGGTCACGCTGTTCGCGGACGGGTCGCTGCAAGTGGCGGACGACGGCCGCGGTATGCCGGTCGACATCCATCCGACCGAGAAGATTCCCGGTGTCGAGCTGATCCTCACGAAGCTGCATGCGGGCGGCAAGTTCTCGAACAAGAACTATCGCTTCTCGGGCGGCCTGCACG
>CAYWGQ010000091.1:0-15313 GCA_964457725.1 uncultured Gammaproteobacteria bacterium
CGCGATTCCCGCCCGGCGTCGATCGAAGGGGTAGGAGCGGCTGTCCAGCCGCGATTCCCGCCCGGCGTCGATCGAAGGGGTAGGAGCGGCTGTCCAGCCGCGATCTCTTCCTTCGGTGACCCGCCGTCTACTCGTGGCGGGCGAGCGCCCAGCGGACGTGCTCGCGGACGAGCGCCGACGGATCGTCGGCGCGCGCGCGGAGCGCCGCGACGACGGCTTCGCTCGTCGGCGCGTTGCCGAGCGCGACCGCGATGTTCCTGAGCCAGCCTTCGTAGCCCGCGCGCCGCAGCGCGCTGCCCTCGGTGCGCGCGGACCACTCGGCTTCCGTCCATGCGAAGAGCTCCGTCAACGCGGCGTCATCGAGCCCGTGCCGCGGCGTGAAGTCGCGCTCGCCGGTCGGCCGCGCGTACTTGTTCCACGGGCAGACGAGCTGGCAATCGTCGCAGCCGAAGATGCGGTTGCCGATCGCCGGGCGTAGCGCTTCGGGGATCGGTCCGCGATTCTCGATCGTGAGGTAGCTCACGCAGCGGCGCGCGTCGAGCTCGTAGGGCGCGACGATCGCGTCGGTCGGGCAGACGTCGAGACACGCCGTGCAAGAGCCGCAATGTGCGCTCACCGGCGCGTCCGCGGGCAGCGGCAGATCGGTGTAGAGCTCGCCGAGGAAAAACCACGAGCCGCCATGCCGATCGATCAGGTTCGTGTGCTTGCCGATCCAGCCGAGCCCAGCGCTGCGTGCGAGCGCGCGCTCGAGCACCGGGCCGCTGTCGACGAACACTCGATAGCCGAACGGCCCGATCCGTTCCTCGATCGCGCGGGCGAGATCGCGAAGCCGCGCCCGCAGCACCTTGTGGTAGTCGCGCCCGAGCGCATAGCGCGCGACGTACGCACGCGTGCCGTCGGCGAGCACGCGCTCGGCTGGCGCGGCGTCGGCCGGCCAGTAATCCATCCGAGCGGAGATCACGCGCACGGTGCCCGGCACGAGATCGGCAGGACGAGAGCGCTTCGTGCCGTGGCGCGCCATGTATGCCATCTCGCCGTGGCGGCCGAGCGCGAGCCACCGGCCGAGCCACGCCTCGTCCTCGCCGAGCTCGATCGTCGCGATGCCGGTGCGCTGGAAGCCGAGCGACGTGCCGAGCGCTTTGATCTCGGCGGCCAGCCTTTCGAGCGTGTGCGTGTCCAAGAGTGGCGGCCGTAAGAGGGCTTGCGGCCGCTCAGTATAATCGCCGCAATGAGCGCACCCGCCGAACGGCTGCCGCAAGCGATCTACTCCGTCGCGCAAGTGCGGCAGCTCGACCGCATCGCGATCGAGCGGCACGGAATCCCAGGCTACGAGCTGATGACGCGCGCGGCGCACGCGGCGCTCGACGTCCTCCAAGCCGAGTGGCCTGCCGCGCGCCGGATCGAGGTGTATTGCGGCGCCGGCAACAACGGCGGCGACGGCTACGTGCTCGCGCGGCTCGCGCGTGCGGCGGGCCGCGACGTCCGGGTCGTCGCGGTCGCCCAGCCGGAGGGACTGCGCGGGGACGCCGCGCGGGCGCACGCGGATTGCGTTGCGGCCGGCGTGCCGATCGTGCCGCTCGGGCAAGATGCGTCGTTCGCCGCGGAGCTGATCGTCGACGGGCTCCTCGGCACGGGCGCGTCGCGGCCGGTCGACGGGCATTTCGCGCGGGCGATCGCGGCGATCGGTGCCGCCGGCGTGCCGGTGCTCGCGCTCGACATCCCGAGCGGCCTGCACGGCGACACGGGCGAGGTGCTCGGGCTCGCCGTCGCGGCCGACGTGACGATCACGTTCGTCGGCTTGAAGACCGGGCTGTTCCTCGGCGAGGCGCCCGATCACCGCGGGCGGCTGGAGTTTGCGGGGCTCGGCGTGCCGGGCGAGGCGTACGCGGAGGTCGAGCCGCCGCTCCGCCGGCTCGTGCTCGACGACCTTCGGGCCGCGCTGCCGCCGCGGCGGCGAAGCGCGCACAAGGGCAGCCACGGCCGGCTGCTCGTCGTCGGCGGCGGCGAGGGGATGCCGGGCGCGGCCCGGCTCGCGGCGGAGGCGGCGCTCAGGACGGGCGCGGGTCTCGTCTACGTGGCGACGCACCCCTCGTCGGTCGGCCCGGTCATGGCGGGCCGGCCGGAGCTAATCTGCCACGGGATCGGCAAACCCGAGGATCTCGATCCGCTGCTCGCCGCCTGCGACGGGATCGTCGCCGGCCCCGGGCTCGGTCGAACGCCGTGGGCGGAGGCGCTCTGGCAGCGCGTGCTCGCGGCGCCGCGGCCGCTCGTCGCCGACGCGGATGCGCTGAACCTGCTCGCCGCGCGGCCGACGCGGCGCGAACGTTGGCTTCTGACCCCGCACCCGGCCGAGGCCGGACGGCTGCTCGGCAGCGATGCGGCCGCCGTGCAGCGCGACCGCGCAGGCGCGGCGACCGCGCTCGTTGCGCGCTACGGCGCCGCCGCCGTGCTGAAGGGTGCGTGCAGCCTCGTCGCCGCGGCTGAGCCCGACGGGCGCCCGGACATACGGGTGTGCGACCGCGGCAACCCAGGGATGGCGACCGCCGGGACCGGCGACGTGCTCGCCGGCGTCCTCGGCGCGCTGCTCGTGCAGACCGGCGACCTCGCCTGCGCCGCGCGTGCGGGCGTGCTGCTCCACGCGCTCGCCGGCGATGCCGCGGCCGCGGGCGGCGAGCGCGGGATGATCGCTGGCGACCTCCTGCCGCAGCTTCGCGAATGGGCGAATCCGAGCTGACCCGGCTGCTCAGCTCCGAGCCGGAGCTGGTTGATTTTGCGGCGGAATCAGCGCGGCGCTGGCACGCCGCGGGCGTCGCGCCGTTGCTCGTCGCGTTGCGCGGCGACCTCGGCGCAGGGAAGACGACGTTCGCGCGCGCGATGCTCCGCGGCCTCGGCCATCGAGGCCGGGTGCCGTCGCCGACGTTCACGCTGCTCGAGGAGTACCAGGTCGGCCGTCCGGTCCTGCACCTCGATCTCTATCGGCTCGGCAGCGCCGACGAGCTCGAGAATCTCGGCGTCCGCGACTGGCTCGCCGATCCCGACGCCTGGATGCTCGTCGAGTGGCCGGAGCGCGCGCCGGCGCTGCTCGAGCGTTGCGACCTGCTGTTGACGCTCGACTTCCACTCCGCGACGGCACGCAGGCTCCGTGCGGAGGCGAAGAGCGCCAACGGCCGCAAGGCCCTGCAGGAAGTTGCTGATCTCCTTCCTAGCAAGACCCTCTAGATCACTCATTTTTAATGAAAAGAGTATTGAAAACGCCGATTGAATTCGGGAACATGCGTCGATCCGCGTGTAAAGGGATTCAGGGGTGCGTTTCGGGGGTCTCGGGTCGCTGACGATCGTCGCGCTGCTCTGCGTTTGCGCGGGCGTGCGTGCCGCTACCGTCGAGAACGTCCGGCTGTGGTCCGGGCCGGAATCGACGCGCGTGGTCCTCGATCTCTCCGGTCCCGCCGATCACCGGGTGTTCGAGCTGACCGGGCCGGACCGCGTCGTGATCGACCTTCCTCGAACGATGCTGCGCGCAGCCGTCGAGCGCGTCGAGCCGCGCGGCTTCGTCGCCGCCGTCCGCGCGGGCGAGCGCGCCGCGGGCGAGCTGCGGGTCGTGCTCGACCTGAAACAGCCGGTGCGGCCGAAGAGCTTCCTGCTGCCGCCGGGCGACGGTTTCGGCCATCGGCTCGTGATCGATCTCTTGCCGCCGGAGACTGCGGCGCCGGTCGTGCGACAGCCGCCGCCTTCGCCGCCGGCCGCGACGCCCGCTGTCGCAACCGCCCGGGCTCCGGCCGCAGCCCCGCGGCCGCCGGGCCGCGATCTCGTGATTGCGATCGACGCCGGCCACGGCGGCGAGGATCCGGGCGCGATCGGCCGCAAGGGCGCGCGTGAGAAGGACGTCGTGCTCGCGATCGCACGGCGTCTCGCGGACGAAATTCGCGAGCAGCCGGGAATGCGGCCGCTGCTGATCCGCGACGGCGACTATCTCGTCTCGCACCGCAAGCGCATGCAGATCGCGCGCGAGGCCGAGGCGGACTTCTTCATCTCGATCCACGCCGACAGCTATCGCGACGCGAGCGCGAAGGGCGTCACCGTGTACGTGCTGTCCGACAAAGGAGCGACCGACGAGGCCGCGTTGCTCGTCGCGCGGCGCGAGAACGCGGACCTGATCGGCGGCGTGTCGCTCGCGGACAAGGATCAGGTGCTCGCGCGCGTGCTGGTCGACCTGTCGCAGAGCGCCGCGCTCTCGGCGAGCACGGCCGCCGGCGAGAAGCTGATCCGGCGGCTCGGTGCGGTCACGACGCTCCGGAAAACGCAAGTGCAGCGGGCGCCGTTCCTCGTCCTGAAGTCGCCCGACATTCCGTCGTTGCTGATCGAGACTGGCTACATCTCGAACCCGAACGAAGAGGCGCTGCTCCGCGACCCGAAGCACCAGGCGCGCATCGCGCGCGCGTTGCGGGACGGCATCGTCGATTATTTCGTCGCGAACCCGCCGCCCGGCAGCTCGTTCGCGAACGGCAGGGTGACGCGGCCGCCGGTGCAGCACGTGATCTCGAGGGGAGAGACGCTCTCAGGCATCGCCGAGCGGTACAACGTGAGCCCGCAGGTGATCCGGCGCTCGAACAGCCTGAAGAGCGACGTGATCCGCGTCGGCCAAGTCCTGACGATCCCGCCAGGCTAATTTCCCAACCGCCGCGGTCGGCTGTCGCCGTAGGAGCGGCTGCCCGCCCGCGATCTTTGCGGCGTGCCCCGGCGTTCGCGGTTGGCAGCCTCTCCGACCAAGAGAAGAGGATTGCGGCTGGACAGCCGCTCCTACCAAGGGAAGGGGGGTGGCGGCGCGGAGGCCGCTCCTCGGCGTTTCGGTCGTAGAATGCCCGCGTGCCGATCCGAGTCCTCCCTTCCCAGCTGATCGATCAGATTGCCGCCGGCGAGGTCGTCGAGCGGCCGGCGTCGGTCGTGAAAGAGCTCGTCGAGAACGCGCTCGACGCGGGCGCGACCGCGATCACGGTGGAGATCGAGGCCGGCGGCCTCAAGCTGATCCGGGTGACCGACGACGGTTGCGGCATCCCCCGAGAAGAGCTGCCGCTCGCGCTCGCGCGCCACGCGACGAGCAAGATCGGCAGCCTCGACGACCTCGAGGCGCTGACGTCGTTCGGCTTCCGCGGCGAGGCGTTGCCGAGCATCGCGTCGGTCGCACGCTTGACGCTGACGTCGCGCGTCGCAGGGGAGGACGCCGCGTGGAGCGTCACGGCCGACGGCGGCGAGATCGCGCCGCCGCGTCCCGCGCCGCACCCGCCCGGCACGACCGTCGAGGTGCGGGATCTCTTTTTCAACACTCCGGCGCGGCGCAAGTTCCAGCGCAGCGAGCGCACCGAGGCGGGCCAAGTCGACGTGATCGTCAAGAGTCTCGCGCTCTCGCGATTCGACGTGCACGTGCGCTTCGG
The DNA here is from genome assembly GCA_964457725.1 of uncultured Gammaproteobacteria bacterium. GTDB lineage: Bacteria > Pseudomonadota > Gammaproteobacteria > Steroidobacterales > Rariloculaceae > FEN-1219. The sequence goes on from CAYWGQ010000091.1 coordinate 5,430, forward strand.
CGCGAACGGCCGCGAGCTCTTCGCGCTGCCGCCCGCACGCTCGCGGCACGAGCAGGAGGCGCGCGTCGCGGAGCTCTGCGGCACCGCGTTCGTCGAGCACGCGCGCTACCTCGAACGCAAGAGCGACGGGCTCGAGCTTCGCGGCTGGCTCGCCGCGCCGACCTTCTCGCGCCACCAGCCCGATCTGCAGTTCACGTTCGTGAACGGCCGGTTCGTCCGCGACAAGCTGCTCCGCCATGCCGTGCGCCTCGGTTACCAGGACGTTCTGTATCAGGCGCGTCATCCGGCGTTCGTTCTGTTTCTCGACGTCGAGCCGCGCCGGGTCGACGTGAATGCGCATCCGGCGAAGCTCGAGATCCGCTTCCGCGACTCGCGTCTCGTGCACGACTTCGTGTTCCGCACCGTCGAGCGCGCGCTCGCGAGCACGCTCGACGAGACGCGCCCCGACGGGGCCGGCCCCGCGGCCGCGGCGGCCGCGTACGCCGCGCCGCTCGGCGCCGTCGCACGCCGCACGGGAGCGGCGGTGCCGGCCGGGCCGCGCGTGCAAGCGCCGCTCGCGTTCGGGGCGGCCGTGCGCGAGCACGTGCCGCTCTACGCGCGGCTCCACGAGCGGCCGAGCGCGCCGCCCGCGGCGTCCGGCTCGACGCCGCCGCTCGGTTTCGCGCTCGCGCAGCTCGCCGGTATCTACGTGCTCGCCCAGGACGAGGAGGGGCTCGTGATCGTCGACATGCACGCGGCGCACGAGCGGATTCTGTACGAGCGCTTGAAGCGCAGCGCCGAGGGCGCGTCGCTCGAGCGCCAGGCGCTGCTCGTGCCGATCGAGATCGAGGTGACCGAGCGCGAAGCCGAGCTCGCCGAGGACGCCGCGGAAGAGCTCGGACGGCTCGGCTTCACGCTCGCGCGGCGCGGACCGAGGGCGGTGCAGATCGAGGCGGTGCCGGCGCTCCTCGCCGGCGCGGACGCCGCGAGCCTCGTACGGGATCTTCTCGCGGAGATCGCGGAGGAGGGCACCGCCACGCTGGCGGCGGCGAAGGTCAACGAGCTTCTCGCGACGATGGCGTGCCACGGCGCGGTTCGTGCGAATCGCACGCTCACGCTCGAGGAGATGAATGCGCTGCTGCGGGAGATGGAGCGTACCGAGCGCTCCGATCAGTGCAACCACGGCCGGCCGACCTGGACGCGGATCAGCCTGCCCGAGCTCGACCGGCTGTTTCTGCGCGGGCGATGACCGACACGGGCGCACCGGCGCCGCTTCGCTGCCTGTGCATCACCGGACCGACCGCGTGCGGCAAGACGGAGCTCGCGCTCGCGGTCGCCCGCGAGATGCCGGTCGAGATCGTCAGCATGGACTCGGCGATGGTGTACCGCGGCATGGACATCGGCACGGCGAAGCCGTCGCCTGAGATCCGTCGCGCGGTGCCGCATCACCTGATCGACATCCTCGAGCCGACCGAAGCGTACTCGGCCGGGCGATTCGCACGGGATGCCGCTGCCGCGATCGCCGGCGTGCTCGAGCGCGGGCGGCTGCCGCTCGTCGTCGGCGGGACGTTGCTCTACTTGAGGGCGCTGCGCGAGGGGCTCGCGCGGCTGCCGCGCGCGACCCGTACCGTTCGGGCGGCGCTCGACGCCGAGGCGCGCGAGCACGGCTGGCCGGCGCTGCACCGCCGGCTCGCGGCGGTCGATCCCGAGGCGGCCGCCCGGATTGCGCCGACCGATCCGCAGCGCATCCAGCGCGCGCTCGAGGTCTACGAGCTGACCGGCACGCCGCTGACGGAGCTCCAACGGCAGACGTCGCGCCGCGCCGCGCCGGTCTTGGTCGAAACCGTCGCGGTGCTGCCCCCGGACAGGGCGGTGCTCGCCGAACGGATCGAGCGGCGGTTCGACGCGATGCTGAACGAAGGGCTCGTTCGCGAGGTCGAACGCCTCCGGGCCCGCGGCAATCTGACACCGTCGATGCCGTCGGTCCGCGCCGTCGGCTACCGACAACTGTGGGATTACCTGGGGGGGGTGTGCACGCTGCCCGAAGCTCGGGAACGTGCGATAGCCGCGACCCGCCAGCTCGCGAAGCGGCAGCTCACGTGGCTCAAGTCCGAGCCGGCGGCGCAAGTTTTGCAGGCATTCTCGCTGGAGGCGGAGCAGAAACTCGTTCGGCACGCCGCCGCGAGACGGCGCGACTGGACCGGAATCTAGCCGCCCTGTGATAGCATTACCGCCTGTGGGAGAAAGACGACTTTTTCGTCTGAATTACATCATGATAAATCGGAGCGAGATTTCAGGGATCGCCGGCAGCGGATCGCGCGGAAGCGTTCGGACCTGAGCTCGATGACACCAAGAACAACAAAGGAGATTGTCCATGGCCAAAGGTCAATCGCTGCAGGATCCGTTTCTTAACGCGCTGCGCAAGGAGAAGGTGCCTGTTTCGATCTACCTGGTGAACGGCATCAAGTTGCAGGGTCAAATAGATTCCTTCGATCAGTTCGTCGTGCTGCTGCGGAACAGCGTCAGTCAGATGGTGTACAAGCACGCCATCTCGACGGTCGTGCCGTCACGCAACGTGCGCGTGCCGATGGCGGAGGACGACGACGGCGATGATTAGAGATTCGGCCGCGAGGCGGGGGGAGCCGATTGCTTGAGCGTCCCCGCCGCGGCGAACGATCCCTGCTCCTTCATATAGGCCTCCATCGGCCCTGTCACGAGGACGAGACCCAGGAATTCCGCGCGCTCGCAGAATCGGCCGGAGCAGAGGTCGTCGGCGAGCTGCATGCGCGCCGCGACCGGCCGGACGCACGCTATTTCGTCGGTGAAGGCAAGGTCGAGGAGCTCGCCGAGCGCGTCCGCGAGACCGGCACCGAGCTGATTCTGGTCAACCGCGCGCTTTCCCCGAGCCAGGAACGCAACCTCGAGAATCGGCTGAAGGCCCGCGTGCTCGACCGCAACGGGCTGATCCTCGACATCTTCGCGCAGCGCGCGGCCACCTTCGAGGGCAAGCTGCAGGTAGAGCTCGCGCAGCACGAGCATCTCGCGTCCCGGCTCGTGCGCGGTTGGAGCCACCTCGAGCGGCAGAAGGGCGGCATCGGCCTGCGCGGCCCGGGCGAGACGCAGCTCGAGGTCGACCGGCGGTTGCTCGACAAGCGGATCAAGCGGCTGCGCGAGCGGCTCGCGCGCGTCGAGCGGCAGCGCGAGGTCGGGCGCAAGGAGCGCCGCCGGGCGCAGGTTCCGACCGTCGCGCTCGTCGGCTACACGAACGCGGGCAAGACGTCGCTCTTCAACGCGCTCGCCGGCGCGAACCAGAACGCTCGGGACCAGCTCTTCGCGACGCTCGACCCGACCGTCCGCCGGCTGAACGTCGGCGGCGCGGACGAGCTGCTGCTCGTCGACACGGTCGGGTTCGTGCGCGACCTGCCGCACGAGCTGGTCGCGGCCTTCAAGGCGACGCTGACCGAGACGCGGGAGGCCGCCCTGCTGCTGCACGTCGTCGACCTGAGCGACCCTCATCACGAGGAGCGCCAGCACCAGGTCGAGAACGTTCTGCGGGAGATCGGCGCGGCCGACGTGCCGGTGCTTCGCGTGTACAATAAGGCGGACAAGGCCGAGGCCGCCGGGCTGCTACCGCCCGACGCCGCAGCGGAGCCGAAGAAGCTCGTCGTATCGGCGCTCACTGGCCAAGGCCTGGATTCCCTGATCGAAGCGGTGCGCCGGCAGCTGTTCGGCGAGCGGCGGACGGGCCGGGTCGTGCTCGGCCCCGAGCAGAGCCGCCTGCGCGCGGAGCTGCACGAGTGGCGGGCCGTGCGGCACGAGCGGCCGGACGAGCGCGGCGGCTGGATCATGGACGTGGAGCTGACGCCCGAGCGTTGGCGGCGGGTGCAGCAGGACGGTGCGCGGCTAGAGCGCGGCCGACGGCAAGCGGGAAGCATGAGCTGATGGGTTGGGACGACGGCGAGAAGCGCAGCTCCTGGCGATCGGGCCGCACGGGGCCGCCGGATCTCGACATCCTCGTACGGGACTTTTTCCGCGGGCTCGCGAGCCGGCTCGGCGGCAACGGGCGCGGCGAGCTGCCGGCGCCGGTCCGCGCGACGCTCGCGGCGGCCGGCGCCGCGGTGCTGCTCGCGGTGTGGGCGCTGTCCGGTATCTACGTCGTCGATGCGGCCGAGCGCGGTGTCGTGCTGCGCTTCGGCGCGTACCAGGCGACGACGCTGCCGGGCTTGCGGTGGCACCTGCCGTGGCCGATCGAGACGGTCGAGAAGATCAACATCGGCGAGACGGTGAGCTGGCGCTACGACGGCAGCATGCTCACGCGCGACGAGAACATCGTGAACGTGAACCTCGTCGTGCAGTATCGCCGCACCGACCCGCAGGCGTTCCTGTTCAACATGCGTGATCCGGAACGCACGCTGTACGACGTCACGGCGAGCGCGATCCGCGAGACCGTCGGCAAGAACGAGCTCGACTTCATCCTGACCGAGGGCCGCAACGAGATCGCCGCGCAGACGCAGGAGCTCTTGCAGGCGACGCTCGACGCGTACGGTGCGGGCATCACGGTGTACGAGGTGAACCTCCAGGAAGCGCAGTTCCCGCGCGAGGTGGAGGTGGCCGTGCAGGACGCGATCAAGGCGCGGGAGGACCGCGAGCGGCGAATCCTCGAGGCCGAGGCGTACCGCAACCAGATCCTGCCGCAGGCGCGCGGCGAAGCCGAGCGGCAGCGGCAAGAGGCGGAGGCGTACCGCGCGCGCGTCATCGCCGATGCCGAGGGCGAGGCCGATCGTTTCCTGCAAATTCTCGCCGAGTACCGTGCGGCGCCCGACGTCACCCGGGAGCGCTTGTACCTCGAGACGATCGAGGAGGTGCTCGCGAAGTCCGCGAAGGTGCTCGTGAACACCGAGGGCGGCAACAACATGCTCTATCTGCCGCTCGACCAGCTGCGCGACCGCCCGCGCAGCGTGACGGCGAGCGAGCCCGTCGTCCCCGGAAGCTCCGTCGGGCTCACCGGCACTCTGCCCGTGCGCAACCCGCGCGAGCGGCAGCCACGCTGAGCGCGGAACGAGGCTTCGACAGCGATGATCACACGCTTCAATCTGCTGCTCGTCGTCGGCGCGCTCGCCGCGATCGTGCTGAAGATGTCGATGTTCACGGTCGACGAGCGCGAGCACGCGCTCAAGTTCCAGTTCGGCGAGATCGTCGGCGCGGGCTACGAGCCCGGTCTGCACTTCAAGATCCCGTTCGTGCAGAACGTCGTGAAGTACTCGGACCGGATCCTGACGTATCAGGCCCTCGAGGAGAAGTTCCTCACCGGCGAGAAGAAGAACCTGATCGTCGACTACTTCGTGACCTGGCGGATCGGCGATCCCGCGCAGTACTACCGCGCGGTCAGCGGCGACGAGACGCGCGCGATCGAGCGCCTGTCGGCGATCGTGAAGGAAGGCATCAAGGCCGCGGTCAGCCAGCGCACCGTGCAGGCGGTCGTGTCCGCCGAGCGCTCGGAGCTGATCGAGCAGATGCTCGCCGAGGCGAGCGCACGCTCGCCCGAGCTCGGCATCGAGGTCGTGGACGTTCGGGTGAAGCGCATCGACCTGAGCGACGAGGTGAGCGACTCGGTGTACCAGCGGATGCGCCAGGAGCGCCAGCGCGTTGCGGCGCAGCTGCGCGCCGAGGGCGAGGAGGAGTCGCTCAGGATCCAGGCCGACGCGGAGCGCCAGCGGACCGTGATTCTCGCGGAGGCGTACCGGGACGCGGAGCGGATCCGCGGCGCCGGGGACGCGAAGGCGGCGGAGATTTACGCCAAGGCGTACGGGCAGGATCCGGAGTTCTTCGGTTTCTACAGGAGCATGCTCGCGTACCGCGCGTCGATCGGACGCGAGCGGGACGTGCTGGTGCTGGAACCCGACAGCGATTTCTTCCAGTATCTGAAGACCCGGACCGGCTCGGCGCGCCCGTAGCGCCGCCGGAGCGGGACCGCGAACGACGGGCGTTGGCGAGCTCACTCGATCGGACGGAGGCGGGGCGTTGGCCTGGTCAGATTTGTTCGCGGGCGTGGCTTTTTACCTGATCATCGAAGGCCTGCTGCCGTTCGCGGCGCCGCAGGCGTGGCGGCGCGGGCTCGAGGCGCTTTCCCAGGTCGACGACGCGCACTTGCGCGCGCTCGGGCTCGGGGTCGTCGCCGCGGGACTCGCATTGCTGTTCGTCGTACGAGGCTAGCGTGAGCAAAAACGTCGTCGTGCTCGGCGCCCAGTGGGGCGACGAGGGTAAAGGCGCGATCGTGGACATGCTCGCCGACCGCGCGAGCGCGGTCGTGCGCTTTCAGGGCGGCCACAACGCCGGGCACACGCTCGTCGTCGACGGCGAGAAGACGGTGCTGCACCTGATCCCGTCCGGGATCCTGCGGGACGGGGTGTTGTGCCTGATCGGCAACGGCGTCGTGCTGTCGCTCGAGGCGCTCGCCGCCGAGATGGACATGCTCGAGACGCGAGGCGTGCCGGTCGCCGAGCGCCTGCGCGTGTCGGCGGCGTGCCCGCTGATCCTCTCCTCGCACGTCGCGCTCGACAAGGCGCGCGAGCAGGCGAGCGGTCCGGCCGCGATCGGCACGACGGGCCGCGGCATCGGACCCGCCTACGAGGACAAAGTCGCGCGGCGCGCGGTCCGCGTCGCGGATCTGTTCGTGCCCGATCGCTTGCGCGAGAAGGTCGAGCGCTTGCTCGATCTGCACAACTTCCTGCTCGAGCGCTATTACGGCGCGCCGGCCGTCGATCCCGAGCGGGAGCTCGCCGCGCTCGTCTCGATGGGCGAGCGTGTCCGGCCGCTCGTGACGGACGTGACCGAGGCGCTGCGGGCGCTCGACGGGCGCCGCGGCGTGCTGTTCGAAGGCGCTCAAGGGGCGATGCTCGACATCGACCTCGGCACGTATCCGTTCGTGACCTCGTCGAACACGACCGTCGGCGGCGCGCTGACCGGCACCGGCGTCGGGCCGCGAGGCGTCGACTACGTGCTCGGCATCGTGAAGGCCTACACCACTCGCGTCGGTGCGGGCCCGTTCCCGACGGAGCTGCTGGACGACATGGGGCGGCACCTCGCACGCGTCGGCGCTGAGTTCGGCGCGACGACCGGGCGGCCGCGGCGCTGCGGCTGGTTCGACGCGGTGCTGCTCAAGCGCGTCGCGTTCGCGAACAGCATGACCGGGCTCTGCCTAACGAAGCTCGACGTGCTCGACGGGCTCCCCGAGATCAAGATCTGCGTCGGCTATCGCCTCGACGGGCGCGAGATCTCCGCGCCGCCGCTCTTGATGGACCGTTACGGGGAGTGCGAGCCGATCTACGAATCGTTGCCCGGCTGGAGCGGGTCGACGGAGGGAGCGACGTCGTTCGACGCGCTGCCCGAGGAGGCGCGGCGCTATCTCGCGCGGATCGAGGAGCTCGTCGGCGTGCCGATCGACATCGTCTCGACCGGACCGAGCCGCGACGCGATCGTCCTCCGCCGCCACCCGTTCGATTGAAGACGGCTCGTCGGTAGCGGGCCGGCGTCGTCCGTATACTGACGGGAGTCGATGAGGAGCGGTGCGCTCGATGACGGCGAGGGAATGGCGGGAGGTCCGGCGCGAGCCGGTCGTCGATTGCGGAATCTTCTCGGTCGAGCGCTCGATCGCGGCTTCTCCGGAGGATGGCCGCGAGCACGCGTTTTACCGGATCGTCTCCGTCGACTGGGCGCAGATCGTCCCGGTCACGGCGGCCGGCGAGATCGTGATGGTGAGGGAGTTCCGGCACGGATCGCTGCGCATGAGCCTCGAGGTTCCCGGCGGCCTCGTCGAGCAGGGCGAGGACCCGGCCGAGGCGGCACGGCGCGAGTGTCTCGAGGAGACCGGCTATCGCGTCCGCGACGTGCGCCCGCTCGGAGTCGTGAATCCGAACCCCGCGCTCTTCGAGAACCGGCTGCACGCGTTCTGCGCGTTCGACGCGGAGCCTGCGGGTGCGATCCAGAACAGCGCGACCGAGCATACCGAGGTCGTGCTGGTGCCGCGGCGCGAGCTGCCCGACCTGCTCGCGAGCGGCCGCATCGATCACGCGCTGATCGCGGCTACTCTGTGGCGCTTCCTGCACGAGCACGGCTAGCGGCGGTCGGCGGCGCGCCGGTCGCGCCGACCGCGGCCGTGGCCTCCGGGCGCCCCGTGCTGCACAATGCGCGTCCCGCCAGCTCTCCGGCAACGTACCGCCCGTGAACGATCTCGCTTCGAAGCCGGCCGTCGCGGCCGGGCGGCGCGTCCCGTCTCGGCTGATCTTCTTCTTCGGCGCGCTCGCGGCGCTCGGGCCGCTCAGCGTGGACGCATACCTGCCGGCGATGCCGTCGATCGCGCGCGACCTCGGCGTCGGAATCGTGCAGATGAATCACACCTTGTCGGTGTTTCTGTTCGGCTATGCGATCGGCCAGTTCTTCGGCGGCGCGTTCTCCGATCAGATCGGCCGCAAGCGCGTCGGTTACGCGGGGCTCGGCCTCTACATCGTCACGTCGTTCGCGATTCCGCTCGTGACGACGATCGAGCAAATGCTCGCGCTCAGGTTCCTGCAGGCGCTCGGCGGCGGCTTCTCGACGGTGATCTGCATGGCGTCGGTGCGCGACATCTACCCGGTCGAGGAGCTCGGCCGGCGGTTCGCGACCGTGACGCTGATCATCCTCGTCGCACCGCTCGTCGCGCCGGTCATCGGCGCGTCGCTGCTGCCGCTCGGCTGGCAGACGATTTTCTTCCTGAAGGCGGCGTACGCGACGCTGCTGGTCGCGATCTACGCGGCCCGCGTGCCCGAGACGCGTCACGGCGCTTGGGAGCATCTGTCCGTGCGGTCGATCTTCGCGCAATGCGCGGCAGTGGTGTCCCGCCGCGTGGACGGGCGGCGCGTGCCGATTCGCTTCGCGCTCGCGATGGCGCTCGCGTCGAGCGTGCTGATGACGTTCGTGACGAACGCCGCGTTCATCTACATGGAGTACTTCGAGCTCTCCGCCGCGCAGTTCCCGCTGCTCTTCGGGATGAGCGTCGTCGGCCTGATGTCGATGAACCTCTTCAGCATGCGGCACCTGCGGACGGACAACGCGCCGAAGTTCTTCCGCCGCGGGCTGCTGACGCAGCTCACCGCCGGGCTCTATCTCTTGCTCGTCGTTGCGGCGGGCGCCGCGTCGCTCTGGACGGTCGTCCCCGCGATCATCTTGATGCTCTCGATGCTGGGACTGGTCGGGCCGTCGGGCTCGGCGCAGTACATGGCGTTCTTCGAGCAGCTTGCGGGCAGCGCGTCCTCCGTGCACACGACGCTGATGTTCTCGCTCGGCGCCGTGCTCGGGGCCGCCGCGGGCGTGTTCTACGACGGCACGCTGCTGCCGGTCACGGCGGTCATGGCGCTCGCGTCGCTCGCGGCGAACGCGATCGCGTGGTCGCTGCCGCGCCGGGCGGTGCACGCGGCGACGCGGGCTCGCTGACGGCGGGCGGTATCATACGCGCCGAGCCGCTGCGATCCGTTTGGAGGTAGGAGCGGCCGTCGAGCCGCGATCCTCGATCGCCCGAACTTGCGAACACGTGAAGGGGGACCAGAGCCAATGAAGCATCTCCGTTCGTGCCTCGTGCCGATCGTCGCTGCGCTCCACGCGTGCGGCTCGCCGCCGGACGCCGACGCGCCCGCGACGGCCGAGACCGCGGCGCCTGCGGCACGGGCGGGCGGCGCAAGCGCGCAGCCCGGCGAGTGGCCGATGTACAACCGCGACCTCGGCGGCACCCGCTACTCGCCGCTGACCCAGATCACCCCGGAGAACGTCGCGAACCTGCGCGAGGCGTGGACCTACCGCCTCGGCTCGCACCCGACCGCGGGCTCGATCTCGGGCGGCTCGGAGTTCACGCCGGTCGTCGTCGACGGTTTGAT
>CAYWGQ010000092.1:0-6767 GCA_964457725.1 uncultured Gammaproteobacteria bacterium
GCCGTGGCCCTCGCCAACGCCACGCTAGAGAAATACCAGGAGAGCGCGCGCAATGATCTCAGCGCGCGACAGAAGGCCGTCGACGAGCTCGTGCGTCCGCTGCGGGAGTCGCTGGAAAAGGTAGACGGCAAGCTCGGTGAGATCGAGAAGACACGGGTGGGTGCTTACGCCGAGCTAAGCAGCCAGCTCAAGAGTCTCGTAGATACCCACCTACCTTTGCTTCGTAACGAGACGGCGAACCTGGTGAAGGCGCTTCGTCAGCCCGCCGTTCGCGGGCGCTGGGGCGAGATCCAGCTCAAGCGCGTGGTCGAGATGGCCGGCATGCTGGAGCATTGCGATTTCATCGAGCAGGGAAGCGTCGCAACGGAGGACGGACGTCTCCGTCCCGACGTAGTCGTGCGCTTGCCGGGTGCCAAGCAGATCGTGGTGGACGCGAAGGCACCCCTATCCGCGTATCTCTCCGCCATGGAGGCGGCGGACGAGACGGAGCAACGGGCGCACCTCGCGGAGCACGCCGAGCAAGTGCGCTCGCACATCCTGGCGCTCGGGCGCAAGGCGTATTGGGAGCAGTTCGATACGACGCCGGAGTTTGTCGTGCTCTTCCTTCCTGGCGAGGTGTTCTTCAGCGCCGCGCTCCAGGCGGATCCGGGCCTGATCGAGTTCGGCGTGAACGAGCGAGTGATCCCGGCTACGCCGACCACGCTCATCGCGCTGCTGCGCGCAGTCGCCTACGGCTGGCGTCAGGAGGCGCTCGCCAAGAACGCGCAGGAGGTCGCGGAGCTCGGCCGTCAGCTGTACGAGCGTATCGCAAGCCTAGCCGGGCATTGGGGAGACGTCGGCAGCAGGCTCGATAAGGCCGTTGAAGCGTACAACAAGTCCGTTGGTACGCTCGAATCGCGGGTACTGGTCTCGGCACGGAAGTTGAGGGAGCTGCGGGCGGCGCCGGAGGGCGTGGAGATCGAACAGTTGGAGCCGGTGGAAAGGGCGGCGCGTGGCCTTCAAGTGCTCGGGTCGTGCTCGTGAGTTTTGGGAATCGAGAGTGCCAGCGATCCGCACGTCGTCACCGTGGTGTTGAGCTATGACGTTCGAACGTGATTTCGCGCTCCTGACCGGAAACGCGCCGTTCCCATGGCAGTGTGCGCTATACGAGCGTTTTGTGCGTGGAGACCTTCCAAGGTCATGTGATCTGCCGACCGGTCTTGGAAAGACGTCAGTCATCGTGATCTGGCTACTCGCGATCGTCGCGAACCCCGCGTTGCCGCGACGCCTCGTGTACGTCGTCAACCGTCGTACCGTGGTCGATCAGGCTACGACCGAAACGGAAAGGCTTGCGAATCGACTGCGGGGTGCGGACACCGCGCACCTGCGCGCCGCGCTGCTGGGGCTCAGCGCGACCAAGGAATCACCGCTCGCGATCAGCACCCTGCGCGGCGAGCGTGCAGACAACGCGGAGTGGCGTCGCGACCCGTCCCGTCCCGCCGTGATTATCGGTACCGTCGACATGATCGGCAGCCGCCTGCTCTTCAGTGGCTACGGGTGCGGCTTCAAGACGAGGCCGCTGCATGCCGGCTTTCTCGGGCAGGACGCGCTGCTGATTCACGATGAAGCTCACCTGGAGCCGGCGTTCGACGATCTTCTGCGTTCGATAGTCGACGCACAACGGGACGACATCCGTCCACTGAAGGTGCTTGCGCTTTCCGCTACGGGTCGGGCGCAGGCGGACTTCACGCTGTCAGCCGAGGATGAGGCCCATCCAGTGGTAAGCCGACGGCTGCGTGCCACGAAGCGGCTTCAGGTGATCGACGTGGAGGACAAGAAGGACCTGCCGCAGCGCGCTGCAAAGGCGGCAGCGGCTCAGGAAGGCAAGGTCATCGTCTTCTTGTCCAGCGTCGAACATGCCGAGAAGGCGGCCGACGCCTTGCGCAAAGCGAAGAAGCAGGTGCAGGTGCTGACCGGCACCTTACGCGGCGCCGAGCGGGACGAGCTGGTGACGACGCCGGTCTTCGCGCGGTTCTTGCCCCGCACCCCAGACGGTGTGACGCCCGCCGAGGGCACGGTATACCTGGTGGCTACTTCGGCTGGTGAGGTCGGCATCGATATCTCTGGCGACCACCTCGTGACCGATCTGCCGCCTTTCGACGCGCTCGCTCAACGCCTGGGACGCGTGAATCGCTACGGGGACGGAGACGCGCTCGTCCAAGTGCTGTGCGAGCCGATAGCCAGGCCAGCTCGCGCGACAGAGAAGGGCGAGACGGACGGAGAAGAAGGCAGGCCCGGCAAACGAAAGGAGGAGCTCGACCGGGCGCGTTATGCCGCGCGAGAGCTCCTCGGCACGTTGCCGCAGCTCCCTGACGGATCACGGGACGCGTCGCCCGCGGCGCTCCGCTCGTTAGCGGTAGATGCACGCCTCGCTGCATGCACGCCGGCGCCCGACGTTCGCGTTGCGGACGACTTGCTGTTCGATCGCTGGTCCTACACCACCTTCAAGGGGGATCTGCCGGGACGCCCGCCGGTCGAGCAGTGGCTGCACGGTATCGCCGAGTGGGAGCCCCCGCGCACGACCGTTGCGTGGCGCCGCGAGGTGTATTGGCTCGAAGAGTGGCAGCTGCACCCGGAGACGCTCGACGATTTTCTCGCGGACTATCCGCTGAGGGCTCGGGAGACTTTGAGCGACCGAACGGATCGCGTGGTCAAGCACTTGGAGCGGATAGCTGCCCGCGACTCTGAAGGAGCGTTGCGGGTGTGGCTGGTGAGACCTGGTGAGGCGAGCATCTGGCCGCTGTCGCAACTGCTCCGCGACTACGACCCCAACAGGAATCCGTTGCTCGCGGATGCGACCGTCATCCTGCCTCCCGAGGCCGGTGGGCTGAATTTGGAGGCCGGATTGCTGGATGGCGACGCCGAATTCGATCCGGAGCAGCGTGATCGTTACGATCTCGGACCAATACTTGGCCAGCGTACAGTCGTCGAGATCGGCGACGAAGTGAACCCCCCGGATGGAATGCGCCTCGTGCGAACGATCTCGCGCGAGACCGCGGAAGGGGAACCGACGTGGTGGCAGCTTTTCGCCCGTTCGCGTGTCGCCGACGATGACGGTTCGCGCACCAGCCGCAGGCCGCAGCTCTTGTCGAAACATCTCGAGAGGACCGAGTACTGGGCGAGCTTGCTGGCCGAGCGGCTCAAGCTCGGCACCTTGGAGCGAGAAGCCGTTACGCGCGCGGGGCGTTGGCACGATCTCGGGAAGAAGCGTCGGGTTTGGCAGCGCTCGATAAAGCGATACGAAGATCCGCCGCTGGCAAAGGGCACGATGCAGCCGTCGGAGCTCGGGCACTATCGGCACGAGCTCGGTTCCCTGTACGACGCGATGGCCGAGGTCGGCTTCGACGACCTCACCGGAGGCGCACGCGATCTTGCGCTACATATCGTGGCCGCGCACCACGGCCGTGCGCGTCCGCATTTCCCCTTGCATGAAGCGTACGACCCCGAAGTACCGGAAGCCGAAGTAATGGCCATCGTGAGCGAGGTGCCCCTCCGGTTCGACAGGCTGCAGCGGAAGTACGGCCGCTGGGGCCTGGCATGGCTCGAGTCACTGATGCGGGCGGCCGACTACCTTGCGTCAGATGAGGAGGACGAGCCATCGTGATTCGTATCCGTGTGGATCTTACCAATCCGGGAGCGTTCTTCGGATGCTGCGGCCTTTTCGAATTGGCGCACCGCCTGTGGCCGGACACGACGTGCCGTTTCGAGGATGGCGAATGCGTGCTTTCGCAGGGGGACTTGCATGAGCTCGTCCAAGAAGCGGCGCGAGCGCCGTTGATCGTTCTAGTGAAGGGCGACAGGGCCGCTTCACCTATGCTGCTCGACCGCCCTTTCGAGTTGCGCATCGACTGGTGGAAGGCCGGCTCCGGTGACCCGTCCCTCAAGTCGTGGGCAGGAACGATGTTGGCTTCACGCATCGCTTTAGCTATGCAGCGCGAACTGCCCGACACCTTGGAAAACGGCTTCTTTGACGACGGGCATGTCGTGATTGGGCCGGACGGCAACAAGGTCGAGCCGTTCTACTTCGACGCCCGACGAGGCGCCAGCGCGCTGCCTCTCGACGTTGGCTTCTCCTCGGACGCCCTCGGACTCGAGACCGTGGCATTCCCGGCGACCGAGTTCTTCACGCTGATTGGTCTGCAAAGATTCAGGCCGGCCAGCACACGCACTGCTCGCGTGTTTCGGTACCGCGCATGGCTCGCCGAGCTTCCCATCCGGCTTGCGGCGCTCGCAGCCGGGAATGCGTTGCCGGATGACGGTCCGCTACTGCAGTTCGAGAACGCGTTTCGAACGGATCAACGAAAGCACAAGGCGTTTACACCCGCGATTCCTGTCAGTGGAGCTGGAAATGAACGAACTCAAGATTGATGCGTTGCTGTCCGAGTCCGGCGACGTTGCGGCGGCGATCGTGCTGCGCGAGTACCTGATGCCGGTGGAAGGAAAGGATGGCGTGCTTTTCCCGCCGACGTTCGCGGCTGCGGAAAATCCGAAGCAGTTTCCGGGCGGCTACAACATCGATGAGCTGGGCAATGGCGCGAACGTGTGTCTCATCGATTCCGTGGGCTCGCAGGCGAATCGCCTGGAGCCGATGTTTGCGGAAGGTCCCCATGCCGATCTGGTGCCGCAGATCATCATCGACGCTGGCTCGAAGCGGGTGAACTTGCTCGAAGCCGGTCACCGCGCGGGTGATGCAATCGTGCGGTGCACGGCGCTGAAAGACGAGCTGAAGGAGGCCTTCAAATCGCTGCGAAACGGCAACGCGGTGCCGTTGGCGAGGCTCGCTCCGACGTCTCTGGTGTTCGGCGTTTGGGATTCGCGTGACACCCAGGCCAAGGCACCGCGGCTTCTTGCGTCGACTATTCGCGCTTTCAACGTGTCCAAGTTGACGCGATCCGCGCAATACAACCCCGCTGTCGAGTATGTCGAGGAGGGGTTACTCGACGAAACGGATGACAAGAAGGCGCTCAACGCCTACTCGGAACGCGGCTTTCGTCACGTTCCCGCGTCGAGTACTCATGGAGGTGTCATTGCGAACGGGGACATTCGTCGAGAGGTGACGCTACAGCTGGCGGCATTGCGGCTGCTTCGGGGCGAATCCGAGGAGGACACGAGAAAGCTGCGCGAGTACCTGCTCGGGCTTGCGTTGCTCGCCATGACCCGTCCAGCGATCGGCTTCTTGCGGCAGGGTTGCAATCTCGTGCGCCACCCCGAGAGGGCGGCCGAGTCCGTGGTCGTCTATACGAGTGGCAAGCGAGAGCCGGTGAGTATCGGCTACGACGCGGTGCTGACGTTTGCGAAGGCAGCGGCGTCAAACTTCGGTGTCGGGGAGAGCAGGAACGTACCGTTTGATAAGGAGTTCGCCAAGGCCGACGTAGGGGACGAGAAACCGAGAAGGAATTCGAAGAAGGCAGGGAAGGCGTGAAAAAGGCGCAGGAAGCAGACAATGAGCACGTACCTTCTCCTCTCGTTTCGGTTTCTCACGCCATGGTTTCATGGTCGGCGAGATGAAGGTGCACCGGAGTGGCCTCCGTCTCCCCTGCGGGTGTTTCAGGCACTCGTGGCCGCCGCGGCGCGAGCGGGAACGCTGGAAGCGATACGGCCGGCCCTTGTCTGGCTCGAGCAACGCGAGGCTCCGCTCGTTGTGGCCCCCGAAGTGGCGCCTGCCGCCACCGGCTATCGGCTTTCGGTGCCACACAACGCTATGGACTTGGTCGGCCGCCAATGGGCAGCGGGCAAGGAAGGAAACCCGGCGGCTCATCGGACCATGAAAGACGTGTTGCCGCGTCGCCTGCCTGACGATCGGGATCTCGGAGTGGCGTTGGAGCGGAGGGTAGTGCACTTCGCCTGGCCGACGTCGACGGACGGTCGCAAGCACGCCGAATCTCTGGCGTCGCTTGCGGGGAACGTGGTGGCGCTGGGGTGGGGCGTAGATCTCGTGGCTGGCGAAGGGGCTGTTGTCGACGGTGCTCGAATCGCGCGCCTCTGCAACGGAGCAGATGTCGTGTGGCAACCGGTGGGTGAGGGTGGCGTTCGACTACGCGTGCCAGTGGCGGGAACCCTTCGGGACCTCGACCGACGACACGAACAGTTTCTCAACCGAACCGAGTGGGGCACACCTACACTGCATCCACCAGCTCCTCTCACGGTCTTCGGCAGCAGTGGCTACGCTCGACAGGACGAGCCACCGCGTCAAAGGGTCGCCGCGTTTACCTTGATGCATCCGAACGCAGACCGAATGCGTGCTTTCGATACGCCTCGGCAAGGCATGGTCGTCGCCGGCATGCTGCGGCACGCGGTTCGCGTTGCGGCCGAGAGCGCCGGCTGGGCGGAAGAACGCGTGCGGTCCACCGTGCTCGGTCACGGTGACGGAAATGCCCCCCGTCTGCTGCTGATACCCATTCCTAGCATCGAGTGGCGGCAGGGTGAGGCCAACGTAGTAACGCGTATCCGCCGAGTTTTCGTCGTTTCTACCGATCCGCACTCACGGGACATAGAATGGGCGAGGCGCGCGCTCGGCGGCGCAGAATTGCGCGACGAGAAAACCCGAAAGCCCTCTGCGCTCCTCGCGGTTGCAAGCGCCGGCGAGAAGACAGTCAAGCGCTACGTGGAAGAGGCCCGTGTCTGGACCACCGTATCACCGGTCGTGCTGCCTGGGCTCGATGATCCGAGCGGATTCCGAGATCGTTTAAAGGGAACTTGCGACGCGGCCGAGCAGAAGCGCCTTATCG
>CAYWGQ010000092.1:6777-15148 GCA_964457725.1 uncultured Gammaproteobacteria bacterium
GAAGGCTTGGTACGAAAGGCGCTTCGGCACGCAGGTTTTTCCGACCAGTTGGTCTTTGCGGCGCGAATCGAGACGCGCGAGGTCGGTTTCCTTGCGGGCGTCGACCGCGCGTCCCGTTACGCCGTGCCGCAGCACCTCAAGGGGTCCCCGCGATTGCATGTGCGGCTCACGTGGCCGCGGCCCGTGCCTGGGCCGCTCTGCATAGGGCGAGGCCGGTTCTCGGGTCTCGGGCTGTTTGCGTCGTTGCCGGATGACTAAGGGACGCGGCACGTGCCGCGCCACGAGTACCCACTCCCTAGGACAAGAAATTGTCATAATATCGATTATGCGCAGTACGCTATGACGACCCCCGGCGCGGAAGGTACGGCCTGGTCACCCATCTGCCCGGCCAGCACGGCTCACGGTCAAGACGCTCTGCTATCGCCCTGAAAACGCCGTCCGTCGGCGCGTCGGCGTGTGCCGCGGTCGGAATTTCTGCGTCGTTCGCCGATCGCTCCGGAAAGCCGCGGGCGCGCGGCCGCTGAAACGTCCGGGCCTCAATGTGTGGCTAGGCGCAGAGCAAACCGCGGCGTGCCGTAAGCCGTCGCGCATGGCCGTCAGCCAGCGGACGATCGAGCTCGTCGGCTTTCGCGTTCAGCATCTGGCGGTCTATGTGAAGCTGCCCGTTTCGCCCCAGCATGAGCCCGACCTCATCGAGCAAGAAGCCGGCGGCGCGGGCCCAACGCGATCAGCGCGAGCCTTTCCAGCACCTGCGGGTCGAAAAGGCGCCGCAGACCGCACCGGCCCACAGTCCTTTTCTCCTCATAACGGCTTCGCGTCCCGTGCGGGGCCGGCGAGCCTCTGCGCCTGACCGACACTCATTTCTATCTCGGTCCATCTTGGCGCGCCGATCCGGCCGAACGGCGTATCGCGAATGCCACAGTTTTCCAGAATCCGCGCCGGCACCGTCGGGACAATTTACAGCCTGTGCAATTATCCGGTCGTAAGCCATTGATTTTACAAGATGGCACGACTATTGCTCCAAATCCTGTTATGCGACTTTCACACGGACTTGTGATCTTCGCCTTGCTGATGGCCGCAGTGCCGTCGGCGTTCGCGCAAGGCGACTGGGGCGTCGTTCTGAACGGCCGTGCGGTGCACATGAACGCCGCACGCGAGTGGAACGAGGAGAACTGGGGACTCGGCTTCGAGAAGGAGTTCGATTCCAGCGCCCGCTGGGTAAAGGTCGCCCTCGGCAACGGCTTCAAAGACAGCCTCGGCGAACCGTCCTACATGGCCGGCGGCGGCATCAAGCGCCGGTTCCGGATGCCCGCCTTGGATAACCAGTTCTACTTCGACGTCGGCGTGATCGGCTTTCTGATGACCCGGAGCGACGTCAACGACAACCAGCCGTTCCCGGGTCTGCTGCCGGCCGTCACCTTCGGCGCGCGCCACGTCGCGCTGAACGTCACCTATCTGCCGGATTCCGTCGTGGACCGGGTGACCCGTGCGCACCTGACGGACCCCGACATGCGCGGCGTCCTGTTCCTGCAGCTCAAGCTCGATGCCCGGCTCTTCGGCATCGGCGCGCGGCGCCTCGCCCGCCTCGGGCGCAGCGGCGACGAGCCGGTCCTCGCGAGCTCGAGCGAGCGCTGAACCGACCTCTCGAGCCCCCGTTCCCCCGCTGTGGTATGTTTTCCGCTGCGCGGCTCCGCCGCCCGGCCCAGATGAACTGTCGGTCCCGCGGCGGGCTCTAACGGCCTAGACGGCTGCCACAGCAAGGGAAGCGGGATATGCGCTATCGGACCACGTTCCTCACGGCCCTCGGCTGCGCCCTCGGGATTCTGGCAGCCGGCACCGCCGACGCTCAGCTGTTCACGACGACGAAGGAGCTCGAGCGTCAGGCTCGCGTCCAGTGGCTGATGATGAAGCGGCACACGCCGCTTGCGCCGGATCAGCGGACGCAGCAGTACGTGCAGTGCATCACCGATCGGATCATCGACGTCCTCGATCCCGAGTACGGCGACCTCGCCTGGGAAGTCGTCGTGTTCGACGACGATGCCGCGAATGCGTTCGCGCTGCCGGGCGGTAAGGTCGGGGTGTTCACGGGGATTCTGAGAGTCGCCGATACGCCCGACGCGCTGGCCGCCGTTATCGGCCACGAGATCGCGCATCTGACCGAGAATCACGTCACCGAGCGCGCCCGGCGGGCGGCCCGAACCGATGCGCTCGTGCTGCTCGGCGGCGCAGCCACCGGCATGGGCGACCTGATTCGCACCGGCGCGACGATCGGCCTCACGCTGCCGTTCGACCGCAAGCAGGAGACCGAATCGGATCTGGTCGGTCTCGACTACATGGCGAAGGCCGGCTTCGATCCGCGCGCGAGCATCTACCTGTGGAAGAACATGAGCGCGATGAACCGCGGCGCGCCGCCGGAGTTCTTGTCGACGCACCCGTCGAGCGATCGGCGGCTCGACGATCTCGTGCGATCACTCGCGCCGGCGCTCGCGACCTACAACGCCGCGCTCGAGGCCGGCCGCCGGCCGAACTGCCAGCTGTAAGCGCGCCGCGTTTCCGCTGAAACGTCGGCTAGGACCGGTCGCCCGAGGCGGCTGACGCGCCCGCCGCGCTCGCGCGGGGTGCGTCCTCTGCTGCGTCGGTCGGCTCGGCGCCTTCCGGCGCCGGCGCTGCAGAGTCGGCCGGAGCTTCTCCGCCCTCCCCGCTCACCTCGATTCGGCCCGGGCCGATCGGCGGCGGCGGCGCGACGACGCCGCGCGCGACGTACAGCTCCATCAGCTGATCGTCGGTCAGCGAAGTGACGTTGCGGACGCGGCATTGGCTGGTCGTGCCGCCGAAGCCGTCCGGCTGCCCTTGGCCGGGCGACTCGGTGAACACGCCGCCGTCGACGCCGACGCGATCGTAGGAGCAGATCCGGTTCGACGCGTACGTGCGCTCCTCGTCGATACCGCGGCGTGAGCTGCGGAAGAAAAGGTCCGGCGCCATTCGCAGGTCGCAGAAGGTGCCGTCGAGCTCGACCTGGAACGGGCAGCGCTGACTGCCGACGTAGACGACGAGCGTGGTTCCGCCGATGACCTCGAAATCCCGCACGTCGCGTTCGTAGAAGCACTCCGAGACGGTGCAGGCCCGATCGAGCGCATCACCGGTTGTTTCCGACGTTCCGGTGGCGCAGGCCGTAACGAGCAGGACACCCGGTCCTGCCATTGCCAAGCGAACCGCGAGCCTCATGGCGACGCTCTCCGTGGTGTCTCGGTCAATGTAGGCCAGTTGACTCGGGCTGTCCATGCTTGTCGCGGTGTCGCATGGAGCGCCCCGGCGAGCGCCGCGGCCGGCCTCGGCCGAGGGCCCGGCCGCGCTGTCCGGGCCGCGCCCCCGGTGGGTTCAGCGTTGCCGTTTCGCGTGCGCGTCCCGCACGGCGACCGCGACGTCCGGCTGATCGCAGAACACGCCGTCGACGCCGACCGTGCCCAAGAACGTCGCGAGCAGCGCTTCGAGGGTCGGCGCCCACGGCGGCAGCGCCTCGCGTCGGAACGTCCACGGGTGCAGCAGGAGGCCGGCGTCGCGGGCACGCCGCGCGAACGTCGTCGGCTCGGGCGAGCCGCCGTCCGGAGCGTCCGCGACCAGGCGATAGGCCGGCCCGAGCCCTTGGACGACGGCCGCGAGCTCGGCGAGCCGGCCCGCGTCGGCGACCGCCTCCCCCGCCTCCTCCTCGAGGAGCAGCACGAGCGGCAGTCGGGAGCCGAGCGTCTCCCGCGCGCGAACGAGCGTCGGCCAATCGAAGCACTGCACGTACGCAGGGTCGCCGGGCTCGGTATAGCCGTGCGCCGCGAGCTTCTCGAGCACGAGGCGCGCGAGATCCACGCCGTGCCGCGCGTGCCAAGCGGGCTCCTTGATCTCGGGGTAAAGGCCGACGCGGCGTCCCGTCGTGCGGTTCAATCCCTGGACGAGACGGATTTCCTCGTCGAGGGTGACGACTCGGAAGCGCAGCGCGTCGTCCGCGAAGCGCTCCGGGTAGAGCGGCCTGCCGTCCGGGCCGCGCCGCTCGCGGATCGAGAGCTCGCGCAGCTCGGCGAGGTCGAAGTCGATCACGTAAAAGCGGCCGTCGTCGCGGCGGCGTTCCGGAAATCGCTCCGCGACGTCGGTCACGCGGTCCAGGTAGACGTCGTGCAGCACGACGAGCTCCCCGTCGCGGGTCGCGACGACGTCCTGCTCGAGGTAGTCCGCGCCTTGGCCGTACGCGAGCGCCTTCGCCTCGCGCGTGTGCTCCGGCAGATAGCCGCTCGCGCCGCGGTGCGCGATGACGACCGGGTGGGCCGTTACAGCTTGAACTCGATCGTCTCCCAACGCTGGGTGTCTTCGTGGCGAGCCTGACGCCGGACCGCGTCGACGATGTCGCGGCCGTTCCAGCCGACGACTTCGGCCGCCCGCCGAGCCACGTCCTCCGGGACCTCCCCCATCCCGCCGAACGGCTCGATCGCGACGATCGGGAGCTGTTGAGCCTGGGCGGCGTCCATCTGGTAGGTGATCCAGTACTCGTCCGAGGCGTGCATCGAGCAGAGCACGACCACGACCTCCGCGTCCTTCATCTGGGTGCGGAACGCTTCCTTGAGCGGCTCCTTGCCGACGATCGTCGGCGGGTTGTCCGGGTCGCTGCAGTTCACGTAGAAGAAGTTCGGCGAGCTTTCGAGATACTCGAACACGCGGTAATAGTCGGGATGGCTCGCGAAGGTGTGCGTGACGAACACGCGGATCGGATTCTGCTCTGACATCGCTTCGTCGGATGGCCCACTCGAGTGGCCCCGACCCTACTCCTCGGACCCGCCGTTTGCAACGAACCGGCGCGCATCCCCGCGAGTTTCGGCGCACGGCGCCGGGTCGCTGCCTCCGCACGGCCTGCCGGCTCCGGTACACTGTGCACCGATGCGGCTTCTGCTCTATAACATTCGCTACGGCTTGGGACTCGGATCGGCGCTGCATTGGCCGCTGCCCGGCATGGGCTATGTGCTCGGCAACCGGTCGAACCTGCAGCGCATCATCGATTTCCTGAAGAGCCAGGATCCGGACATCGTCGCGCTCGTCGAGGTCGACACCGGCTCCATCCGCACACGCAGCGTCAACCAGGCGGACGAGATCGCCCGGGCGCTCGGTCACTACTCGGTCTATCAGTGCAAGTACGGCATCGGCTCGATCAACCAGCGGCTGCCGATCGTCCGTAAGCAGGGAAACGCGTTCCTCGCGGCCCCGCGGGTGCAGGGGGAGCGCTTCCACTATTTCGAGAAGGGCATCAAGCGGCTGATCATCGAGCTCGAGCTCGACGACTGCGCGATTTTCCTCGTGCACCTGTCGCTGAAGTACCGCCATCGCCATGCGCAGCTGCGCTACCTGTACGACCTCGTGATGGCCGCGCGGAAGCCGGTCATCATCGCGGGCGACTTCAATACGTTCTGGGGCGAACACGAGATCTATCTGTTCATGAAGGCGGCTGGCCTGCGCAGCGCGAACTCGGCCAGCCTGCCGTCCTATCCGAGCCGCTCGCCGCGCAAGGAGCTCGATTTCGTGCTCTACGGCCGCGGCATCCGCGTGACCGGCTTCTCGATCCCGCGCGTGCATTTCTCCG
This sequence comes from uncultured Gammaproteobacteria bacterium, assembly GCA_964457725.1. GTDB lineage: Bacteria > Pseudomonadota > Gammaproteobacteria > Steroidobacterales > Rariloculaceae > FEN-1219. The sequence continues at coordinate 12,392 of CAYWGQ010000092.1, forward strand.
ATCACCTGCCGCTCGTCTGCGACTTCGAGATCGAGGACGTGTCGAGGGCGGCCGCGTGAACGCCGCGGCGGAGCCCGCCCGTCATTGGCGGCGGTCCGTCGACGAGCACGGCATCGCGACGCTCGTGCTCGATCGGACGGATGCGAGCGCGAACACGCTGTCGCAAGAGGTGCTCCGAGAGCTCGAGCAGGAGATCGCCGCGATCGAGCGCGAGCAGCCGAAAGGCGTCGTGCTCGCCTCCGGCAAATCGAACGGCTTCGTGCTCGGCGCGGACGTCAGGGAGTTCGGCGCGCTTTCCTCGGCGAGCGAGGGAGCAGCCCTCGCCGCGCGCGGCCAGGCGCTCCTCGAGCGGCTCGAGCGGCTGCCGATCCCGACCGTCGCGGCAATCGACGGGTTCGCGCTCGGCGGCGGGCTCGAGCTCGCGCTCGCGTGCGACTATCGCATCGCGGTCGAAGGGTACCAGCGCACGCTCGGGCTGCCCGAGGTGCAGCTCGGCATCCACCCCGGCTTCGGCGGGACGGTGCGAGCCGTGCAACTGCTCGGCGCGCCGCTCGCGCTCGACCTGATGTTGACCGGGCGGCTGCTGAGCCCCGTCGAGGCGAAAGCCGCCGGGCTCGTCGACCGGCTCGTGCCGTCGGCCGATGCGCTCTTCGCGGCCGCGGCGGAGCTGATCGCGCAGCGCCCCGCTCGTCGCAAGGCGCCGTGGCACCTTCGGGCGCTGAACGTGCAACCGCTCCGCTCGGTGGTCGCGAAGCGCGTCCGCGCGCAGGTCATGCGCCGCGCGCGGAAAGCGCACTACCCCGCCCCGTACGCGATCGTCGATCTGTGGGAGCGTTACGGCGGCTCGGGTGCCGCCGCTTACCGCGCGGAGGCGGAGTCGATCGGCCAGCTGCTGGTCACGCCGACGTGCCGCAACCTCGTGCGGATGTTCGGGCTGCGCGAGCGGATGCGTAACCTCGCTCCGAAGGAGTCGAGCGTGCGGCGCGTCCACGTCGGCGGCGCGGGCGTGATGGGCGGCGACATCGCGGCATGGTGCGCCCTCCGCGGGCTCGAGGTTACCGTGCAGGATCGAGCGCTCGAGCTCGTCCAGCCGGCGTTGAAGCGCGCCGAGAAGCTGTTCGCAAAACGGCTGAAAGCGCCGGGGGCCGCCGCGGACGCCGCGCGCAGGCTGCAGGTGGATCTCGCGGCGGAGCAGGCCGGCAGCGCCGAGGTGGTGATCGAGGCGATCGTCGAGAAGCTCGACGCGAAGCAGGCGCTCTTCCGCGAGCTCGAGCCGAAGCTCGACGAGCGCGCAATCCTCGCGACGAACACGTCGAGCATCAAGCTCGAGGACATGGCGAGCGCGCTGCAACGCCCCGAGCGCTTCGTCGGGCTGCACTTCTTCAATCCGGTTGCGAGCCTGCCGCTCGTCGAGGTGATCCGCGGCGAGAACACGGACGAGGAGACGATGCAGCGCGCGCTCGCGTTCACGACGCAGATCGGCAAGCTGCCGCTGCCGTGTCGGAGCGCCCCGGGCTTCGTCGTGAATCGCGTGCTGATGCCGTACATGCTCGAGGCGCTGCGCGCGCACGAGGACGGCCACGCGCTCGAGACGATCGACGCCGCCGCGGTGGCGTTCGGGATGCCCGTCGGGCCGGTCGAGCTCGCGGATCGCGTCGGGCTCGACGTCGCGCTGCACGTCGCCCGCGTGCTCGGCGCGGCGTTCGGGGCCGCGACGCCGAGCGTGCTCGAGGCCAAAGTCGCGGCCGGCGAGCTCGGCACGAAAAGCGGCCGCGGGTTCTACGTCTACGCGGACGACAAGGCGCAAAAGCGAGTCGATTTCCCCGCGCCGGACGAGGAGCTGCAGGACCGACTGCTGCTGCCGCTCGTGAACGAGGCGGTCGCCTGCTTCGCGGACGGGATCGTCGAGGATACCGATCTGCTCGACGCCGGGGTCGTCTTCGGCACCGGCTTCGCGCCGTTCCGCGGCGGACCGATTCGCTATGCCCGAGAGCGCGGGGTCGCGGAGATCACCGCGCGGCTAGAGGCGCTCGCCGAACGCTACGGCAGCCGCTTCGCACCGCATCCCGGGTGGCGCACGTTGCTCGACGACGAGGCGTGACGGCCTCGGCATTGCCCGGCGCGCCGCTGTGATAGACTCCCGCGCGATCCCGGAATGACGCATCGCGCAAAAGGACGCGCCCTCAACGCTTGATTCGATGAGCAGACAGCTGGAAATTGCCGAGCTGAAGGCACTGACGCCTTTGGGCAGCCTGAAGAAGGACAACCTGTCGGCGCTCGCGAAGAAGACGAAAGTCCGGGAGGCGCAGCCGGGCGAGATGCTGTTCCGCCAAGGCGACACGGACAAGCGCACGATCTACGTGCTCTCCGGCACGGTCGAGCTTCGCGACGGTGACAAGACCGCCGCCGCGATCAAGGGCGGCAGCGACGAGGCGCGCAATCCGCTCGCGCCGAAGCTGCCGCGAGAATACGACGCAATTGCAACGACGGGCATCGAGTACGTCGCGATCGACAGCGACCTGCTCGACGTGATGCTCACCTGGGACCAGACGGGCTCGTACGAAGTGTCGGAGCTGCGCAACGACGCGGCCGCGAGCGACGACTGGATGACCACCCTGCTCCGGACGAAGGCGTTCCATCGGATACCGCCAGCGAACATCCAGGCGATCTTCATGCGCCTCCAGCAGGTGAACTACAAGGCCGGCGACGTCGTCATCAAGCAAGGCGACGAAGGCGACTACTTCTACATCATCACGC
>CAYWGQ010000093.1:0-15135 GCA_964457725.1 uncultured Gammaproteobacteria bacterium
GATCGCGCCCGCGACGTTGATGCCGCTCGAGCCGCCGAGCAGCAGGCCCTCGGTCTGCAGCAGATCGTAGAGCACCGGCAGCATCTCGGCGTCCGTGATCTTGAACGCATCGTCGATCTTTGCGCCTTCCAGGTTGCCCGTGACTCGGCCTTGGCCGATGCCTTCGGTGATCGAGCTGCCTTCGCTCGACAGCGTTCCCGTCTTGATCCAGCTGTAGATCGCGGCGCCCATCGGATCGGCGGCCGCGGTGACGATGTTCGCGTTCTTGTGCTTCAGGTACTCCGCGACGCCGGCGAGCGTGCCGCCGGTGCCGACCGCGCAGATGAACCCGTCGACGCGGCCGTCCGTCTGCTCCCAGATCTCGGGCCCGGTGCTCTGCACGTGACCTTCGCGGTTCGCGAGGTTGTCCCACTGGTTCGCGTAGAGCACGCCGTGCTGCTCGGTCGCCTCGAGCTCCTTCGCGGTGCGCGCCGCGATGTGCACGTAGTTGTTCGGATCGCGATACGGCACGGCCGGCACCTCGCGGAGCTCCGCACCGCAAAGCCGCAACGCATCCTTCTTCTCTTGCGACTGCGTGTTCGGCATCAGGATCAGCGTGCGGTAGCCGCGCGCGTTGCCGACCAACGCGAGGCCGATGCCGGTATTGCCGGCCGTGCCCTCGACGATCAAGCCGCCGCGCTCGATCGCGCCGCGGCGCTCGCCGTCGAGCACGATGTACTTCGCCGCCCGATCCTTGACCGAGCCGCCCGGGTTCATGAACTCCGCTTTGCCGAGAATCTCGCAGCCGGTGAGCTCCGAAGCCTTCCGCAAACGAATCAGGGGCGTGTTGCCGACGGTGTCGAGAAAATCCGCGCGAATGTTCATGGCTGCTCGCGTGCCTCGGTCGAATCGCCGCGCCGTCGCGCGGGGCGCTCATTGTACACTCCGGGGCCGTCGCGTCAGCCGCGGTGCGGGCCGTCGGTGCGGACGCGCGGACTACCGGACGCGGCGAAGCGCCCGAGGGCCGAACGGCATGCGGACACGGTTCGATGTGATAGTCGTCGGCGGCGGCCACAACGGCCTCGTCTGCGCGTGCTATCTCGCCGCCGCCGGTGTCTCCGTCTGCGTGCTCGAGCGGCACGCCGAGGTCGGCGGCGCGGCGGTCACGGAAGAGTTCTATCCCGGCTTCCGCAATTCCGTCGCGAGCTACACGGTGAGCTTGCTGCAACGGCGGATCATCGAGGAGCTCGCGCTCCGGTCGCATGGCTTGCGGATCGTCCCGCGACCGCTCGCGAACTTCGTGCCGAGCCGCGACGGCGCCGGGCTCGCGCTGCCGAGCGACGCCGCAGCCGCGAGCGCGGCGATCGCCGAGCACTCGCGCCGCGATGCGGAACGTTACGCGGCCTTCTGCGCCGAACGGGCGGCCGTCGCCGGCTTGGTGCGTCCGCTGCTGCTCGAGGCGCCCGTCGATCCGTCGCTCGGTCCGCGCGAGTGGCTGCGCGCGGCGGTGCGGCTCGCGCGTTTCTCGCGCGCGCCCAGCGGCACGGCGGCTGCACTGTGGCAGCTCCTGACCGGCAGCGCGGGGCACTGGCTCGACGGCTGGTTCGAGAGCGATCTGTTGAAAGGCGGGCTCGGCTTCGACTCGATCGTCGGGCACTTCGCGAGCCCGTACGATCCCGGCAGCGGCTATCTGCTGCTGCACCACGCGCTCGGCGATGCCCTCGGCGAGCCCGGCGTCTGGGGGCATGCGATCGGCGGCATGGGTGCGATCTCGCGCGCGCTCGCGCGCGCGGCCCGCGCGCGCGGCGTCGAGATCCGCACCGGCTGCACCGTCGAGCGGATCGAGCCCGTGCGCGCGGGCTTCGAGATCGAGACGGCCGGGTCGACGTACGCCGCGCGAGCGGTCGCCGGTGCGGTCCATCCGCAGCTGCTCTTCGGTCGGCTGATCGCGAGGGAGCACCTGCCTGAGCCGTTCGCGGAGCGCATCGACCGCTGGCGGAGCGAGTCGGCGACGCTGCGGATCAACGTCGCGCTGAGCGAGCTGCCGGATTTCACGTGCCGCCCCGGACGCACGGCCGCAGAGCACCACGGCGCGGGGATCCTGATCGCGCCGTCGCTCGGCTATCTCGAGCGCGCGCACACCGACGCGCGCAGCGACGGCTGGTCACGGGCGCCGGTGATCGAGCTGCTCGTGCCGTCGACGATCGACGACACGCTCGCGCCGCCGAACGCGCACGTCGCGAGCCTGTTCTGCCAGCACTTCCGCCGGCGGTTGCCGGAAGGCGGCTGGGACGAGCACAAGGACGCGGCCGTGCGGCTCGCGATCGAGACCGTGAACGAGTACGCACCGAATTTCGCGGCCGCCGTGCTCGCCGTGCAGGCGCTGACGCCCGAGGATCTCGAGCGGCGGTTCGGGCTCGTCGGCGGCGACATCTTCCACGGCGCGCTGACGCTCGATCAGCTCTACTGGGCGCGGCCGGCGCTCGGTTACTCCCAGTACCGCACGCCGTTGCGCGGGCTGTATCTGTCGGCGTCCGGCGCCCATCCCGGCGGCGGCGTCACCGGCGCGCCGGGGTACAACGCGGCCCGTGCGATGCTCGCGGACCGCGCTCGCTGGCCGCGCTAGCGCGCGGCGCGCGCAGAGCTTCGGGCGGTGCCGTGCAGCGCGGGCGGCCGGCCGAAGTCAGCGGACGGTGATCGTGATGCGCTCCGAGCGAACGGGCGGATCGTGCGGGATGTGCAGCGCGTCGCCGAGCACGAGCTGCAGCGTGTAGGTGCCGGGCGGCAGCTCGAGCTGTGTCTCGGTCTGGCCCGCACCGAAATGGCGCACCTGATCCGTCATCGGCAGCGGCAGCCCCTCGTCGAACTCCTCGACGTTGATCAGCAGGTGATGGTGTCCGGTGTTCGGCGCGGTCACGCCTGCCGGGGCAACGCCCATCCCCCGCAAACCGAAGCGTACGGTGAACGGTGAGCTGACCTCTGCGCCGTCCTGCGGCGAGATGAAGTAGACCATCGCTCCGGGAGGCGCCGGCGTCCGCGGCAACGCGGCTTGGCCCGCGCCCTCCTGCGCCTGATTCGAGGCGGGCGCGAGCATTAGAAGGGCTGCGGCAATCGATGTTATGGTTCTCATGAGGTGCTCGGTCCTGTGACTGGTATTCGCGCTTCGGAGAGCGGATATTAGCAATCTCGGCTGGCAAAGCGAGGTCAACGGATCGACCCCGGCGCGCGTTATGCAAGATCCGACCGGCAGCCCTCGCGGCGGCGGCAGTGAACTTCGGCGGCCGCGCGCGAAACTAATCTCGACGGGCGCGGGCCGGCGCCTTGCTCGTTCCCCCGCAGCGGGAGGAAGTATGCAACGGAACCTCATTCGCAAGTGCCTCGCCATAGGCGCGATGGCCGCGCTCGCGGCGTGCAGCAGCAATTCTCCGATCCCGAGCGGCGGCGGGGGCATGCCCGCGCCGAGCGGCGGCATCCCCTCGCCGAGCGGCGGCTCGCCGAGCGGCGGCGGCATGCCTTCGCCGAGCGGCGGTTTGCCGTCGCCGAGCGGTGGCTTGCCGTCCCCGAGCGGCGGCTTGCCGTCGCCGAGCGGTGGTCTGCCGTCGCCGAGCGGCGGCATGCCTTCCGGATCGGACGGCAGCAGCGGCAGCACGACCGCGGGCGGTCAGCAGGCGGGCGGTCAGCAGGCGGGCGGTCAGCAGGGCGGCATGAGCGGCGGCCAGCAGGGCGGCAGCCAGGCGGGCGATCGGAGCGGCCGCGGCGACGACGGCTCCTCGCAGGCCGGCCGCCAGGACGGTCGCGGCGAAGGCGACGGGCGTTCCGCATCGACCGGGCAGTCCGGTGACGAGAGCGGGGCCGGCTCCGCGGGCGGTGCGGCCGACGGCGGCGCCGGCGACGAGCGCACGGCCGGGACGGGCGCCGGCTCCGAAGGCGAAGGCGGCTCGGCGGCCGGCGAGTGGCCCGAGGAAGGTGCGGACGGCGCCGGCGGCAATGCCGCGGCGGGCCGCGCGAAGGAAGACGAGTTCGACCGTTCGCTCGGGGATTTCGACGCGGCGATGGGCGAGGAGCAGGAAGCGATCGCGCGCTCGGGCGGCGGCACGGCTGCCGACCAGGTGCTGCGCGGCGCGGCCGGGTTGCCCGGCGGCGGCGACGGCTCGACGGAGGGCGGCGACGACTCTTCCGAGGAGGGCGGACAGGTCGGCGCGAGCGGCGGCGGCAATCAGAGCGGCGGCAGCGCCGGCATTCCGTCCGGCGGCGGCGATGCCCAAGCGACGGTCGCCGTCGAAGGTTGCACCGATCAGGACAAGGTTGCCCGGCAGCTGTGCGAGGCCGCGACGAAGGAACAGGATCCGTTCCTGAGGGCGGCGCTGTGGGACGAATATAATGAGTACAAGAAGATCCTGGCTCGGCAATAGCGCGAGAGCAGTCCAGGCGAGCGCCGCGATCCTCGCGGCCGGCTTGCTCGCCGGCTGCACGAGCAGCGAGGTGCTGATCGCGCACAGCGTCGATCTCGTCTCGGCTACCGACGAGGTGCCCGAGAGCGCGCTGCTCGACGTCGGCGTCACGGTCTTCAATCCCGGCGTTCCGGAAGGCGAGATCGATCAAGAGCTGCTCGAGGAGCTGATCCGCGAAGGCACGTTCGTGCAGATCCGCCGCACCGAGGCGCTCTACATGGCCGTGCTGCTTCGCGACACGCTCCAGCAGAGCGGTCACTGGGGCGGCGTCTGGGTCACGCCGGAGCCGTCGCTCGCGGCGGACCTGAACGTCAGCGCCGAGATCCTGCATTCGGACGGCGACTATCTCGGCTTGAAGGTCACGGCGGTCGATGCCGCGGGCCGGGTTTGGCTCGACGGCAAGTACGAGATGAACACTGCCGCCGGATCGTTCAACCGCCAGCGCTATCCGGAGCTGGACCCCTATCAGGACGTCTTCAACCGCATCTCGAACGATCTCGCCGCGGCGCTCGCGAAGCTGCCCGAGCAGGATCGCAACAACGTGCGCACGATTGCCGCGCTCAGGTACGCCGCGGAGCTGTCGCCGGAGGCGTTCGAAGGGTACGTCACGGCGGACCGGCAGGGGCGCTACACGATCAATCGGCTACCCGCGGTCGACGATCCGATGTTCGACCGAACGCAGCGCGTGCGGCAGCGCGAGCGGCTCTTCTTCGATACGCTCGACCAGCACTACGAGAAGTTCTACGCGCAGGCGATGCCGTCGTACGACAGCTGGCGGCAGTACGCGCGCGAGGAAGCGATCTCGATCCGCGAGCTGACCCAGACCGCGCGCTGGCGCACCGGCATCGGCATCGCGACGATCGTCACGTCGCTCGTCTACGGCAGCAACAACAACAACAGCTTTTCCGATCGCGTGATCCGCGACGCGTTGATGTACGTCGGCATGGACATGCTGCGTACGAGCGCCGTGCGGCGACAGGAGAAGCGGCTGCACACCGAGGCGCTCGAGGAGCTTTCCGCCAGCTTCGACGACAACGTCGAGCCGCTGATCGTCGAGATCCAGGGCACGCAGCGCCGGCTGACCGGCACCGCGGAGGCCCAGTATCAGGAGTGGCGCGATCTGCTCCGCGAGCTCTTCGTCGCGGAGACCGGCTTCGTGCCCGAGGATCTGACGATCTACGCGGAGCCGGAGCCCGAGGCCGCGCCGGCGATCGATGCGGCTTCTGACGGCGTCGACCCGGCCGGGAACGCGGCGCCGCCGGCGGAGACGCAGGCCGCGCCGGCCGCCGAGCCGCCGGCCGAGGAAGGCGCCGCCGAGGGCGATTCGCAGGCGGTGACGGACGCGGGGTCGGCCGCGCCGAGCGGGGCCTAGCCTACGGAGGCGATGCGCCTCGACCGCCGCCTCGGGGCCGGCACCGTTTTCGAGGTCTGGCGGGCGGTCGACCGCGACGGACGGCGCTTCGCGCTGAAGCGCCCCAGACCCGAATGGGCCGCGCGCCCCGAGGCGCTGGCCGCGCTGCGGCGCGAAGCGGCCGTGCTCGCCGCCGCCCGGCATCCCAACGTCGTCGAGCTCCACGCGCTCGGCACGCACGAACGACGGCTCGCGCTCGCGACCGAGCTGCTCGAAGGCGGCGACCTGGTCGCGCTCGCCGGCGCCGATCCGGCGCATTGGGGCGAAGCGTTTCTCGCGGTGCTCGCCGCGCTGCGCCACCTGCACGCGGCCGGCTGGGCCCACCGGGACGTCAAGGCGCGGAACGTGCTGCTCGGCGCGGACGGACGCGCGCGCCTGATCGATTTCGCTTCCGCGGCGCCGCTCGGCGCGGCCGCCCCTTCGGGCGGCGTGACACCGGGACACGCGCGGCCCGCGGGCCCGGGCGAGCGGGTCGAGCCGGCGGACGACGCCTACGGCGCCGCGGCGCTCTTGTTCGAGCTCGCCCGGGGGCCGCTGCCGGCCCGGCCGGACGAGGCGTTCGCCGCGGGCCGTGCCGCGGTGCTCGAGGCGCTCGCGCCGGCGGTCGAGCGGCTGCTCGGGGGGGCGGCCGAGCCCGGTCCCGGGAGCCTTTCCGAGTTACTGAATGTCATAGAATCTGTAGCTCCGTCGCGCACCTAGCGACGACCGACAAACCGTGACCGACGACAGACACCAGCACGAGCAGACGATCGTGGCCGTCGATCCGGGCTTGCGCTCGGCGGCGAGCCCCCGCGCCGTGCCCCGCACGGCTCGCCGCGGCGGCCGTGCGGCCGCGCTCGGCGTCGCCGCGGTCGCGCTCGCCGCGCTGCTCGGCGTCTTCGTCTGGCTGCCGCGCGCCGTCGAGGATTCGGCGGAGCGCCGCGCGGCCGCACCCGCACCGGCCGAGGTAGCCCCTCCGGAGCCCGCGGCGCCGGCGCTGACGCCCGAGGAGGCCGAGGCGCTGCGCGAGCAAGCCGAGGGCCTGCTCGCCCGATTGTTGACGCAGCAGCAGGGGCTCGAGGAGCAGGGGGCGCCGGGCTGGGGCGGCGAGCAGTGGCTCGAGTACACGGGCGTCGCCCGGAGCGCGGACGATGCCTATCTCGCCGACGATTTCCGCGCCGCGGTCGCGAGCTACGAGCAGGCGCTCTCGCTCGGCGAGGCGCTCGAGCAGCGCTCGCGCGATCTCGTCGCACGAGCGCTCGCGGCGGGCGCACAAGCGCTCGAGGCCGGCAACGCCGCGCTCGCGCTCGAGCAGTTCGATCTCGTGCTCGGCATCGATCCCGAGAACGCCGAAGCCGCCGCGGGGCGCGCGCGTGCCGAGCGGCTGCCGGAGGTGCTCGCGCTCGTCGCGCGCGGCGACGAGCGGCGCGAAGCCGGTGCGCTCGAGGAGGCGGCGGCGGCGTACGCCGAGGCGGTCGAGCTCGACGGCGAGTGGCAGCCGGCCCGGACGGCGCTCGCGGATACGCGCCGCGCAATCGAGGACGCGCGGTTCGAGTCGCTGCTCTCGCGCGGCTACGCGGCGCTCGAAGCGGAGCAGTACGGCGACGCGGCCGAGCATTTCGCCGCGGCGCTCGCGATGCGCCCGAACGCCGCCGCGCCGCGCGACGGCCTCGCGCAGGCCGAGCAGGGGCAGAAGCTCGATCAGATCGCGCTCGCCGAGGCGCGCGGGCTCGCGTTCGAGCGGCGCGAGCTCTGGGAGCAGGCGATCGCGCAGTACGAGGCCGCCCTCGAGGCCGATCCTACGCTCGCGTTCGCGCAAGCGGGGCTCGAGCGCGCGAGCGTGCGCGCGGACCTCGACGCGAAGCTCGCGCACCTGATCGCAAACCCGAATCTGCTGTTCGACGACGCCGTGCTCGGCGACGCCGAGGCGCTGCTCGCCGATGCCCGCGCGGTCGAGGAGCCGGGCCCGCGGATCGAGGGCCAGATCGCCGAGCTCGGTCGGCTGATCACGCTCGCGACGACGCCGGTGCGGGTCGAGCTGCGCTCGGACGAGCGGACCGAGGTGACGCTCTATCGGGTCGGCAAGCTCGGCACGTTCGCGGCGAAGGAAGTCGAGCTGCGCCCGGGCACGTACACCGCGCTCGGCAGCCGCAACGGCTACCGCGACGTGCGCAGGACGTTCACCGTGCTGCCGGGCCGCGAGCCGCCGGCGATCGACATCGTCTGCTCGGAGCCGATATGACGGACGGAGCCCGCGGATGAGCGTCGAATACGACTGGGTGCTGAAGACCGACGTCGAGGGCCGCACGCGGCACTACGCGCCGGAAGCGCTGCCGGTCACGTTCGGCGGCGAGCTCGGCGTCGACGTGCGCCTGCCTGGCGTTCGCGGGACCGCGCAGGTCGGCGTGCTCGACGGCGTGTTCTTCGTCCAGCCGGCTCGCGAGACTCGCACGCTGCGGCTGAACGGCGAGCTCGTGACGGGCTCGCGGCGGCTCGCGGACGGCGACGTGATCGCGCTCGACGCGGCGCGCGCGACGTGCCGCGTCGACGACGGTCGGCTCACGCTCGCGATCGTGCCGGGCGCGACGGCCGGCGATACCGCGCCGCCGAGCCTCGACGAGCTCGCTCATGGCGGCGCGTCCGCGGCGGACGTCGAGATCACGCCGATCGCGTTCAAGCCCGGCGCGAGCAACGCGGACGCGACGCGCCGGTCGCGGCCGAGCGCGGCCGCGATCGCGACCGGCACGGCGCTCGCGGTGCTCGCGGTGCTCGCGTGGTTCGCGTTCACGGCGAAATCCGTCCAGATCCGGTTCGTGCCGGAGACCGAGGCGATGAGCCTGCCCGACACGTTCTTCAAGGTTCGGATCGGCGACCGCTTCCTGCTCCGCACGGGCGAGCACCGCGTCGCGGCGGAGCTCGCGGGCTACTACCCGCTCGACGAGCGGATCGAGGTCGGCGAGTCGCCGGACCAGACCGTCGTGCTCGAGTTCACGCGGCTGCCCGGCCTCGTCACGCTCGCGGCCGATCCCGAGGTCGGGGCGGAGGTGCTGCTCGACGGCGAGCCGATCGGCGTGACGCCGCTCGCGGACCACGAAATTCGCCCGGGCCGGCATCGCCTCGAGTTCGCGGCGCCGCGCTATCTGCCGAAGGTGCTCGAGATCGACGTCGCCGGCGGCCACGAGCGGCAGAGCGTCGTCGCGACGCTGACGCCGAGCTGGGCGCCGGTCACGTTCACGACCGAGCCGCCCGGCGCCGAGGTGCTCGTCGACGGCGAGCCGGTCGGCACGACGCCGCTCGAGGCCGAGCTCACGGCCGGCACGCGCGAGGTCGAGGTGCGGCTGCGCGGCTACAACGCCTGGCGCAACCGCATCAACGTCGTCGCCGCCGAGCCGCAGAACGTCCCGCCGATCCGGTTGACGCAGGCCGACGGCCGCGTCGAGCTCGTGACGACGCCGAGCGAGGCGAGCGTCAGCGTCGACGGCGAGTTTCGCGGCCGCACGCCGCTCACGCTCGCGCTTCGTCCCGGGCGCTCGCATCGGGTGACGTTGTCGAAGCCGGGCTACGAGCCCGTGACGCAGCAGCTTTCGGTCGAAGCCGACAGCGGCCGCCGGGTCGCCGTCGAGCTCGTCGCGCAGTACGGCGAGGTCGACGTCGCGAGCGCGCCCGAGGGCGCGGAGGTCTGGGTCGACGGCCGCCGCGAAGGGACGACGCCGCTGCGGCTGACGCTCTCGGCGCTGCCGCATTCGGTCGAGGTGCGCCAGGCGGGCTACGCGCCGCGCTCGGCGGAGATCACGCCGCGGCCCGGCTTCCCGCAGCGCCTGTCGTTCGAGCTCGACGCGCTCGACGACGCGAGCGGGAGCGGCTACGCACCCGTGATCCGCACGAGCCTCGGCCAGGAGCTCCGTTTGATCCCGGCCGGCGAGTTCACGATGGGCTCGTCGCGCCGCGAGCAGGGCCGCCGCTCGAACGAGGTGCAGCGGCCGGTCAAGATCACCCGCGCGTTCTATCTCGGCGTGCGCGAGGTCACGAACGCCGAATTCCGCGCGTTTCGCGCGGATCACGACTCGGGCGAGTTCGGCGGCATGTCGTTGAACGAGGACGACCAGCCGGCCGTGCGGCTCACGTGGGAAGACGCGGTCCAGTTCCTGAACTGGCTCAGCATCCACGACGGGCTGCAGCCGGTGTACGAGGAGCGGCAGGGCGTCTGGGTGCCGGTGCGACCGCTGCGCAACGGCTATCGGCTGCCGACCGAGGCGGAGTGGGAGTGGGCCGCACGCTTCGCGGGCAGAGACGCGCCGCCGCTGTATCCGTGGGGCAACGATCTGCCGCCGCCGGACCGCTCCGGCAACTACGCGGATCTGTCGGCCGCGCAGATTCTGCCGACGACGCTCGTGACCTACACCGACCGCCACCCGGTCGCGGCGCCGGCGGGCAGCTTCGAGCCGAACCCGGTCGGCATACACGATCTCGGCGGCAACGTCGCCGAGTGGGTGCAGGACTACTACTCGATCGAGGTTGCGGAGGCGACGGAAGCCGTGTCCGACCCGCTCGGTCCCGAGACGGGCCGCTTCCACGTGATCCGCGGCTCGAGCTGGCGAAGCGCGACCGTGACGGATCTGCGGCTCGCCTACCGCAACTACGGCGCCGAGGGACGCGAGGATTTGGGCTTCAGGATCGCACGGAATCTCGAATGACGGTCTAAGCGTGCGGGCGGGCGTTCCGCCCGAGCACCGGAGGTGAGAACCGATGAACGCGCTACGGTGTCTGTTGCTGCTGCTCGGCTTCGCGCTCGCGCACGCGGTGACGGCGCAGGAGCCGCGCGAAGCGCCGCCCGCACCGCCGGACGAGGCCGCGGAGCCCGCGCCGCCGCCGCCGTCCGAGGCCGATCGGCGCCGCGCCGGCGGCACGGACGACGTCTTCATTCCGAGCGAGGAGCTCGCGGCCGACGAGGAAGCGACGTTCCCAGTCGATATCTGATCGGAGAGTCAGTGCATCTATGAACCGCCGTTTACCGAACGAATTCCTGTATCAGGTCTTCGCGCTGATCATCGTCACGATCGTCGTGCACAGTTTCTACGTGACGGTCGTGCGGCCGCGCGCGGCCGCCGTGCTCGCGGAGCAGGCGCTCAGGCTCGAGCAGGACGCGAACTACACGCCCGAATCCTCTCTTTGGGTCGTGATCAAGGACTACGAGCAGGAAGCCTGCTTCATCCTGATGCTCTGGGCGTTCGCGTTGCTCGCCTACAAGGCGGTCGCGACCTTCCAGGAGCGGAAGCTCCTCGAGCGTCAGCTGCTGCCGGTGCGCGAGGGCGTCAGGATCTTGCCCGAGGATACGCGCGAATACGCGCGCGTGATCGAGGAGCTGCCGGAGAGCGAGCGGCGGAAGCTCCTGCCGCGCGTGCTGCTGACGGCGCTCGAGCGCTTCGGCTCGACGAAGAACGTGCAGGACGCCTCCTCGGTCGCGAACTCGCTCTGCGAGGCGGAAGGCGATCGGCTCGACTCGGAGCAGTCGATGATTCGCTACATCGCGTGGGCGATTCCCGCGCTCGGGTTCATCGGCACCGTGCGCGGTATCGGTCTCGCGCTCGGGCAGGCGCACCGCGCAGTCGAGGGCGACATCACCGGCGTCACGGAGAACCTGGGCACCGCGTTCAACTCCACGCTGATCGCGCTGCTGATCTCGATCGTCGTGATGTTCCTCGTGCACCAGCTGCAGCTCGTGCAGGAGCGCTTCGTGTTCGACACGCAGAACTACGTCGATCACAACCTCGTCCGTCACTTGCAGAGCCGCGGCTGAAGGTTTGCGGATGGCGACGGTCGCGATCGAGATCAACGACGCCGGGCTCGTGATCGCGGGCGCCGAGGGCGTGCGTGCGATCGAGCCCGGCTTCGCCGTCGTCGACGGCGGCCGCGTCGCGACCGGCCGCGAGGCGTTGCGGGCCGCGCGGCTGAAGCCGCGCCACTCGAGCAACCGCTTCTGGGCCAGCCTCGACCTCGAGCCCGGGTCGGGCGGGCTCGCGGAGCCGCTCAGCGCGGCGGAGCTCGCGTTCGCGCAGCTCGAGAGCTTGTGGAAGCGCTTCGGCGAGACCGGCGCCGACGCGGTCCTCGTCGTGCCGACTCACTATCGGGCCGAGCAGCTCGGCGTGCTGCTCGGCCTCGCGCAGGAATGCGGCATCGCGGTGCGCGCGATGATCGATGCCGCCGCTGCCGCGAGTGCGCGCCCGTTTCCGGGCCACCAGCTGCTCTACGCGGACGCGGGCTTGCACCGGGTGTCCGCGGTGTCGCTCGAGCAGGGGCAGGAGGTCGCGGCCGGCGCGGAGCAGGGGCTCGCGTCCGCCGGCCTCGCGAGCCTGACCGAGGCGCTCGCGCGGCGCGCGGCCGAGCTCTTCGTCTTCGCGACGCGGTTCGATCCGCTGCATCGGGCCGACTCCGAGCAGCAGCTCTACGATCGGCTGCCGGAGTGGCTCGAGCGGCTCCGCACGGAGGAGGAGATCGAGCTCGCGTTGCCGCACGGATCCGAGGAAGCGCGGGTGCGCGTGCGCCGCGAGCAGTGGCTCGGCGCGGCGCAGGGCTTCTATCGAGCCGTCGTGCGGCTGCTCGCGCAGAGCCGCTCGCCGGGCACGAGCGCGGTCGTCCAGCTGACCGACCGGCTCGCGGCGCTGCCCGGGCTCGCGGTCGAGCTCGCGCGTCTCGACGACGTGCACGTCGAGACGCTCGCACCGGGGCACGCCGCGCTCGCGGCCCTCGCGGCGGAGCTGCCCGCAGGGCCGGGCCGGGGACAGGTGAAGCTCTTGAAGCGGCTGCCGTGGCGTGGGCCGCCGGTGGAGCTCCGCGGCGAGAGCGTCCCGGCAGCCGCGGCCGCGGCCGCGGCGAGCGAGCCCGCGCCGCGCGAGGCGCCGCCGACTCACGTCGTCTACCAGGGCGTCGCGTACCGGGTCGGCGCGGAAGGCATCGTCGTCGGGCGCGCGCCGGTCGACGGCCGGCGCACGATCGTCGTCGGGGAGGACGCGAACGGCGTTTCGCGCGAGCATTGCGAGATCGTGCTGCGCGACGGCGAGCTCAAGCTCTACGATCTGAGCCGCTACGGCACGTTCGTGAACGAGAAGCGCGTGGCCGGGGAAACGGCGCTCGCGCGCTCGGACGTGATCCGGATCGGGGCCCCCGGGGCGGAGCTCCTCGTCGTCGCGGTGGAGTGAACGATGGCTCGGCGCCGACAAGCCAACGTCTTCTCGTTATCGTTCCTCGACGCGATCGCGTGCGGCTTCGGCGCGGCCGTGCTGCTCTTCATGATCATCAACGCGAGCATCGATCAGCGCGCCGAGGTCGTGCTCGAGGATTTGACCGCCGAGGTCGACCGGATGGAGCTGAAGGTGCTCGCCGGCCGCAAGAACCTCGTGCAGGTCCGCGATGCGCTGACGCGGCTCGTCGAGGAGTGGACGGCGCTGCGCGGGATGCGCGAGGAGCTCGTCGCCGAGATCCGCACGACCGAGCAGACGTTCGCCGAGATCGAGCAGGACAGCGCGAGCCGCCGCGCCGCGGTCGAGCGCCTGCGCCAGGAGCTTGCGGCGCTCGAGAGCGAGTCGGAGCGGATCTCCGCCGCGAACATCACGGCGGAGCAGGCCGGCGATCGGCTGCGGGGCTTCACCGGCGAGGGCAACCGGCAGTATCTGACGGGCATGCTGATGGGTGGGCGCCACGTCGCGATCCTCGTCGACGTCTCGACCAGCATGCTCGATCGCACGATCGTGAACATCATCCGCCGGCGCAACATGCCGGAGGAGCAGCAGCGCGCGGCGCCGAAATGGCGGCAGGCCGTCGACACGGTCGACTGGCTGACGACCCAGATCGAGCCCGGCACGAACGTCCAGATCATCGCGTTCAACGACAAGGCGTGGTCGCTGTTCGAGGGGTCGGACGGCCAATGGCAGCAGGTGACCGACGGGCGCAACCTCGATGCCGCCGTGAACGCGCTGCGCGGGATGGTGCCGAGCGGGCCGAGCAGCCTGCACGCGGCGTTCGGCTCGCTGCGGCGGCTGAATCCGAAGCCCGATAACGTCTATCTCGTCACCGACGGCCTGCCGACGATGGGCGACGTGATGCCGACCCGGCCCGGCGTGACCGGACGGGAGCGGCTCGGCCACTTCAACCGCGCGGCGCGCGAGCTTCCGGTCGGCGTGCCGGTGAACGTGATCTTGCTCGCAATGGAAGGCGACCCGCAGGCGGCGCCGGCGTTCTGGACGCTCGCGCTCAGAACCGGCGGCTCGATGCTCGCGCCGGCGGAGGATTGGCCATGACGCGCAGACGGCGGCGTGCTCAGGACGACTCGATGTCGTTGTCGTTTCTCGACGCGATCTCGTGCGGTTTCGGCGCGATCGTCCTGCTGCTCGTGATCACGAAGATCTTCGAGCCGATCCGGCTCGAGGAAAGCCAGGTCGAGCTCGAGCGGCTCGTCGCCGCCTACGAGGCGGAGCTCGAGCAGATCCTCGGCGAGACGGCGCGCGTCGAGCGCGAGCGGCAGACGGTGGCCGCGAGCCTGCGGACCGACGAGACGCAGATCGCGGCGCTGCAGCGGGAGCTCACCCGGATCCGCTCCGAGCTCCTCCAGCGGCAGGACGACGCAGAGTACGCGACCGCGCTCGCCGGCCGCCTGGCGCGGGCGAAGCAGACGCTGACGGAGGAGATGCGGCGGCTGCTCGCGGATTACCGTCCGCCGCTCGAGGAGTACAAGGTCGGCGGCATCCCGGTCGACAGCGAATACATCGTGTTCCTGATCGACACGTCCGGCAGCATGCGGCAGTACATGTGGGACCGCGTGCAGCAGCAGATGCGCGAGACGCTCGAGGCGTATCCGACCGTCAAGGGCATCCAGGTCATGAACGACGAGGGCGAGTTCCTGTTCAAGAGCTATCGGAACGAGTGGATCCCCGACACGCCGGGCCGGCGCGAGGCGATTCTCGATGCGATGCGCAACTGGAACGCGTTCTCGAACTCGAACCCGCGCGAAGGGATTCTCGAGGCGATCCGGATCTTCCGGGATCCGGCGAAGAAGATTTCGCTGCACGTGTACAGCGACGACTTCGCCCAGGGCTCGATCAACGCGGTCGTCCGGGAGATCGATCGGGCGAACCGGCCGGACGAGAACGGGGTGCGGCCGGTGCGGATCCATGCGGTCGCGTTCCCGGTGTACTACGAGGTCGTCGGCGAGCTGCTGTCGTCGGCGCAGTTCGCGACGCTGATGCGCGTGATCTGCCAGCGCAACGGCGGCACGTTCGTCGCCCTCCCTCCCACCCGCCGCCGACGTTGACAACGCCCGCT
>CAYWGQ010000094.1:0-14860 GCA_964457725.1 uncultured Gammaproteobacteria bacterium
CGCCGTGCTGCGCGAGCAGGGCGTGAACGGCGAGCGCGAGATGGCTGCCGCGCTCGACCGCGCGGGGTTCGCGGCCTACGACGTGCACATGACGGATCTGCTGTCCGGAAGGACGACCCTCGCGCCGTTCAAGGGCGCGGTCGCGTGCGGCGGGTTCTCCTACGGCGACGTGCTCGGCGCGGGCGAGGGCTGGGCGAAGACGATCCTCTATAACGACCGGACGCGCGATCTGTTCGCCGAGTTCTTCGCCCGGGCGGACACGTTCTCGCTCGGCATCTGCAACGGCTGCCAAATGCTCGCTGCGATGAAGTCGCTCATCCCGGGCACCGAGTTCTGGCCGCGGTTCCTGCGCAACCGCTCGGATCAGTTCGAGGCGCGGCTGTCGCTCGTCGCCGTGGAGGAAAGCCCGTCCGTGCTGCTCGCCGGCATGGCGGGCTCGCGGATCCCGATCGTGACCGCGCACGGCGAGGGGCGGGCGCAGTTCGAGTCGACCGCCGCGCTCGAGCGCTGCGAGGCGGGCTTCACGTCGTTGCGTTACATAACGAACCGCGGCGAGCCGGCCGCGCGTTATCCGGCGAATCCGAGCGGCTCGATCAACGGAATCGCGGGGCTCTGCAGCGCCGACGGCCGCGTCACGATCATGATGCCGCACCCGGAGCGCGTGTTCCGCACGGTGCAGATGTCGTGGCACCCCGATGGCTGGGGCGAGAGCTCGCCGTGGCAGCGCCTCTTCGACAACGCCCGCGCGTTCGCCGCCCCCTAACCACGCTCCGCCGTCTTCGGTAGGAGCGGCTGTCCAGCCGCGATCTTCCGCGCGCGCCTATCGATCACGCAGCGCCGGACGCGACGGCGGCTGTCGCGGCTGGACAGCCGCTCCTACCAAGACAGCAAAGCCGCGGTGACGCGCTCGCGTCACATGCGTCGGTGTTTGGCGACATGCGTTCGGAGCGCGGTTACAAGCGTTTCCGGGTGTGCACTGTTTCAACCTGTAGCTCTATGCCGACAGTTCGCGGCGGCGCCGACTTGCTTATGTAATGCAACGACGCCGCAAAACGCCGCGCCGCGCGCGCTGGCACGGAACGTGCTCTGTTCCGGCCGTTGGGAATCTCCGCTGCGAAGAGGATTGAGACCTGGCTCATAGCCGCCTCGCATGACCGCAACATAAGGTTGCCGAAGCGAGGCGGCCCCGGTCGGCGTCGCGATAGTGGGACGGCGACATCTCTTCGCTGCGGAGCTCGAAGAAGGAAGCGCCGCGGACGGCGCTCGGTCGACGACATTCGAACGGACGGACATCGCAGCAATGCCGGTTAGGTGGCTGGTCACGGCGGCCTGCGCCGCGCTCGTAGCGAGCGCCGCGTACGGCGCGGCCGAGCTCGCGGGCGGCGAAGCGCCCGACTTCGTGCTGAAGAGCGTGCACGGACAGAATCTGCGGCTTTCGGAGTACCGCGGCGAGGTCGTGATGCTCACGTTCTGGGCGACGTGGTGCGGCGACTGCCGCGCGCAGCTCGAGCAGCTCGGCCGGATGCAAGCCGACTACCGGGACGCAGGCGTCGAGCTCCTCGCAGTCAGCCTCGATCAGAACGCACGCCAGGCCGCGCGCACGGCCGAGTCGCTCGGTGCGCGTTACCCCGTGCTGCACGACATCGACGGCTCCGTGGGCCGGCTCTATGCGGTCGAGCGGATGCCTTCGATGGTGCTGATCGACCGCACCGGCGTCGTGCGCGAAGTCTTCGAAGGCTATGCGCGCGGCAACGAGCGGCAGTACCTCGAGCGCGTGCAGGCCCTGTTGAGAGAGTGAGCGGAGAAGTTCGATGAAGAGTTGGCCGAGAAGTGGGGCCGGCGCGGCGGTCCGCCTGTGGCTCGCGCTCTGCGCGGCGGCGCTCGGCGCCGGCGCGAGCGCCGAGGACGACGGCGCGCTGCCGGATTTCCGCGCGGGCACGGCCGGTGCCGCGGCGGGCGATTTCCGCACGCTCGACCAAGGCGTGCAGGACCTGAAGAAGCTCGTCGCCGACTTGAACCGCGATCTCTTCCTGCTCGAGGAAGAGCTGCTGTTCCCGGCGAACACGCAGGTGGCCGTCTTCGTCTCGATGGACGTCGGCGAGTTCTTCGCGCTCGACTCCGTCAGCCTCGAGCTCGACGGCAAGGAAGTCGCGAACTACCTCTACACCGCGCGCGAGACCGACGCCCTGATCAAGGGCGGCGTGCATCGCCTGTACGTCGGCAACGTCAAGGCCGGCGAGCACGAGCTCGTCGCGGTCTTCACCGGCCAGGGCACGCACGCTCGCGACTACCGCCGGGCCGCCGCGCTGACGTTCGAGAAGGGCATCGGTCCGAAGTACGTCGAGCTCACGATCTCGGATCGCGAGTCGAAGCTTCAGCCCGAGTTCGTCGTGAAGGAGTGGGAGTAGGCGAGTGCCGGCGCGGCGCGTCTCTCGGGCGGCTCCGCTGATCACGGCCGCGGCTCTCGCCGCAGCGGCTGTGCCCGCGCTCGCCCGCGAGCGCGGCGCGAAGCCGACCGCCGTCCAGGAGCTCGCGTACGGCGAGGTGCTGTTCCACTTCTATCAGGAAGACTACTTCACCGCGCTGACCCGCCTGCTCGCGGCGCAACAGCGCGGCGAGCTCGAGATCCACGCGGCCGACGGCGAGCTCTTGCTCGGCGGGCTCTACCTCTCGTACGGCCAGCACCGCCTCGCGGGCGAGATCTTCGAGCGCGTGCTCGCGGACAACACGTCGCCCGCGGTACGCGACCGCGCCTGGTTCTTCCTCGCGAAGATCTGGCAGCAGCGCGGCTACCTGAGCGAGGCGGAAGCGGCGCTCGCGCGGATCGAGGGCGCGCTGCCGGAGGAGCTCGAGCCCGAGCGGCGCATGCTCGAGGCGCAGGTGCTGATGGACCAGGAGCGCTTCGACGAGGCGCTCGCCGTGCTCTCGGCGTGGCGGCGGCCGAGCGACGAGTGGGTCGGCTACGCGAAGTACAACATCGGTGTCGCGCTCGTGCGCCTCGGCCGCGTCGCCGAAGGCGCACGCGTGCTCGACGAGGTCGGGCAGCTCGATCCGAAGAACGAGGCGCTCGCGCCGCTGCGCGACAAGGCGAACGTCGCGCTCGGCTACGCGTGGCTGCAGGCCGCCCAGCCGCTCGCGGCGAAGCCGTCGCTGCAGCGAGTGCGGTTGAACGGTCCGTTCTCGAACAAGGCGCTGCTCGGCGTCGGCTGGGCCGATGCGGAGGCGCAGGATTACCGCGCGGCGCTCGCGCCGTGGCTCGAGCTTCGCGGCCGGAACCTGCTCGACTCGGCCGTGCAGGAGTCGCTGCTGGCCGTTCCGTACGCGTTCGCGCAGCTCGGCGCCGACGCGCAGGCCGCGGAGCATTACACGAACGCGATCGCGGCGTTCGACGCGGAGATCGGCCGGCTGAACGCGTCGATCGAGGCCGTTCGCAACGGCGATCTGTTCGCCGAGCTCCTCGGCGGCGAGGCGAACGCGTCCGGCTGGTACTGGCGGCTCGAGCAGGTGCCGGACTCGACGGAGAGCCGCCTGCTGTACGAGCTGCTCGCGACACACGGCTTCCAGGAAGGGCTGAAGAACTACCGCGATTTGCTCTATCTGCGCCGCAACCTCGAGGGCTGGATCGACAGCCTCGGCGCGTTCGACGACATCCTCGACACGCGCGAGCGCGCGTACCGGCAGCGGCTGCCGGCGATCGAGGAGAGCCTCGCGCGGATCGACCTCGATCGGCTCGCGGCGGAGCGCGTCGAGCTCGAGTCGCGGCTCGCCGCGATCGAGCGCGCGGAGAACGTCGTCGCGCTCGGCACGCCCGAGGAGCAGCGGCTCTACGAGGAGATCACCGCGCTCGAGGCGAAGCTCGCGCTGCTCGGCGAGGATCCCGCCGCCGAAGCGCTCCGTGCGAAGCAACGGTTCCTGAAAGGGCTTCTGCTCTGGGATCTGAAGCGCGACTACAAGGCGCGCCTCTGGGCCGCGCGGTCGAATCTGCGCGAGCTCGATCGCAGCCTGCGCGAGGCGCAGCGCCGCTACGCGCAGGTTACGAAGGCGCGCGACGAGTGGCCCGAGCAGTTCGCGGAGCTCACGGGCCGAATCGAAGCGCTCCGGCCACGCGTGCTCGCGCTCCACGGCGACGTGCAGGCCGCGCTCGCGGGCCAGGAAGGCTTCCTGCGCGAGATGGCCGTCGCGGAGCTCGAAGCGCAGCGCGAGCGGCTCGATACGTACCGCGTGCAGGCGCGGTTCGCGCTCGCGTCGATCTACGACCGCGCGACGGCCGCGCGAACGGATCGCGGCCCGCAGGAGCCGATGGTCGCGGAGGAGCGGCCGTGAGCGGTCAGACCGCGCTCCTCGTCGTGCTCGCGTTCAGCGCGTTCTGGCCGTTCGGCCGGGACAAGCGCGAGGAGGCGGGAACGATCAAGTCGCTCGAGGCGGTCGAGATCGAGATCGACGCGAGCGCGCCGATCGAGGCCGGCGAGGAAAAGGCGATCGAGAGCTATCGCGCGTTCCTCGAGCTCGCGTCCGAGGATCCGCTGCTCCGCGCGGAGGCGATGCGGCGGCTCGCCGACCTGCAGCTCGAGACGACCGAGGCGCTCGAGCTTCAGGCGAACGTCGAGGCGCTCGGCGCGACCTTCTCGAGCACGGTCGAGCTCTACGAGCAGCTGCTCGAGAGCTATCCGCGTTACGCGAAGAACGATCTCGTGCTCTACCAGCTTGCGCGGGCGTACGAGGCCGCGGGCGAATCGGAGCGCGCGCTCGCGACCCTGGACCGCCTGATCGCGGAATACCCGGGCACGCCGCATTACGACGAGGCGCAGTTTCGCCGCGGCGAGACGCTGTTCGTCGCGCAGCGCTACGCCGAGGCCGAGGCAGCGTACGCGCAGGTGCTCGCGCGCGGCCCCGAGTCCGCGTTCTACGAGCAGGCGCTCTACAAGCACGGCTGGTCGGCGTTCAAGCTGCTCGAGCACGATTCGAGCCTCCGCTCGTTCTTCGGGCTGCTCGATCGGAAGCTCGGCTCGGACCCGGCGGCCGATCCGGCCGCTACGCATGCGGCGCTCGGTCGCGCCGATCAGGAGCTCGTCGAGGACACGCTGCGGGTCGTCTCGATCGCGTTCTCCTACATGAACGGCCCGGAGTCGATCACCGAGTACTTCCGTGCGCACGGCGCGCCGCCGTACGCGTACGTCGTCTACGCGACGCTCGGCGACCTGTACCTCGACAAGGAGCGCTTCCAGGACGCGGCCGATACCTATGCCGCGTTCGTCGAGCTCGACCCGTATCACGCGAAGGCGCCGCTGCTCCAGGCCGAGGTGATCGAGGCGTACAAGGCGGGCGGCTTCACCGAGCTGGTGCTCGCGGGCAAGCAGGATTTCGTCGAGCGCTACGGGCCGGAAAGCCCTTACTGGCAGCGGTTCACCTACGAGCAGCAGCCGGAGGCCGTCGCGCTGCTGAAGAGCAACGTGACGGATCTCGCCGCGTACCATCACGCGGAGGCGCAGGCGAGCGGCGAGCCGGCGGAGTACGCCGCCGCGGCGCGCTGGTATCGCACGTATCTGCGCTCCTTCCCGGACGATCCGGAGGCGCCGGGGACGAACTTCCTGCTCTCGGAGGTGCTGTTCGAGAGCGGCGACTTCCGCGGCGCGGCGCTCGAATACGAGCGCACCGCCTATGCGTATCCGTTCCACGAGCACGCCGGCGAGGCGGGCTACGCGGCGCTGCTCGCCTATGCGCGGCACGAGGAGTCGCTCGACGGCGCCGCCCGCGCCGAGTGGCACCGCCAAGGCATCGACAGCGCGCTGCGGTTCGCCGCGACCTACCCGACGCACGAGCAGGCGGCCGCGGTGCAGACCGACGCGGCCGAGAAGCTGTTCGCGCTCGACGATTTCGTCCGCGCGCGCGACGTCGCGCGTGACGCGACCCTGCGTCTGACCGGCATGACGCCCGAGCTGGAGCGCATTGCGTGGACCGTCGTCGCGCACTCCGAGTTCGATCTCGGCAACTTCGCCGCGGCGGAAGCCGCCTATCTCGAGCTCGCCGCGCGCCTGCCGGCCGACGACCCGGCGCGGGGCGAGATCACCGAGCGGATCGCGTCGTCGATCTACAAGCAGGGCGAGCAGGCCCGCGACGCGGGTGCGCCGGCCGACGCGGTCGCGCACTTCCTGCGCGTCGGCCAGGCCGCGCCCGGCTCGTCGATCCGCGCGACGGCGGAATACGACGCCGCCGCCGCGCTGATCCAGGCGGGCGACTGGGCGCAGGCGACGGCCGTGCTCGAAGGGTTCCGCAGCCGCTTCCCAGACCACGAGCTCGCCGCGAACGTGACCGCGAACCTCGCGGTCGCGTACGTCGAGTCGGGCGACCGCGCGCGCGCCGCGAGCGAGTTCGAGCGGATCGCCGACAGCGGGGATTCCGAGGACGTGCGCAAGGAAGCGCTGTGGCGCGCGGCGGAGCTCTACGCCGAGAGCGGCCAGACCGTGGCCGCCGCGGGCGCGTACGAACGCTACGTCGCGCGCTATCCGCGGCCGGCTGCGGAAGCGATCGAGGCGCGGCAGCGGCTGATCGAGCTGGCGCGCGATGCGAACGACCATGCGGCGCGGCAGCGCTGGCTGCGCGACCTGGTTGCCGCCGATGCAGCGGCCGGGGCGGAGCGGACCGACCGCACGCGGTATCTCGCGGCGCACGCGGCGCTCGAGCTCGCGGCGCCGGCACGCGACGCGTTCCGCGGCACTCGCCTCGTGATCCCGCTCGACGCGAGCCTGAAGGCGAAGCGCGCGCGGATGGAGGAGGCGCTCGCGGCCTACACGCAAGCCGCCGACTACGGCGTCGCGGAGGTGACGACCGCGGCGAACTACGAGATCGCCGAGCTCTATCACGGCTTGAGCCGCGACCTGCTCGAATCGCAGCGGCCGGCGGAGCTCTCGCCCGACGAGCTCGAGCAGTACGACATCCTGCTCGAGGAGCAGGCGTTCCCGTTCGAGGAGGAAGCGATCGCGCTCCACGAGCGCAACGCGGCCCGGACCGCCGAAGGCATCTACGACGAGTGGGTCGAGCGGAGCATCGTCGCGCTCGGCGAGCTGATGCCGGTGCGCTACGCGAAGCGCGAGCTCGCCGAGACGGCCGTCGCGCTCGGCGGGCTCGCCGCCGACGCCGCGCCCGCCGAGGAGCCGCGGCGCGAGGAGCGCCGCAGGCGCCGCCGCGGCGGCGACGAGGAGGCGCCGGGCAACGCAGGCACGCTCCCCGCGCCCGCGGCCGTGCAGGCGCACGAGCGCGCGCTCGCGGCGCTGCGCGCGGGGAACTGGGTCGAAGCCGAGCTCGAGCTCGAGCAGTTCGTGCTCGAGCACCCGGGGTATCCGGCGGCCTACGTGAACCTCGCGATCGTCTATCAGCAGGACGGCCGGCGCGACGAGGCGCGGCAGGCGCTCGAGCAGGCGCTCGCGATCGATCCCGCGCATCCGGCGGCGAACAATCAGCTCGGGATCCTGCTCCGCCGCGAAGGCAAGTTCGCCGAGAGCGAGCGGGCGTACGCGCGCGCGCTCGAGGCGGATCCGGATTACGCGCTCGCGCACCACAACTTGGGCGTGCTGCTCGATCTGTACCTGCGTCGGCAGGCGGAAGCGCTCGAGCACTACGAGCGCTATCAGAACGGGCTCGACGAGCCGAACGAGGCCGTCGCGCGCTGGATCATCGACCTGAAGCGCCGCCTCGGCGTGACGGACGAGGCCGCGCAGGTCGCACGGGGAGAAGGGTAGATGACGATCGAACGGACGCTTCGTGTGCCGCTCGCGCTCGCCGCGTTGGCGCTGCTCGCCGCGCCCGGGATCGGCCACGCGCAAGGCGCGCGCGGCGCGGACGCCGTCGGCACGGCGGAGCGGCGCCGCGCGCCGCTCGAGGACATGGGCGATCTCGAGCCGGCCGTGGACGCCTCGGCGCGTGCTGCCGCCCGGCCGGCGACCGCGCCGACCGCGGCCGCTCCGTCCGCGCCGCCGAGCGCACCCGCCGCGGCGCCGGCACGATCCGCGCCGGCCGCACAGCCGGCATCGTCGCCGCGCGTGATGGACGCATTGGATCTGGGAACCACGTCAATTACGGGCAATCAGGAATTGCCTAAGGTGCTCTACATCGTTCCCTGGAAGAGATCGGATCTCGGGGAGCTCGTCGGCCGTCCGGCCAACACGCTGTTGGACGAGGTGCTCGCGCCGATCGATCCGGCGGTATTCGAGCGGCACCTCAGTTATTACGACGCGCTCTACGGAACAGCCAAGCAAGAGGAGTGATTCGAGATGTATTCCACGATTGTCGCGTTCTTTCAGGAAGGCGGGGTATTCATGTACCCGATCCTGATCGTGCTCGCGCTGGGCGTGGCGATCGCCGTCGAGCGCTGGTTGTTCCTGACGATGACGATCGCGAAGAACAAGGCGCTGTGGAACCAGGTGACGCCGCACATCAAGTCCGGCAACTTGGCCGGCGCGATGCAGGTGACGCAGAGGTCGAAGGCCGCGATCGCGCAGATCATGACGTACGGGCTGAACCGCGTCCGCACCGCCCGGCGCCGCGAGGACGTCGAGCAGGCGATGGAGGAGAGCCTGATGGAGGTGATGCCGCGGCTCGAGAAGCGCACGCACTACCTCGCGACCTTCGCGAACATCGCGACGCTGCTCGGCCTGCTCGGCACGATCATCGGCCTGATCACCGCGTTCACGGCCGTCTCGAACGCGAACCCGGCCGAGAAGGCGGACTTGCTCTCGGCCAGTATCTCGGTCGCGATGAACACGACCGCGTTCGGCCTGATCGTCGCGATCCCGCTGCTCCTGATGCACACGCTGCTGCAGACGAAGACGACGGAGATCATCGACAGCCTCGAGATGGCGTCCGTGAAGTTCCTGAACGCGATCACGGAGCGCGCGACCGCGCCCGCGCACGAGGGGCGGCCGGCGCCGACGCGGTCGGCCGGCTGAGCGATTCTTCGACGGGACTGCTCCGCACGCGCACTCATAACGGGCTGAATCCATGCGGCATCGTCGCTCACAACGCAGGAACCGCGACGTCGGCGAGCTGAACATCACGGCGTTCATGAACCTGATGGTCGTGCTCGTGCCGTTCCTGCTGATCACGGCGGTGTTCTCTCGGCTCGCGGTGCTGGAGCTGAACCTTCCGACCGCGCAGTCGCAGGCGCCGGACGAGACGCCCCCCGAGTTCGCGCTCGAGATCACCGTGCGCGACGACGTGATCGAGGTCGGCGACCGGACGGCCGGCACGCTGACACGCATCGCCGCGAACGGCGGCGAGCACGATCTCGAGAAGCTCGCCGAGTTCCTGTTCCGCGTGAAACAGCAGTTCCCGGACAAGCTCGACGCGACGCTGCTGCTCGAGCCGGACATCTCGTATCAGGTGCTCGTCTCCGTGATGGACAAGGTGCGGATCGCCGAGCAGCTCGATCCTGCGACGAGCCGCGTCGTGAAGGCCGAGCTCTTCCCCGAGATCTCGATCGGCGACGCGCCGGTGCCGAACTAGGAGCGACGGCCGTGCGATACATGGGACGCGCCGCGCGGATGGAGCGGCATCACAAGCGGCACGGCGGGCGCGCGGCGCTGAACCTCGTTTCGCTGATGGACATCTTCACGATCCTCGTCTTCTTCCTGCTCGTGAACTCGAGCGAGGTCGAGGTGCTGCCGAACGCGAAGGACGTGCAGCTGCCGGAGTCGATCTCCGAGGAGAAGGCGCGCGAGACGGTCGTCGTGCTCGTCACGGACGAGGAGGTGCTCGTCCAAGGCCGGCCGGTCGCGCGCGTCGCGGACGTGATGGCGAGCGGCGACGTGGTGATCCCGGAGCTGAAGGCCGCGCTCCAGGCGCAGACCGATCGCGTGCTTCGCGCGGACGCGCGCGAGGACGTCGCGAGCCGCGAAGTGACGATCATGGGCGACAAAGCGATCCCGTACAGCCTTCTGAAGAAGGTGATGGCGACCTGCACGGACGCGGACTACGGCCGCGTCTCGCTCGCGGTGCTGCAGACGACCTCGGATGCGCAGCTCGCGGCCTTCACCGGCGCGAATTGAAGGACTTCGGCCGATGAGCAGCGCCGCACTCCCGATCTACCGCATCTACGAGCTGCCCTGGTCCGCAAACGCGGAGCAAGAGCAGAAGTTCCGGAAGCTCTTGCTGACCTGCCTCGGGTCGGCGATCGTGCTCGGCCTGCTGTTCGCGATCTTGCCGGTGCCCGAGAAGGACCCGACCGTCGTCGAGGAGATCCCGGAGCGCTTCGCGCGCCTCGTGATCGACAAGCCGCCGCCGCCTCCGCCGCCGCCAGTCGTCCGCGAGCCCGAGCCGGAGCCGATTCCGGCGCCGGAGCCCGAGCCCGTCGTCGTCGAGCAGCGGGTCGTCGAGCCGGAGCCCGTGCCCGAGCCGGTCGTGCAGCCGGAGCCGACGCCGACGCCCGAGCCCCCGCCGCCGGTCGACCGCACGCAGCAGGCGCGCGAGCGCGCGAGCGTCGCGGGGCTTCTGCCGTTCGCGCAGGAGCTGCAGGCGCTTCGCGACTCGGACACGGCCGAGCGGCTGAGCCGCGCGGAGCAAGTCGGCGGAGCGGCGGAGGGCGCGACGCCGGTGGCCGAGCGCTCGCTGATCACCTCGCGCGTCGGCACCGCGAGCGGCGGCATCAACACCGCTGCGCTGAGCCGCAATACCGGCGGCGGCGGCCTCGCCGGTCGCGCGACGACGCAGGTCGAAAGCCCGGTCGCGGCGATCGGCGGCGGAACCGGCGGCGGCGAGGCCGAGCGTACCGGCGAGAGCGCGAAGCCGTCGCGGAGCCGCGAGGAGATCGAGCGCGTTTTCGACCGCAACAAGGGCGCGATCTATGCGCTTTACAACCGCGCGCTCCGCTCCAATCCGGCGCTGCAGGGCAAGGTGGTGCTGCGGCTCACGATCGCGCCGGACGGGCGCGTGACGAACTGCGAGATCGTCTCTTCCGAGCTGAACGACCCGGAGCTCGAGCAGCGGCTCGTTCAGCGCGTGCTGCTCTTCCAGTTCGACGCGAAGGACGTCGAGCCGATCACGACGACGAAGCCGATCGACTTCTTCCCGGCGTAAGACCGCCCTTCCTGGGTGGTGCTGTTGCTTCCATGGACGGCTGGCCGGCCGCGTGGTAAAGCTATGCCGAGACAGCAAGCATCTCGGAGATAGTGATGCGTACGAGCTGGTGCGTCGTGCTGCTGGCCGCCGGAGCGGCCCCGCTGATTCCCGTAGCGGCCCACCATTCTCCTGCGATGCTCTACGACCTGACGCGGGAGATCACCGTCGAAGGGGTCGTCACCGAGTATCAGCTCGGCAATCCGCACATGCGGATCTACTTCGACGTCGAGGTCGACGGCAAGACCGAGAAGTGGCTCGCCGAGGGCGGCTCGCGGACGCAGCTGCTGCGCGTCGGCTGGACGGGCGACGAGCTGTCGCCCGGCGACCGCGTGATCATCCGCGGGCACCCGTCGCGCGACGGCTCGAAGCTCGTGCACATGGAGTACCTGACGCTGCCGGACGGCACGGAGCGATTCACGGAGGACATCGACTTCAGCGAGTTCAACGACCGGCGGCGCCGCCCGCAATGACGACCGGGATCGCGAAGCGCCGCGCGGCGGCGAGCCCCGCCTTCCGCACCATGTTGCTCGGCGCGCTCGCGGCGCCGTCTGCAGCCCTTGCGCAGTCGGCCGATCCGCTCGAGCCGTTCATCGGCACCTGGAGCGGCGTGTTCACGACGCAGGATCACGAGTACTGGACGTTCGCGGACATCCAGTGCTTCGTCGGCTGTTCGCTCGACTTTTACAACCGCCTGAGCGCGTTGCTGGCCGATCCCGCGAACGACGACCGCCCGGCGATGGCGCTCGCGGCCGAGGCCGGCGCGGCGGCGTCCGCCGCGTTCGAGTCGATGCTGACGGCGCTCGGCCGTCAGACGCGGGACGCGAACGAGCCGGAGAGCGATCCGAAGCTCTTGAACTGCCAGCCGTACGGGTTCGTCCGCGAGGTGACGAACCCGCTGCCGATGCAGATTCGCCGCGACGGCGAGCACCTGCTGATCCGCTACGAGGAGTGGTCGCTGCTGCGGCCGATCTACATGGACGGGCGGCCGCACCCGACGCACCGCACGCCGAGCTTGCTCGGCCATTCGGTCGGGCACGTCGAGAACGGCGCGCTGATCGTCGAGACGGCACGGGTGACGCCGGATCTGATCTCCGATTCGTCGCTCGCCGGTCACAGCGGCGAGCTGACCGCGGTCGAGCGCTACGTCGTCCGCGACGACCCGCGGCGGCTCGAGCTGACGCTGACGTTGACCGATCCGGTGATGTTCACGCAGCCGCTGGCCGTCACGAAGACGTGGCTCTATACGCCGGACGTCGAGCTCGTGCAGGACACCTGCGGACAGCAGCCCGGCAAGCCCTGACGCCGCTCGAAGGCGCCTCGTCCGCTGCGTTCTACTGTCGCCGCTCGAACGCAGGGCGGTTCGCCTCGATCAGACGCGCGACCGTCTCGAGCGCGCGCGTGCGGGAGCCGCCGGAGACGCGCGCCGCGAAGTTGCGGTTGTCGATCACGAGGGTCGCAAAGCCGTGCACCAGCGACCATGCGAGGGCGACCTTGTCCGCATCGAGCTCCGGCGGCGCACCTACTTCGCGCGAGACCGCGTCGATGCACTCGACGAGCTGCCCGAACGCTTCGCCGGCCGATTTCGCAAGAGATTCGCGCTCGGGGTCCAGGCGTTCGCTGCGGAACATCAGCTGAAAGCGGGCGCGGTGCGTGAGCGCGTACTCGACGTAGGCGACGCCGCTCGCGCGAAGCTGCTCGAACGGGGTCGAGGGCGCGCGGGCGCGGCGCCGCCGCATCGCGGCCGAGAGCTGCGCGAATGATTCGGCGCTGAACTCGGACAGCAGTCCCCGTACGTCGCCGAAGTGATGGGCCGGCGCGCCGTGTGAGACGCCCGCCCGGCGGGCGACCTCGCGCAGCGTGAACCCTTCGACGCCGGCGGCCTCGAGCAACTCTTCCGTTGCGTCGAGCAGCGCCCGGCGCAGGTCGCCGTGGTGGTACGGGGCGCTCGTGCGCCGCGCGCCCGCCGTGCCTGCCTTCGAGGCTTTGTCGGCCCGGGCGTTCGGCCTGCGCTCCCGCGGCCGGTTCGATCGCTTCTGCGACGTCTTCACGTGCTTCTCTCGAACCTGACTTGACAGTGTCTAGCTTAAGGTCGTAGCCTCGGGTCTGTAAATAGACACTGTCTACATGGGGGTGGGAAATGCCGATCGGGATTCAATCCTCGACGTCCGGAGTCGTTGAACGGCTTGCTTCCGGGGTGCAAGCGAGCCGGCCGGCGGTCGACGCGTTGCGCCGGTGGTCCGCGGCGCTTCATCGCCGGCAGCCGGCGCTGGCGCGGGCCGCGTCGATCGCGCTGCTCGGCGCGTTCGCGACGCTCTGCGCGATGCAGATCGATACGCGCACCGTGAACGACATCAACGTGTGGATCAAGCCGACGAAGTTCTTCGTGTCGCTCGCGGTGTACTACGCGACGCTCGCTTGGGCGTTCGGCTACTTGTCGCGCGAGGCCGAGCGGAGCCGCGCCGGGCGGTTCGTGATCGCCGCACCGCTCGCGGTCGGGCTCTACGAGATGACGTGGCTCGTGGTCGCGGCCGCGCTCGGCGTGCCGTCGCACTTCAACACGGGCTCCTTGCTCTGGTATGCGGCGTTTCGGCTCGGCGGCATCGGCGCGGTCGTGCTGCTCGCCGCCATCCTCGTGCAGGGCGTGATGATCGCGAGGGAGCGAGCCGTGCCGATCGCGCCTGCGCTCCGCTTCGGCCTAGTCGCCGGCGCGGCGATCGCGTTCGCCGCGACGCTGATCACGGCCGGCTACATGGGCGCGAGCGGCAGTCACTGGGTCGGCGGCATTCCGTCCGACGCCGGCGGCTTGCCTATCCTCGGCTGGTCGCGGACCGGAGGCGATCTGCGGGTCGCGCACTTCTTCGCGCTGCACGCCCAGCAGGTGCTGCCGGCGCTCGGTTTGCTCGCGGTCGCGCTCGGCCGGCCGAACGCCCGCGGTGCGATCGCCGTCGGCGCCGCGGCGTACGCCGCGCTCGTCGCCTTCACGTTCGTGCAGGCCCTCCGCGGCGCCCCGTTCCTCGGGTAGGAGCGGCTGTCCAACCGCGATCTTCGGTGGGTCGCGGCTAGACAGCTCCTACCGCGTCAGGGTGCGCCATTGCGGTGCACGCGGCGCACCGTAATGGCGCGCGAAACGCCGCGTACGACGCTTCGAGATCTGGTAATACTTTGATTGTGCTCGAAAAGCGCGTTTGGCACGGACGCTGCAAAGCGCGGCCGTCGAAACCCGGTTTTCCGCCGGAACCAACCGCGCTCAAGGAGTACAACCATAATGGATAGAGTCACCGAGCTCGCCTACGCGCTCGATACCTTCTACTTCCTCATCTCAGGCGCGTTCGTCATGTGGATGGCCGCCGGATTCTCGATGCTCGAGGCGGGCCTCGTGCGTGCGAAGAACACGGCCGAGATCCTCACGAAGAACGTCGGCCTGTTCTCGATCGCGTGCATCATGTACATGCTGTGCGGCTACGGGATCATGTACGGCGACGGTAACGGCGTCATCCCCGGCTTCGGCATGCTGACTTCCGCGGACAACGCGGTCGCCGACGTCGTCAGCGGTGCGGAGGACGCGCCGTACTACTCGAGCCTGGCGGACTTCTTCTTCCAGGTCGTGTTCGTCGCGACCGCGATGTCCATCGTCTCCGGCGCGGTCGCGGAGCGCATGAAGCTCTGGGCGTTCTTCGCGTTCGCCGTGATCATGACCGGCTTCATCTACCCGATGCAGGGCTACTGGACGTGGGGCGGCGGCTGGCTCGAC
>CAYWGQ010000095.1:0-8480 GCA_964457725.1 uncultured Gammaproteobacteria bacterium
AGCGCGGCACGTCGGCACCGAGGCGCGGGACGGCGCCGCTCGTGTCGAACGTGCGGCCGACGTGGATGTTCGTCATGAAATTGCCGGACGACGACGACAGGATCTGCACGAGCTTCGGCGTCACCATGATCTGGTGCTCCTGCGTGCCCGCGAAGTGCCAGCGGCGCATGAAGCCTTCGGGCCAGCAATACTGGCCCGGCCATTGGGCGGAGCCGGTGTTGCCCTCGTGGAAGGCCTGCTGAACCATCCGCGTCTGGTACTCCTCGGTCAGCAGCGAGACGATCGTCGAGATCTGGCTCATCAGCATCCCGTACCAGCTCCCGAACGCCATCTGCAGGTTCACGCGCTCGTAACGCCCGCTCCACTCGCCGGGCACCGTCGCGTACGTGTGCTCGGTCGGGCCGCCGCGGCGCTTCGTCTCCTCGAGCAGCGCGTCGTAGTGCGCCTGGGCGGTCCGGAACGGGTAGGGGCTCACGATCGCCGCGCGTGGGTAGTCGCGATCGCAGTAGCCCCATGCTGCGGTGCGGGGCGGGTCGTCGCCGATCGTGTACTCGCTGAAGCGGCTGCCGCCGCGCTGCTGCTCGAGCCCGAGCCCGCTGTTGCAGCGGAAGTAGCGCGGGTCGGTCCAGAGCTCGCGGTCCTCGTAGAAGTTGGCCGTCGTGAAGATATCCCTCGGCAGCGGCTCGATCCCCTCGGGCACGGCGCCGTTCCACGCGGAGCCGATGTCGATCGTCTCGCCGGTCTTCTCGCCGTCCGGCCCGCGTACCGCGAGCTTGAACGGACCGACGACCGGGTAATCGTCGAGCAGATCGGCGAGCTGGCCTACGTCGGCGCGCGGATAGGGAAGCCTCGGCACGACCGGTGCGCCGCGGCCGATGCTCGCCGTCTCGGTCGTCGTGGCGGGAGTCTGCGCGGCAGCGGTCGACGCGAGCAGCGAGACCGCGAGCGCGAGGTACTTCAACTTCAACGGTGCCCCCTCCGGAAGTCGAACGTGCTCATTATGCACGTTCGAGAGCATCTCGACTCCGGTCTGGCACGATCCGTGCTCGAACCTGGCAGGCGAAGAGCCGAGAGGTGCGATGGCGCGGAAGTACGGCAAGAAGGCATCGAAGAAGGTCGAGCGCGCGATGCGGGAGCGCAAGCAGGGCAAGCTCCGCAGCGGGCGCTCCGGCAAGAAGGTCACGAGCCGCAAGCAGGCGATCGCGATCGGTCTGGCGGAGGCGCGGAAGGAGGGGGCGAAAGTCCCGCCGAAGAAGAAGTCGTCGAAGAAGACGCCGTCGAAGCGGAAGACCTCGCAGAAGAAGACGTCGAGGAAGAAAGCGTCGAAGAAGAGTACCGCGCGGAAGAAGAGCTAGGAGGAGGCATCGAAGAAAACCGAGAAGAACGCGGGTGGAACGAAGACCGGCGGCCGGCGCACGAAGCGCTAGCGCGACGAGCGGCGGCAGCCCGCGAGTCCGTCCGGGGGGCCTTCTGCGGTCGTGGCCCGCGACCGCCGTGCACCGAGTCGAAGCGGTCGAGCGGGCACGGCGGCGCTGCCGCCCCGGCCCTTGGCATCCCGCCCATCAGGCCCGATAATGCGCGCTCCCACCGCGTGGGGCCGTAGCTCAGCTGGGAGAGCGCCGCGTTCGCAATGCGGAGGTCAGGGGTTCGACCCCCCTCGGCTCCACCAATCCACTCAAGGACTTGCAAGCATCGCCGCAGGCGATGCGGCGCTCGGCTGCACTCCATCGGCCTCCGGTAGCCGCTCGAACGGCACGCTCTCACTGCTCCCGCAGACATCCGCGTCCGGGAGCCGGAGTGGTTCTCGGGCTTCGACGAAAAGGGCGCGCGTTCGAGCTGAGACACGTAGTGCCGGGAACGCCGCCGAGGCGTTCGACGAGGGGATCCGCCTGCGTCGGATGCCGAGAGCTATCGCTGACAACCTCGTCGAGATTACGACGCCGATCCGTGCGTTGCTGGGGCGCCCGAGCACGTCGTGCAGGAAACCTCACGCGCGGCACGCCGTCGATTTGCTGGCCGGCGTGATGACGGAATCGCTCGCTACGAGCGTGCGTCGCGCGCGTTGCTCGACGGCATGAACGGCGTCGGATCGGATCCGACGAACTTCGCAATGTGATCGACGGCTCGGCAACAGTCCTGCCGACGGACAGGAGCGCTCGGCTCTCAGCGCCTAGCCGGTCGAGCGGCACGTTCATGCCCCCGACCGGTGCACCGGCAGTCCTCACATTGCTTCGGTAAAGAGACCATCGTGGCGTTATCATCGCGCCCCGAGCCAGAGCATCGAGAAGGGGGGCGCACGATGGGGCAATCAGGGACCGCAATCACGCTGCGCGGCGGCGCCGGGCCGTCCGGAGCGTTGCCGCCGACGGCCGTGGACGAGCTGCCGGGCGGCGCCGACGAGCGGCGCTGGACGCCCGCCCGCATCGCGGTCTGGACCGGCATCGCGCTGCTCGGCGGCTTCTCGTGGGTGATGCTCGCGCTCGTGCGCGGCGAGACGGTCAACGCGATGTGGTTCGTCTTCGCTGCGGTCTGCACCTATCTGATCGCCCACCGGTTCTACGCGCGCCTGATCGAGCTGAAGATCACGCAGCCGGACGACACCCGGGCGACGCCCGCCGAGTACAAGGCCAACGGCCGCGACTACATGCCGACGGACCGGCGCGTGCTCTACGGCCACCACTTCGCCGCGATCGCGGGCGCGGGGCCGCTCGTCGGGCCGGTGCTCGCGGCGCAGATGGGCTATCTGCCTTCCACGCTGTGGATCATCGTCGGTGTGGTGCTTGCCGGCGCCGTGCAGGACTATCTCGTGCTGTTCTTCTCGATGCGGCGCGGCGGACGGTCGCTCGGCCAGATGGCGCGCGACGAGCTCGGTGCGGTCGGCGGCACCGCGGCGCTGCTCGCGACGCTCACGATCATGCTGATCATCGTCGCGATTCTCGCGCTCGTCGTCGTCAATGCGCTCGGCGAGAGCCCGTGGGGCGTGTTCTCGGTCGGGATGACGATCCCGATCGCGCTCTTCATGGGCGTATACCTTCGTCATCTGCGCCCGGGGCGCGTCGTCGAGGTTTCCGTGCTCGGCTTCGCGCTGCTGATGCTCGCGATCATCGCCGGCGGCTGGGTCGCCAATACGCCCTGGGGCGCGAGCCTGTTCGACCTCGAGCGCACGACGATCGCGTGGGGCATCATCGTCTACGGCTTCGTCGCAGCCGTGCTGCCCGTGTGGCTGCTGCTCGCGCCGCGCGACTATCTGTCGACCTTCATGAAGGTCGGCACGATCTTCATGCTCGCGATCGCGATCGTCCTCGTGCGGCCGGATATCTCGGTGCCGGCCTTCAGCGAGTTCGTCGGGCGCTCCGATGCCCCGGTCGTCGCAGGGCCGCTCTTCCCGTTCCTGTTCGTCACGATCGCCTGCGGCGCGCTGTCGGGCTTCCATGCGCTGATCTCCTCCGGCACGACACCGAAGCTGATCGAGAAGGAGCGGCAGGCACGGTTCATCGGCTACGGCGGGATGCTGATGGAGTCGTTCGTCGCGATCATGGCGCTCGTCGCCGCGATCTCGCTCGATCGCGGCATCTATTTCGCGATGAACGTCTCCGCCGCCGCGACCGGCGGCACCGTGGAGGGTGCCGTCGCGTTCGTCAACTCGTTGGGCCTCACCGGCGTGAACCTGACGCCGGAGATGCTGCAGCAGACGGCAGCCGACGTCGGTGAAGCGAGCATCGTCTCGCGCACGGGCGGTGCGCCGACGCTCGCCGTCGGTCTCGCGCACATCATGCAGGGCTTGATCGGCGGCCGGACGATGATGAGCTTCTGGTACCACTTCGCGATCATGTTCGAGGCGCTGTTCATCCTCACGGCCGTCGACGCGGGCACGCGCGTCGCGCGGTTCATGCTCCAGGATGCGCTCGGCAACTTCTGGCCGCGCTTCCACGACACCTCCTGGACGACGGGCGCCTGGGTCTGCACGGCGCTGATGGTCGGGGGCTGGGGCAGCATTTTGATCTTGGGCGTGACCGATCCGCTCGGCGGCATCAACACGTTCTTCCCGCTCTTCGGCATCGCCAATCAGCTGCTCGCGGCGATCGCGCTCGCGGTCTGCCTGGCCATCGCGGCGAAGAAGGGCGTGCGGGGGTATCTGTGGATCGTCGCGCTGCCGCTCACGTTCGCGTCGGTCGTGACGATCACGGCGTCGCTGCACAAGATCTTCTCGAGCGTGCCGGCGATCGGCTACTGGGCGCAGCACGCGGCGTTCCGCGAGGCGCTCGAGGCGGGGCTCACCAGTTTCGGCACGGCGGGGTCGCGCGAGGCCATGGAGGCGGTCGTCCGCAACACGTTCGTGCAGGGAACGCTTTCGATCCTGTTCATGGTGCTGACGATCATCGTGATCGCGACCGCGATCGGCGCGACGCGCCGCGCGCTCGCGAACCGAGGCGGCGTGGACACGGAGGATCCGCGGGTGCCGTCCAGGATCTTCGCGCCGGCCGGCTTCTTCGCGACGCGGGCGGAGAAGCGGCTCGAGGCCGAGTGGGCGGCGGTCCGATGAGCGCGCGGGCCGAGCCGGTTGCCTGCGCGGCACGTGCCCGCGCGCCCGTCCTCACGCGGGTCGTGGGCCGGGCGCGCGCGGCGCTGCGAGGGCTCTGCTGGTACGTCGAGGGCGTGCTAGGCGCCGACGCCTACGCACGCTACCTCGAGCACCATCGCGCGAGCGGCTGCACCTCGGCGCCGATGAGCGAACGACAGTTCTGGCGCGACAAGTTCGATCGCCAGGATCGCGAGCCTCAAGGCCGCTGCTGCTAGCTGCTAGCAGCCCGCCCTCGGGCCGGAGCTCACTCCGCGATCGAGACGTTGTCGAGACGGAATCGATCGCCGTCGTTCTCGGCGGTGAACGAGATCGTATCGAACGGCTCGTCGGAGATGATCCCGAAGAAGCTCATGTAGCCGCTGCCGGCGTACGGCAGGACCTCGGTGAAATCGATCGAGTGATTGAGCACGTGCATCGTCGTGTGGTCGTTGCTGTCGGGCCCTCCGCCCTCGCCGAACCCGACGCCGTCCACCGAGTACACGTCTGCGGCCCAGGCGCGAATCGGCGGATCGAACCGGAGCTCGAGCTTCGTCGTGACCGGCCCCCTGGTGTCGTAACGAAGCTCGAGGCCTTCGATGGTCTCGGCGTTCGCGCCGCCGCCGGTGCCGGTCGTGCCGACGAAGATACCGGTCGGGTGCGGATCGGGTGACGTATTGCCGGCCTGCGGCGAGTAACCGCCGGTCTGGCTGAAGAAGACGCTGAAGTGGCCGACCTTCGTCTCGGTGTCGACCGGCACGTCGATGTTGACGCCGTTGAAGTCGTCGGTCTTGATCTCCCCGCCGCGAGCGGCGACCGCCTCGGTCCATGCTGCGCGGCCCGCCTGTCCGCGAGTCGGCGAATTGACGGCGCGCTCGTCGCCGTCGATGAAGACGATTAGCACGCCGGCGCCGGCGGGCGCAGCAACACCGAGGCTCGCGGCAGCGATCAACAGAGTGGCAATACGCGACGCGCCGGCACCGATATGCGCCGTGCTCGGATGACGGGCAATCGCAGGCGTCAGCGGCATCCGGGTAACGCACGTCGGCGCCGCCGTCAGCTCATCACGGTATCGGCTCGTCGTTTCGGTCATCGGCGTCAGTCTCCATCGTTCCGTTCGGTGCTGCATTTTCAATAATACACATGTTCATGGTCGACTTC
Source organism: uncultured Gammaproteobacteria bacterium (assembly GCA_964457725.1). Lineage (GTDB taxonomy): Bacteria > Pseudomonadota > Gammaproteobacteria > Steroidobacterales > Rariloculaceae > FEN-1219. Next base: position 5,720 of record CAYWGQ010000095.1, read on the forward strand.
GACGACCGACGTCGAGTTGCAGAACATGCGCGCCCGTTCCGGGTGTGGACGCAGCTTATAACACGGATTATCCTGGAGGCCGCTTCATTAGAGGGGGCGCCCGTTCCGTTGCCGTGTGCACACATCGTCACGCGGACTACCGGACAGAACCGTCGCAAGCTAGACATGAGGCCCTGCACTCTCGGGCGCAGATGAAGTCGTGGCTTGCCTCCACGAGATCTACGAAGGGGGAATCGAACGATGCGAAGGATTGTTTCGGGGCTTGCGGCGTCGGCTCTTTGCGTCTTGGCAGGTGCGTCTCTGGCGCAACGACCCGGTGCGCTCTTTCTGGACGAGGCGCCTCTCGATCGGGCGGTCGATTTTCCGCAGGAGAAGCTCGCCGAGTACTTCGGGCGGATGCGCGATGAGCGGATCGTCGTGGTCCGGCTGCTCGAGGGCGGCCTGTACAACGTGAACATTCGCTACGTCGAGCGCGCGGCGCCGGACAACTACCGCACCGAGTTCCACGAGGACACGATCGACGTGTGGGTCGTCCAGGAGGGCTCCGGGACGCTCGTCACGGGCGGCGAGCAGGTAGACGGCAAGCACCAAGGGGGCACCGAGCGGCCGATCAAAGTCGGCGACATGATCTTCATCCCCGCCGGTATCCATCATGGAATCAAGGAGACCGACGGCATCACGTGGCTCAACATTCGTTTTCCCGAGCATCGCAACTGAGCTCGGCCATCGCTGAACCCGCGGACCGCGCATCGCGACGCGTCTGCGGAGCTCGCCGATCGATTGATTCAGTAAGAGGGGGTGAATCGCGTGACGACGGCTAAGAACAAACGCACCGGCACGGCGCTCGCGTTGATGGGCGCAGTCGCAGCGGCGGGACTCACGTTGGGTGTCGCGGTCACCGCGCAGCCCGGCGGCAACGCGCGTCCGCCGACGGTGCTCGAGCAGATCGGCCGCCGCCCGACGTCGACGATGAGCAATCCCTATCGGATCGTCGAGCGCTGGCCGACGCTACGGGAAGGCATGACTTGGGGCGCCGCGATCGGAATCATTCCGGACAACACGGGCGGCACGTGGATGCTGTTCCGCTCGGAGCCGCCGATCAACTACATCGACGCGTCCGGCACGATCACGAAGAGCTTCGGCGAAGGGCTGTTCGTGCAGGCACACGGGTTCTGCATGGACCGCGACGGCAACCTCTGGGCAGGCGACAGCGGGCCGTTCGCCGAGGACCCTTCGACGCGCGGACGCGGATTTCAGCTCCACAAGTTCTCGCAGGACGGCGAGCTGTTGCTGAGTCTCGGCAAAGCCGGGGTCTCGGCAGCGGGGGAAGATACGTTCATCGGTCCGACCGCGTGCGCCGTCGCTCCGAACGGCGACATCATCGTCGCCGACGGGCACTGGCCGCGGCCGGCGAGCGCTCAACAGGACGGCGACCGGCTCGTGCAGCTGAAGCCGGACGGCACCTTCGTGCGCGCGGTCGGGCGCCTCGGCGCGGGTCCCGGCGAGTTCATGGGGCCCCATGCGTTGGCATTCGATTCGCGCGGTCGTCTCTTCGTCGCCGACCGTTCGAACAACCGGGTGCAGGTGCTCGATGCGAACCTGGAGTTCGTCGACGAGTGGCGGCACTTCGGCCGGCCGAGCGGCTTGACGATACTGCGAGACGACACGTTGATCGTCGCGGATTCCGAGTCCTCGTGGACGATCGACGGCCCGCCTCAAGCGCCGGAGGGCGGCGGCTGGGTGCCGCGCAACCCGGGTTGGCAGGCCGGCATTCGGATCGGCAGCGCAGTGGACGGATCGCTGAGCCATTTCGTGCCGGGAACTCGGCCGGAAGGGCTGGCGGCCGACGAGCTGGGGAACATCTTCGCCGGGCTCACCGGGGGCTGCAACGCGAGCCCGTCCGGCGGTTGTCTGCAAAAGTGGATCAGGGTGGCACGATGAACCGGAATACCAATCGTCTCGGCGGGGCTTCGGCGGCGAGCGTGGGCTTGGCGATGCTCGTCGCGATTCCGGCGGCAGGCTTCGGTCAAACGCCTCCGCCGTCGGTGGACGTCCTGAAAGCGGAGATCGACGCAGTGATCGCCGCGCCGGACGGCGGGGCGGACCGCCAGATCAAGGTGGCCGACGTCGGTAAGCTCAACGTCGGCGTCGGCGTGCTGGAGCAGCGCGCGCGACGCACGGCGGACGGTGCGCCCGTCAGCGGCATCCTGCATTCGCAAGTCACCGAGGTGTACTACATTTTGTCCGGCTCGGGCGTGCTGATCACCGGCACGGAGTTCGAGAACGCCCGCGCGCTCGATCCGGATTCGGAAGTCGTGCAAGTGGCCGTCGGTCCGAGTGAGCTCGCGACGTTCGTCGGCGGCGAGCGGCGCACCGTTTCCGCAGGCGACGTCGTCGTGATCCCCGCCGGAGTGCTGCACGGCTGGGTCGAAATCCCGGATCACGTCCGATACCTGAGCATCCGGCCCGATCCGGATCGTGTGCTGCCGGCGGGTTACGTGAATCCGGCGATCGAGTAGCGTCGATCGCCTAGCTATCCGCTCAGCCGGGTCATCAAGATCCACATCGGCCCGTTCCCGCCTTCATAGGCCTCCATCGGCGTGAGCTGGCCCGTCGTCTGGTCGACCTCGTAGGTGACGAGACGGTCTCGGTCGGGAGTAGTCCTGGGCCTGAAAGGCCCGCTCCCGGCCGCGACCAGAAAGCGGCCTTCCGGGTCGACACAGAGGGGCCTCGCGTTCGGCTCCGTCGGCACCCAGCCGAT